>JAYGDO010000287.1:0-8611 GCA_046582885.1 Pirellulales bacterium | reverse complement strand
CCAACGGCGGATAATGTTATACGCGGGCGAACCGACATCAATCCGGTGGCCGCCGCCATGCGGCACGCGACCTGAAATTTTGCGCAGCAGCAAGCTGCGATCCGGCGCCGCCGGGAACAGCCGCCGCCCGCGGGCTTCGCGGACCAGGTATTCGAAATCCTCCTGCGGCTCAAATCCCAACAGCGACAGAGCGAATCCGTTCTGGCCGCCCGACTTGCCGTGGCAGCCACCCCCGTTGCACGAGTATTTCGTAAAGACAGGCGTGACTTGGTTCGGAAAATTGACGGGCGTGTCTTTGACCAAATTCGTCACCAGCACTTTCAGCGTGGCGTCCGGACCTGGGCCGGATTTGATGTGAACGGCCGCTTCGCCTTCGCCCACGGGCGCGACATAGCCATCCTTGGTAATCGAAACGATGCCTTCGGGAGAGACCGAATACTGGGCATCACGCGTGAGGTCCCGAACTTGTCCCGTGGCATACTTGCCCGTGACGATCAACTGTTGCGCGGCATCGCGGCCAGACAGCAGAAACGTCCCGTCTTCAAGACGGCCGGTGTCAATCGAAATCGATTGCAACTGGCCGGGGTCTCCGAGGCCCTTTGGCTTCGGCGTGGCGTCATCACCCGCGACATCCACCCCCAGCAAAGCCAGCAACCCCAGTCCGAAGAGAGCGAGCACGAAATCACGGCAAACAAACCTCGTCCACCGTCCCTGATGTTTAAAACTAGCCACCACGTACTCCCCTATGATGGTTGTGGGAATAATTTTCCGACACTTGCGACCGGGTTACCACCACCTTTTAATAACCGCAGGCAGGTCAAACTCGCGGTCCCAAGGAAGGCAACAAAAACGGGGCCGCTGAAGCACGCCAGAGCTTATCAAAAAAGCCCCATCTGTCAAACATCCTGTGCCCTTTCATCCACGCAAATCATTATGATCAAACGCTTAATGGCCAACAAGGCTTTTGCATACAGATTTTTGACATTAACATAGACCCTCGCGTTCCAACCGCGATCCAACGGAAATGGGTGGTTCATGGTCCTGACACGACTCGGCCGCTGGAGGAAAGTTAAGCGGGGTAAACACAAATAGTTGAGCAAACAGCCATCAACCGCGATAATGCGGACATGACCGTAAGACGCCCATTTCGGGCCGCCACGCTGCTGGCGGTCGTTTCACTGTTGACGACACTCGCCGTGGCGCAGAAAAAAATTCCTCGTCCGCCGCGTGTTTCCCCGCCAAAAACGTTTGACGACGAAACCAACCGCCTGTTTGGCAAAGACCCGGTCACCTTGCTGCGGGGCGAACGCCCGAAATTGAGCGGAAACAAACCGACCAACGGCACCACTTCGGTCGACGGCAGCGGCCCAGAAGTTGCCGGGCCAAACTCGGGAGGAGACGGTTGGTCACGGTTGATTAGCAGCAGCGGCGTAGCCGATGAAATCAAGTCCTATCGTTTGGCGGCGGCCGAATCAACGAAATCGCCCGGCGTTTTTAAAGGTGGCGGCAACCGTAAGCTGCGAGAACACTATGGAATTGTCGCCGCCATGTTCGGTATCGCGGCCGAGTATCCCGGCGACGTGCGCTGGAAAGAGGTGGCGTCCGGGGCGCGCGATGCGTTTGCACGCGCCGCGCGTAATGCGAAAGCGGCGGACAACAACACGTTCAAAGAATCAAGAGCCCGCAGCGACGATTTGGATTTGCTGGTCAACGGCGAGAAAGTCGAATTCGAACCCGGTGAAGTTGAGTTCCTCTGGAGCGAAATCTGCGAACGGCGGGCGATCATGAAGCGATTTAAGATGGCCCAGGACGAACGGATGAAACAGTGGACAGCCAACCAAACTGAATTCGATCGCAACCGCGAAAATATTGTCTTCGAGGCCGAGATCATCGCTTCGCTGAGCGAGATCATCCAAAAGGGAGAGTTTGAATACTACGACGACGACGACTATCTTGCCTTCTGCAAACAAATGCAGCGCAACGCGCTCGATGTTCGCCAAGCGGCCCAGGACAACAACCTGGCGGAGGCGCAGCGGGCGACCGGTGAATTGAGCAAAACTTGCAGTGCCTGCCACGAGGGATACAAGTAGCATTCGTCGTAGACCGGGGACGGGGCCCCACTCCGTTTGCCTAGCGGACTGGAACGGAATGAATACAGCCCTACTTGCGAGGTGGGGTCAACGCATTGAGCGGCACCAGTTCCGCCAGCCCGGCGTCTGCCAACTCTTCACCCGTTACATAGTGGCCAGGCCGCATCCATTGATCGATTTTCTCGCGCGGACATCCGAACAACTCCGCCAGAAAAACGTCCATGTCGTCCTCTAGTTCTCCGAAATGTCGCGCCCATTCGGCAGCTTCCGCCAGACCTACGTGTTCTTCACTTTGCCATTTCATCGGGTGAAACAAGAGCACGCTGTATTTCGTCACAACCCGTCGAGTGCAAGCGGCAAATGGCCAGACGGCGGCCGACGAACACTCGCCGGCAACAACGCCCGTCACATCCAATTTGCGCAGCAGAATAATTGATGTTAGCGCAACGGCCGAATAGGGGCTGCCCCCGGGGCAATCGAAATACAGCGTGCATTGTCCACCCGGCTCGACGCCGAGCAACCGATCCGCGACGTCCGATTCACTTTCCGTCAGGTCGCCCACCAAGGCGATGTCGGCCGGTCCTTCTTGTTCGCGATCTTCCATTGAACGGGCCTTTCAGTTCGGGAGCACGTTTCGTTTAAAGCCCAGCCACCCTCCCGGGTGGCGAGAACCGAGCCAGCATCTGAGGCCGGGCGTCGGGCGAATGCTATCTCGGAACAAAAAACCTTATACTTTTCCGCTGATCCGGGCGTTAGTATAATACCATTGTGTGGTCGCGTCGCGTGGGCCTTAGGGCATGCGGCTTCAAATGGGTGAGCGTAATCAGGGGGGAGTGCGGGCGAATCGCCACGCATGTTTGCAAGATGGGCATACGCTTTTACTGTCCCAACGGCCACAAGCTGAACGTCAAATCGTTTTTGGCCGGAAAACGCGGTATCTGCCCTCACTGCGGCGCAAAAGTCGATATTCCGCTGGATTCAACCCGCGACAGCGGGAAAGAGAAACCGGTTGAACCGGAGCAGGCCGATCCCAACGCGCCAAAGGCGGTTCCCGTCACTGGTCCAGCAAATGCCGCCCCGACGGCGCAACCTGCACCAGTTGCCCAGCCCGTTAACGCCACCGCTCAGGGCCAAGTGCCGATGGCCCAGCCGGTTGGTGGAAATCAGCCCCTGCCCGCCCAACCCTTGCCCGCCCAGCAACCGACTCCGGCGACCGCACATCCGGCCGCCGCGCCGGTCGCGCCAGCGACTGCTGCCGCTGCTCATCCTGCGGCCGGGATGCCGGCCATGCCGGATCCAATTGCCGAGGCACCGCAGGCGGTTTGGTACGTTCGCCCAGCATCGGGCGGCCAATTCGGCCCCGCAACCGGCGATATCATGCAGCAATGGATCAACGAAGGCCGCGTGGCGGCCGATTCACTCGTTTGGCGGGAAGGTTGGCCTGATTGGCGGGCCGCCAGCCAAACTTTTCCCAAGTTTGGCGGTGGAGGCGGGGTGGGAACGGGCTGGCCCACACAAGCATCGCCCTATTAGGCCAAAGAAAAAGGTAAACTTCTCTAGGCGGGCCGTCGCTTGATCGCGACCGGCCACGTCGGGGAAGCTCGCAATGAACGTCCAACAATTTCTCGATCATCACGGGATCAATTCCAACCCATTTGCTGAGGAAGACGCGCAGACCGATCCCGTCTTCAAAGATCACTGCCTCAACCGCATCTACCACCCGACCTGGGACAAGGTCTACGGTGACCCATCCGAACCAGCCACGTCGCTGGTCTTCGGCGAAAAGGGATCGGGAAAAACGGCGATGCGGCTGCAGATTCTCGCACATTTGCAGCAGTTCAACAGCAAACACGATGGCGAACGCGTGTTTGTCGTCGACTACGACGACTTCAATCCTTTTCTTGATCGGTTTCGAGAGACGCTCGGAGGCAGCCGCCGCAAACCGCGCCGGGCACTGGCTGAATGGAAGCTGTGGGACCATATGGACTCGATTTTGTCGCTGGCCGTCACCAGCCTCGTCGATCGAGTGCTCGACGTGAAACAACCGTCCGGCGTCGCCGGTATTGTCCACGCAGGAGACATCGATCGGCTTGATCGGCACCAATCGCGTGATTTGCTACTGTTGGCCGCCTGTTACGACCATTCGATGGCCGAAACATTTCAAGGCCGCTGGCATCGGCTGCGGCGACGGCTGAAGTTTCGCACATTTCTGATGCACTGGCCGCCGGCGGTCGGTATTGCGATGACGCTGCTGGTTGCAGGCGTCATCGTCGGACAAGATTGGTGGGAATCACTGAGGTCGTTCTGGACCTACGCCTTCATTGCGTTGGGCTGGCTCCCCATGATCGCACGAACCTGGAAGTGGTTCTGGAAAGCGCGACGTATCGTGCGGCGATTGCGGGTTGGAAATCGTGAAACCAAGCAACTCCGCAAAGTCCTCACACAGTTTTCGCCGGCCCAGATCGGCGGCCAGCCGCTGCCGGACAAAGAACGCACCGACGACCGCTACGAATTGCTGCTGAAGCTGCAGGGCATCCTTAAGACGTTGGGGTTTTCCGGCATCATTATTCTGGTGGACCGCGTTGACGAACCGCACTTGATCAACGGCCAAGCAGAAGCCATGCAGCAATTTCTCTGGCCGCTGCTGGATAATAAATTCCTCAAGCATCCCGGCCTGGGGTTCAAACTGCTGTTGCCAATCGAACTGGAGCAATTCCTCGATCGGGAGGACCGGGAGTTTTTTCAACGCGCTCGCCTGGACAAGCAAAACATGGTCCCGTCGTTGGAATGGACGGGCGAGGCACTATTCGACGTGACCGCCGCGCGGATCAAGGCATGCACGGCCGACGGACAACAGCCGGCGTTAAGCAGTCTGTTTGGCGATTCGGTCAGTGAGCGTCGATTGATCGAAGCGTTCCGATCGCTCCGGGTGCCGAGGCATTTGTTCAAATTTCTGTACCGCCTGTTCGTCGCGCATTGCAATGCATTCACGGACGAGAATCCCGTCTGGACGATCAGCAGCGAGATGTTCGAATCGACACTGGCCGTGTACCTGCGCGACCAGGATCAAGTTGATCGCGGCCTGCGGGCGGGGTAGGTCAGAGAATCGCGGCCGCTTATACTTCCCCAAGAGGTATTTCTGGGGCGTACGTCCGATTTCAAGGGCTGACGAGCTGATTTCCTCGCCGACGCTGCACGGCCCGAAGACGATTGGATCGCCTGGCGCAAAAAAAAAGAGAGTTCCTGCTCGCCGGGACAGGAACCCTCCCAAATTTGGCTGTCCGAATTTCCCAATGTGGTCAACTCGGAGACCCACAGCCGTATTACGAGTATCGGGCAACCAGTGATAGCAACTTTAAGTTTCAAAGATCGTTGGACTCCGAGTACTAAAAGATCCTCGATGCCGCACCGACCAGACACTACAAACCGCACGCTTTAACATCTTCTCATCCGCAATCTCCTTTGAGGCCAAATTGTGACGCAGGTCGCGAAACTCGCTTTGGAAGACGGGACCGTCTATTCCGGGACTTCGTTTGGTGCCGCCGGCGAAGTGGACGGCGAGGTCTGCTTCAACACCTCGATGACCGGCTACCAAGAGATCCTGACCGATCCGAGCTACCGCGGCCAGATCGTCACGATGACGTACCCGCTGATCGGCAACTACGGCGTCAATGACGAGGACCTGGAGAGCGAGCATCCGCATTTGGCTGGCTTTGTCGTGCGGGAAAACAGTCGATTGAAAAGCAATTTTCGCTCGACGGGCGATCTTAGAACGTATCTGCAGCGTTGGGGAGTCGTAGCGATCGAGGGAATCGACACCCGCGCGTTGGTTCGTCGCACCCGTATCCACGGCGCGATGAAAGGCATCCTCTCGACGGAAGATTTGGACAACGACCGGTTGGTCGAAAAGGCCAAGGCCAGCCCCGGTTTGGTCGGTCGCGACCTAGTGCGTGAGGTGATGCCAGCAGCGGCGAGGGATTGGAATGAGCCGCTCAGTCACTGGGCCAAGCTGGATGGCGAACCGCCGGCGGACTGCGGTTCACACAACGGTAATCGGCCTCATGTCGTCGCGCTGGACTACGGCATGAAGTGGAACATTCCTCGCCATCTGCTGAATCAGGGGTTTCGCGTAACAGTCTTGCCCGGCTCCGCCACGGCCGACGAGGTGCTGGCACACGAGCCCAGTGGGGTTTTTCTGTCAAACGGCCCTGGCGACCCGGAACCGATTTCGTACGCCATTGAAACAATTCAATCGTTGCTCGGCAAAACACCCGTCTTTGGCATTTGCCTGGGGCACCAGTTGCTATCGCTCGCCTGCGGAGCGCGGACGTTTAAATTGAAGTTCGGACATCGCGGCGCCAATCAACCAGTTCAAGCGATCGACCACGGGACGGTTGAAATTACCTCGCAAAATCACGGATTCGCGGTAGACGAAAACACGCTGCCCGATCATCTAGAAGTGACCCACCGCAATCTAAACGACGGCACGATTGAAGGTGTCCGGCACCGGGAGGCGGCCGCGTTCAGCGTACAGTATCACCCGGAAGCTTCCGCCGGACCGCACGACAGCAGCTACTTGTTCGGCCAGTTCCGCAAACTGATCTCCGAACATTCGCAATAATTCGCGGTGGGTTTGCGACGGATGCGAATGTCTGTCCGCCGGCATCCACGGCGGCAGGAGACGCCGCCGGATATGTGGCCGGAGCAAAAGTGGTTTTCAGTCGAAACTTTGGTTGCCGGATCACCGTGACTATTACGGACCGTGACTTTTACGGACTGGCGATATCGCTGCGGTGTCGATTTGTCCGGGGAGCGCCGCGGGATCGTCTAAATCTGCTATCCTTGGGCAGTCGAACTCGTTCCGACCACCCACGTTTTATTTGCAGTTTTTGCGAAACCCGGTACTATGGCACGCAAGAAAAAATCACCGGCGAAAAAACAACCGCAAAACGATTCAATCGAATTGCGCAGCGCCGAAGTTGTGACGGTCGCCTGGACGATGTGCACGTTGACGACGTTGCTGTGCCTGCTCGGCGGACTAGTGGCCGAAGCCCTTGGATGGCTGACCGATTCGTCATCAGCAACCAAGTTGCTCGGCCGGTTTCTGCTTGTTAGCGGTTGTGTGAGCGGGCTGACCGGCATCGCCATGCTGCCCGTGGTCCTGAAGCTACGCCGCCAGCCCGTCCCGCGGCAAGTGATTTGGGTCTCGGCCTGGATTTCCGCAATTCCGATCGTCGTGTTGGCGGCGATCTTGGTGTTGCCGTAGTTCTCGGCGGCATTTGGCCCGTTTAATGCGCGACTTCGGCCGGTTGCGACCGGCCACCATCGACCGCTACGCCAACTGCAGTATCTAGCGTTTCCTTCGACTCCGGGTCGAAGTAATCTGCCGCAATATCGTCGGGCTTTGTACGGATCGAAACATGTCCATCCTCACGCCTGAGAATCGTGATCAGGCTCACACCGCGACGATAGCCGCGACCTGTGCCTTTCTCGATCAACCGCCCGAGTCGATGACGTTCGCCCGCGAAACACGCCGCCAACGCACGGTTCGTTGCCGGCGACGGAATCGTAAAGTCCGTTCCCACTCGGCCACTCGATTTCCCCCGACGGCGATTCCAAGTACGAATCGTCCGCACCACAGGGTACAGCCGCGAATTGAAATAGCTGAGCAACAAAGGTTCGACGGGCAAGTCCTGCCAAATCCTAGCAAACCGAGCCATGTCGTATCGCCGGTAGTGGCCAAAACTCTCGTCATGGACGCTCCACAACGCCATGTCGGCTGGCACGGTTAGTAGAAACCGTGTACCGGTCCGCGCAGCGGCAAGAATACTTGAAAGCAACTGAAAGTCGTCCGGCACGTGTTCGAGCACGTCGTTCAGCATGATCAGTTGGGCGTCTTGGATGCAGTCCGCCAGATCATCCGGCGCACGACCGTGACGAAACTCGACTGCGGGGAACCTTTCGCTCGCCAGCCGCACAGCCTCCTCCGACGTGTCGATGCCGATGCAGCGATAGTCTGCGGCCAGCGCCGCCAAATTCGCGCCCGTACCGCAGCCGACGTCAATGATCAACGACCTCTCACGGGTACCATCTCCGTGCGGCGGCAATATCCGCTGAATCAGGTCGCCGATGATCCGCCGCCTGGCGACAAACCACCAATGCCTAGATTCGATATCGCCGTGAAGCTGAAACTGGTCCGACTGCATTGCTTTCCCTTATGCCACAATTTACGCCTTCTCGTAAAAGTATAGCCCGCTGGTGGAAATTGCCGTTTCACAACGTCACGGCGGATTTTTGACGGGAAGCGAGCCGAGGAGGGGTGAAAAAATGGGGAAGAAATGAAAAAATGACCGCCTAGGAACAACGGTGGAACCAACATGGCCGACCGCATCGTGATTCTTGACGGTTATACGCTCAATCCGGGCGATATCAGTTGGGAGTCGTTTGCCCAGTTGGGCGATTTGACCGTTTATGACCGAAGTTCGCCCGGCGAGATTGTAGAGCGGTCGTCGGCCGCGGCC
>JAYGDO010000162.1:0-4617 GCA_046582885.1 Pirellulales bacterium | reverse complement strand
CGTGTGCTCTTCCGATCTAGCGAAACTTCACTCCTTGGTGCGCCGACGGCAGAAAACCGCTTCCCCAAAGCCGACCGTACAACGCCTGCGAGTCACGCTTGCCGCTGCCTTGCGAGATCATGACGACATAAGCGGGCAGATTAGCATTCTCGCTGCCCAGGCCATAGCTGGCCCAGGCACCCACACTTGGTCGTCCCGCTTGTTGGAATCCAGTTTGGAAAAATGTGATTGCTGGATCGTGATTGATCGCTTGCGTTTGAACTGTTCGCACGATGCAAAGATTGTCAGCCACGCGGCCCAGGTGCGGCAGCAATTCACTGATTTCGGCACCACTTTGACCGTTTTTGGAGAACGAATAGATCGATTTGCATACCTGCTTGTTCTGCCGGGCGGTCATTCCTGTCTGGCGTTGCCCATTAAAGAAATCCGGCTTCAACTGCTGGCCATGTAGTTTTTCAAGCAATGGTTTGTGATCGAGGAGCTCGAATTGCGACGGGGCTCCGCTTTGAAACAGATAGATGACACGTTTCGCCTTCGGCGCGAAGTTTGGAAATCCTGACAATCCACCTACGCGTTGACGGTCGCCAGCTGGATTGGCAAACAGGTTGGTGTTCAACAGCGACGCGAGAGCTACTGAGCCAATGCCAGTGCTGGTTCGGGCGAGCAACTGTCGGCGAGTCATCGACAAACTGAATTCTTGATTCATGGTCACGCCCTTGCTCAGTTTTTCGTGATGGTCTCGTCGATTCCTAACAGGGCATTTGCGATTCCGGTGTATGCCGCCAGTTCGGCGAGGTCCAAACTTGCGTTGTATTTGGACTCACCGACATGCATTAATTTCTCTGCCGCCGCTTGATCCTCGCGATAGTCAGCCACCAACTCCGACCATGTCGTCTGTAATCGCTCAAGTTCATTTTTCGCTGGAGGTCGTCCGGTCGTTTGTCGAAACAGGAATGTCAATCGAGCGTTGGCAGGCGCATCACATTCGGTCATGGCCCGTTCGGCCAGTTTGCGCGACGCTTCGACAAACGTTGGATCATTCATCAAGACTAAGGCCGCGAGCGGCGTGTTTGTACGGGACCGCGTTAGCACACAGGCCTCGCGCGACGGCGCGTCAAAGGCTTGCAGGTTCGGAGGTGGCACGGAACGTTTCCAGTAGGTGTACATACTGCGTCGATAAAGCTTGTCGCCGTGGTCTTGTTGGAAACGGGGCACGTTTTGATACACGACGTCATCCCACAATCCAGGCGGCTGGTAGGGCCGCACACTCGCGCCGCCCAGTCGATTGACCAGAAGTCCGCTGACGGCCAATGCGTTGTCGCGGATCAATTCCGCTGGGAATCGAAAACGGGGACCGCGAGCCAGCAACTGATTGTTGGGATCGGCTTGCAACAATTTCGAGGTTACTTTCGAGGATTGTTGATACGTCGCCGACATGACGATCAACTTTTGCATCGCTTTGACGTTCCAACTGGAGCGAACAAACTCGATGGCCAACCAATCAAGGAGTTGCGGATGGCTTGGCGGCTCACCTTGAGTACCAAAATCCTCGGGCGTTTTTACGAGGCCCGTTCCGAAGTACATCTGCCAGTATCGGTTAACCGCCACGCGGGCGGTTAATGGGTTCGACGGATCAATCAACCATCGAGCCAACGCCAGCCGATTCGGTTTTGCATCTTTCGGTAGCGCGCCCAGCACGGCGGGCAGTCCAGCGGTTACTTCCACATCAGTCGGTTGATCGTACTGACCGCGAGCAAGGACGAATGTTTTTCTGGCTGGTGTCGTCTCCGCCATGACCATCGCGGTTGGCTTCGATTTTCCCAAGTTCGCCAAGCTGGCTTTGAGTTCGCCCAGTCGAGTCGTCAAGGGAGAGGGCGTTACGTCCACAATGCCGCTCTTGTCCCAGTAAACCGTGCCGTCGAATTGCGTGAATGCCCAACCGGCCAACTGCGCACCTGCATTTAAACCGACTTCTGCCGCGTCAATCTCGAGTCGCGTCCATTGCCCCGCTTTGGGAAGCGGCCCGATTCGTTTGCGGCTGGGCGATTTGTCTTTACCCCATGGAATATGATTTCCGCCCCAGTAGGCACGGTGTTCCCAGCCTTGACCGTCGTGCCACTGCAGCATGATTTCTTTTGGTGGATTATCAGGATCGAGGTAGACATAAGTAAACAATGTCGCATTTTGGCCAACGGGGAACCCAGGATTGGCATTTTGGATCAGATGTTGACCGAGTCCCTTAGAAGTGCGCGTCGATGATCGCTCGCCGCTGAACACAGGATGATCCGGCTTCGAAACGAACTTGAACTCCTGTTCGCCGCTAAGGTTGCCTAACGACTGTGCGCCTTTAGGAATCGCTTCGTCGATCCAAACTCGTTCCCGCGGCTTAGACGCGGATACTGTTTGCTTTTCTAGCTCCTGTTTAAGGCGGGTGATTTCTTGCTGGTACTGCCTACGCTGAATGTCCGCAAGCACCGAAGGGGCGCTAATGAAGGGACGATCAGCCTGGTTGTCTGAGTTTCCAACGTGCGCGGATTCGGGCACGTTATTGAAGAACGCGAAGAAACGGTAGAATTCCTGTTGTGTGATCGGTTCGTACTTGTGGTCGTGGCAGCGGCAACACCCCATCGTCAGGCCGAGAAACACGGCCGACGTTGTTTCCACTCGATCCACAACAGTTTCGACGCGATACTCTTCATTGATGACGCCACCTTCACTTTGAATCGGATGATTGCGATTAAATCCGGTGGCGATTTTCTGAGCCGTTGTTGCGTCCGGTAGCAGGTCGCCGGAGAGTTGCTCAATCGTAAACTGATCAAAGGGCATATTTTGGTTGTAAGCCCAGATCACCCAATCGCGCCACGGCCACATCACCCGACGTCGGTCGAGGCTATAGCCGTGGGAGTCGGCGTATCGAGCAGCATCAAGCCACTGCATCGTCATCCTTTCGCCATAGTGTTGGGATTCGAGAAGTCGATCCACCACATTTTCAAATGCGTCAGAAGATTCGTCCGTGACAAAAGCATCGATCTCAGCCAGGGTCGGCGGCAGCCCGGTCAGATCAAACGTGACGCGTCGAATGAGTGTTGTTTTCTCGGCTCGCCGCGATGGCTTCAAGCCGGCACGTTCCAGTTGAGCGAGCACAAACCAATCAATCGGATTCTGCGGCCAGTCCGCCGCCCGAACTTGCGGCCGCGTGGGCGCGTTGGCCGGGATGAACGACCAGTGTTTTTGCCACTTCGCACCCTGTTCGATCCAGCGTTTCAACAGTTTGATTTGGTTGCTGCTCAGCGAACGCCCAGAGTCAACCGGCGGCATTCGTTCGCCAGGGTCAGTGTGAGTGATGCGCGCGATTAACTGGCTGCTTTCGATTCGACCTGGCACGACTGCCGAATAGCCGCCAAGGTCGGCTAGTGCTCCCGCTTCCTTGTCGAGTCTTAAATCAGCCTCGCGCTTCGCAGCATCGGGACCATGGCAATGAAAACACTTGTCCGACAGAATTGGGCGAACGTCCCGATTGAATTCGATCGTGTCAACATTCGAATCTGATTCCGCCGCCAACCCAGCGCGACCGCACACATTAACCAAGTGAAGTACGATGAGGATTCGTAACACGAGTTGGCTCATGGCATCTGTTTCCGTGGCTTACACCAAATCACATTGGTCGGACGTGACACTGTGGGTATTGCTTTTCAATGAGTTCCGCCATGGCGGTTGCCAGTCCATCGCCAAAGCGCATGAAGAACTTGCCGCTGCCAAGGCTTCAACTCCAATTCAAAGATGTGGTTTGTGACAATTCAGAACGGTATTGCACGTGGAAATGGCACTAGATTCTTTAGGTGATTCTAACATCAAGCGTTTAGTTATTGACCATCCCCCAATTTATGTTCCAGGTTGAGTGAGAGAATCAGGGTTGGTAATTCGGCTGTGTTCTGGAGGCGAAGGCGTAGCCGAAGCCGGAAGAGTACAGCCGTTTTCTTGACCCCGATTCTCTCACTCAACCTGGTACAAAAGTTGGGGGGTAGTCAGTTCGGTTCCAAAAGTCACGCCGGCGTGACCTTTCATTTAAACGCCATTGGGCCAGCTAATTGACGGCCACCTTGGCTACCTCTTGTAAAACTGCTTGGTGATCCAATCATCCACTTTTATAGGTAAACCAAAACTTTGGAATTCCGATAAAACTGTTCGAATTGACGGCTGCTTCATCCCAACCGCCGCCTAACTCGGGACTGACTATTCGCAATTTTTTTCTCCGCTCCAGCCAAACGATTGTCTGGTCATTCCCGCCCAGGTCGGACACCTCCCCGGAGGAATTGTCTTTAGGTCAAAACTCTCAGGAGTCAGACTAGCGATTTCGGCCCGGCGGAGTCCTGTGAGGAAGGACAATAGGTAGATTCTGCTCCTTGTTTCCCCGTCGTAGTACTGGATGGTCCGCTTGCTGTTGCGAGCGGTTTTGATCAGACACGCGAATTCTTCTGGACGAAGTGCTCTTCGCTGATGGCGGACGTCAGTTCCTGCATTCCGCAATTCTAGTTCTTGAAGGGGATTCCCTTTTGAAATCTACCAACGCTTTTCCCTGAGGCTCCCTGTCCAATACCACATCAGATGGAAACGCCA
>JAYGDO010000279.1:0-22896 GCA_046582885.1 Pirellulales bacterium | reverse complement strand
CGACGGATCGAGGCATAAAGGTCGCCGCGTCGCGCAAGCAGCCCGGGGTCGTCGGGTTTCCGCTTGATTTCCTCACCAACCGCTTCGATGGCGTTTTCGACGGCGGAATCCTGCGTTTTATCTTTCGCAACCATTGCACCTCCGTCGAGCAGAAACACCACAACCATCGTTAATGCAAATCGCGTCATGACATCTATTCTCCCGCTGCAACATCCGCAATCGCTTTGAATTTCAATTGAATACTGCCGCTGTTGTCTTCGAGCCGGTTCCATTCGTCTTGACAGCGGACGTACAGATCGCCACTGACCGGCGCCGTCAGTGTGAAGCTGGACGCTAAGGCAAATGATTCGCCCAACTCATAGTCGTTCATGACCACGGCGATCAACGTGCCATCGCCGTTGTCGTCGCCGGTGGCGGAAACCGCAGCTCCACCGCCTGTCTCCCATTGGCCGTCGGTAAAATACTCGTACCGCCTTCCACGCTCGAGCGTCACGCCCGTGGGCTGCCAACCGCGGTTGGCGAAGACCTTCATCGTCTTGGTTGTTTCGCCTTTGATCGGCGCCGACTTCTTCGACCAATCCCAACTGCACAAATCGACGCGGTAGCCAATATCGATGCGGTCAACAAAAAACTTGAATTCGAATTCGATTTGATCCACCCGCGCGCCGAACAGGTCACGATAGTTGATCTTTTGCCCAACGACGATCGCCTGGCCCATGGCACGAAACCGCTTCGAGTAGTTGAGATTGTGATTGAGCATGTGACAGAGCGCCCAGCGCTGCGTGTAATTTTCCCAGCTGTCGCCCGTAATCTGTTCCTCGTTGACGATCTCGATGGCATTTTTATGCCGATATCGCGAAAACGGCTTGTTGCCGCGAAAAAGATCGATGACCAACCCGGGCGTGTTCACCGCACGACTGCCCTTGACCCAGTACTGGCCCATCTCGGCCATGCCCTCGGAATACCATGTCGGGCCCGTTTGACCAAACGTCTGTCCGCAATAGGCGTGAACAGACTCGTGCTGTGCGATGCCGATGTCGGCGTAGGCATAGACAACCGCCTCGGCTTTGGAAACCCTAAAAACCTTTTGATCGCCAATCTCGACATTTCGGCCCCGGGTACTCGTCAGCGTCACACCCTCTTTGGAAGATATCTTGCGGACGCCGCCCGGATCAAGCGCATCGAGCGGCCAGTTCCTTAAGTCGCGAACTACAAAACATTTGATCTTGCCTTTTGGCGCCCGTCCCCAATAGGCAACCATGTTGGCGATGGCCGTTTCCAGTTTTTGCACAAGAAACTTCGCCTCGGAGACGGTCACGTCGGTATAAACGGTGAAATGCCGTGTTTCGTATTTTGCCGGTTCGATCGTCTCGCTGGCCCAAAACTTATTCGGCTGCTGTTGGTCTTCGAGTTTCGCCAGTTTGTCGCCGTCGGATTGATGCTCGGCCCGCTTCTTTTTCAGCAACTCGCGTACGAAAGCCTGATCCCCGTTGCTGAGTTTCGTCATGCCAATTGACCGCAACTGACCGCCCGGAAGCTTCAAGTGCACGCGACCGTCTTTGAAGTCGAGAAACTCCGCATCAAACTTCCGGCCGGCCGTGTTGTCCGTCCACGTCCGCGCGCTGACCGAATAACGGCCCGCCGCCACACTCAACATGACGACAAGCACGGCCGCACGGAGAATTCGACGCTCAACGCTAAATGATGAATGTTCGAAGTTCATGAAGGAATTTCATGGAGACTCGCGCAGATCGTAACAGGCGACGCTATTCTTCATCCTAAGGAAAATCCTTCCATCCGCAATCGCGGGCGACGCGCAGCGGAGCGGACCGTGTCTGCCAACCGCGTTTTGCCAGACACGCTCGGCTTTTGCCAGGCCGTCCGGACTGCTCTCGATTTCGTCGATCTTCAAGATGCGGCGAAATGCTTTTTCCTCGGCCATCAGACACGCTTCGTTGAACTTGGCATTCAGCAACGGCTGAAACGATTTCGAAGTGGCGGCAAAGCACAACAGTCCTTCCCAGGCGTAGAATACTTTGCCGTCCGCCGCCGCCAGCGATGCGTACCGAGGCTTGGCCAGGTCAAGCATCGCCATCCATTCGGCCTTGCCCGTTTCGAGCGACACGCAGGCCAGTCGCCGTTCGCCCTGAACGTAAACGTGACCGTCAACGACGACAGGGCTGGAACCCGAATCGGCGCTTTTTTGATAGACCCAAAGTTCTTCCACACCATCGGGGGTCATTGCATAACACCTCAGACCATATTTTCGGCTGCTGCCGTACGTGAGCAACCGCTCGCCAACGACGACCGGCGTACTGTGGCCGGCATGCGTGCGGACTCTCCACCGCTCGCGGCCTGTGTGCGGTTCGACACAAACCGTATTTCCGCCGTCGACATTTGCAATGACTAGCGGGCCAGAATCACTCCGCCAAACAACCGGGCTCGTGTGCATTTGCTTTTGGGATTTCGATTCGCTCTCCCAAATAATCTTTCCCGATTCCGCATCCAATCCAAACAACCAACCGCACATGACGACCGCCACGCCATCTACAACGGCGATCGACGATTGCAGATACTCGTCTTTAAACTCCCCCGGAAGTTTCGTCACCCACAAATCGCCGCCTGTCCTTACATCGAGACACCGCGCGTTGCGGGCCGCGCCTAAAACGTAAATGCGGCCATTGATTACGGCGGGACTGCCCGACTGCGGCCACCGCGTGTAGACACTGGCGCACTCGTTTTTCCATATCGTTTCACCGGAATCGGCGTCCAAACAATAGACCACTTCATCGAATTTGTACTGCTTCGCCCGCTGGTAGTCTTCTTCGCGGCGGTTGCGTTCGTATTCTTCGTATTCCGCCGGTGTCATGCCGACGCGCTTTTCCGGCGGCAGGTAGGGGAACTTCTTCTGGGGCAATTCATCTTCGCCCAGTTTGATGCGACGGTGGGAGAAGATGTAAACGCGGCCAGCGGAAACAACCGGACTGGCCCAGCCGCCGTCCCGCGCCGAGGAAATATTTTCCTTGCTGATCCACAACGGCCGGAGCCCGTCCGCGGGCAGCGAAGTCCGCAACGCCGGCCCGTCCGCCGCGACACCGTCGCGATTCGGACCTCGCCACTGATTCCAATCCGCCGCGATCGTACTCGCGGAAAACAGCCCGCAGGCGGTCAATGCGACAGTAACCGTGGCAAATCTCGTCACCGTTCCTCCTTCGATCCGCCTGGCCGAACGACTTGTTTTCTCCTCGTTCCCAGGCTGCACCTGACCGCAAACACCGACGGTGTGTCAGGCGATGATTTTTTTTACGACTTTGCCGGCCACGTCGGTGAGCCGGAAATCTCGTCCCTGGTATCGATACGTCAGCCGTTCGTGGTCCAGGCCAAGCAAATGCAACAGCGTCGCGTGAAAATCGTTGACGTGCATCGGATCTTTGGCCACATGAAACCCCAAATCGTCGGTCGCACCGTATGCCATACCGCCCTTCACGCCCCCACCGGCCATCCAAATTGAAAAGGCGTCCTTATGATGATCGCGGCCCGCGGCCTTGCCGGCACCGCCTTGGATCATCGGCGTACGGCCGAACTCCGCGCCGAAGACAATGAGCGTATCGTCGAGCAGCCCCCGCTGTTTGAGGTCTTTGATCAGCGCGGCAATCGGCCGATCGACGCGTTTGGCAAGCTTCGGCAAGTTCGTGAAAACACCGCTGTGCGTATCCCAGCCCTGGTCGTAGAGTTGTACGAACCGCACGCCGCGTTCGATCAGCCGCCGCGCCAGCAAACAGTTGTTTGCAAAGCTCGCCTTGCCCGGTTGCGTGCCGTACATGGCGTGCGTCTCTTTGGACTCGCCCTGCGTGTCCACTAACTCGGGAACGGCCGTCTGCATGCGGAAGGCCATTTCGTATTGCCGAATGCGAGTGCTGATTTCCGGGTCGCCAATTTCATCGAGTTGCAACTGATTGAGTTTTTGAATCGCGCCGACGATCCGGCCGCGCATCGCCGGGTCGACACCCTTCGGGTTCGAAAGATGAAAAACCGGATCGCCTTTGCTGCGAAATTCGACACCCTGATACACCGACGGTAAGAATCCGCTCCCCCACAAGCTGTTGCCCGCGCCGGCGATGGTGCCGGTATTCATCACGACGAAGCTGGGCAGGTTCTCATTTTCCGTGCCCAAACCGTAACTGACCCAAGAACCGAAGCACGGCCGGCCGAACAGTCCGAACCCGGTCTGCATCATCAGTTGGGCCGGCGCGTGATTGAACTGTTCGGTATGCAGCGACTTGATCAGACAAATTTCGTCGGCCACTTCGCCGAGCCGGGGCAACAACTCGGACAGTTCCAAACCACTCTCGCCGTGCTTTTTAAATTTGAACCGCGTTCCCAGCAGATTCGGTTGTTTGCGGACAAAAGCCAGCCGCAGGTCTTCCCATAAGGCATCCGGCATCTTCTCGCCGTCATGTTTAACGAGATATGGCTTGTGGTCAAAAAGTTCCAGTTGCGACGGGGCGCCGACCATGTGCAGAAAGATCACGTTCTTCGCGGGCGCCGCAAAATGCGGCTCCCGCGGCGCAAGCGGATCGTCGGCCAGTTTCGGCGCAGCACTCAAATCCTTGCACAGCAACGAAGCCAGCGCCGCGCTGCCGAGGCCGACACATGACCGACCAAGCAACTGCCGACGCGTTAAATTCAAGGTTTGTGCCTGAGTGCTGTCCATCGTCTTACTCTCTCAGCAGGCGGAGGTCCGACCGCAGCCGACAATCTTGTCCACTGCCGGGACCTGTCAAAACGCGTCTCTGCACGCCCTCCCCATCAGCGAGAACGAATGTCATTTTGTAATCGTCTCATCCAAATTCAACAAAACGTTTGCCACGCAAAACCAACTCGCCCACCGCTGAAGGTCACCGGGAGTTTCACGTCCCTGCGGCAACTTAAAGCCCCCAATCAGCGATTGGGCGGCACCCGAGCTGCTCCTGAAATGCTCCATCTCCGCCCGCAACATGGATTCCAAAAAACTCGCTTCTGCTTCGCTCAGCTTCCGTGCCAGGCACAGCTTCCCAGCATATTCGATTCGCTCGCGCGGCCCGGCCTGCGGGCGGTCCGTGATGATGCGGGCGGCCAGTGATTTCGCCGCTTCGACATAGGCCTCGTCGTTCATCAGCGTGAGCGCTTGCAGCGGCGTATTGGTACGCGAACGCTGAACGACGCACTTCATCCTGTCCGGCGCATCAAAATTAACAAAGCTCGGATATGGCGCGGCGCGGCGCCAGACGACGTAGATGCCCCGACGGAATCGGTTTTCGTCGGTGGCCACGACGTACTTCGGTTCGTTTCTGCCGGTTTGGTTCCAAAGCCCCGCCGGCTGCGGCGGATAAATGGGCGGCCCGTACATCTTCGTGGACAACAATCCCGAAATCTGCAGAGCGTTGTCTCGAATTACCTCGGCGGCCAGACGGATGCGCGGCCCGCGGGCAACCAGCACGTTTTCGAAATCCCGTTCCAGCAGTTCCGATGTTATCTTCGCAGTTTGCTGATAGGCGGCCGATGTGACCATCAATTTGAGCAGCCGCTTTGTCGACCAATCGCCGGTCATCAGTTCCACGGACAGCCAGTCCAGTAGTTTGGGATGCGAAGGCCGGTCGCCCTGACGACCAAAATCTTCGCACGTCCGCACGATTCCGCGGCCGAAGATTTCCTCCCACCAGCGATTCACCGTCACGCGAGCGACCAACGGGTTGTCGGGCGAAACGAGCCATCTGGCCAAACCGAGTCGGTTCCGCTCAAAATTTTCGGGTAGCGAGTGCAATACCGAAGGCACCGCCGGTTGCACACTACGTCCTTTGTCCAAAAAGTTTCCACGCTTAAAAATACTCGTTAGGCGAGGCCGATCATTTTCGACCATGACCAACGTCGAGGGCGGCCGTATGGCGTCCATCTGCTCCTTCAACTTTGCCAGTTCCGACCGCAACTTCCTCACGCCCGGTTGCTGCGCGAGGTAGTAATCTCCCACTTTTTGGCGGGCCTGTTCGTCGCGGTTCTCCGCAGGGATCTGCAAGATGGCGGCGATCGCCGGCGGCGTATCTTCTCCGGTCGAGCCGCCGGTCAAAACCGAAAGTCGCAACCGGCCGATTGTCCGCGTGCGGCCGTAATTCTGAATCAAGGTGAAAACGAATGTCGTCCCCCCGTCAAATCCGACCGCCGCGTCCAGCTGCACCGTCGCGAAATGCGGTTTGCCGAATTGAGGCGCTATGGCCCAGCCGGTTTTCGGGTTACCGTCAAAGGCACCCTTCACGTCCCAATTCTTCTGCGAAAACCCGGCTGCCGCCGAATGCATTGATAACTTTTTGGCGCCTTTTCCGGCATCACCGGCCGGCCGCGCGGTGACGGTAACTTCGTTCAAAACAAAATTAGGCCGATCTCCACGGCCCGGCCCATTTTGTTCCAGTGACGAATCCGTCAAGGCTTCGATTTTGAATCCGGTAATGTCGGTCAGTTGCGTATCGATCGTCACCGTGTAGGTGTCTTTGCCCGGAGATTTTCCGCCGACAAGCACGGAGCGGTCCGGCAAGATTTCAGACGAGGAACCGCCCGACGACTTAAACTCGCCGATCTCCAACGGATGAACTTCCGCGGGCTTGACCGCCGCTAAAACAGCCTGTTCCCACTCCGGTTGCCGCTGCGCGACCGCCGCAATCTCCCGCTCAAGTTCCGCACTCAATGCGTCGTGCTGCCGTTGCAAGGTGGCCCTGCGATTGGCCTGTTCAGGCGACAACGGGATGTCCATTTTCGGCCCGGAGAAATTGAACTGAACGCCTTTTCCTCCGTTGCTGACTTCCAGCGGCGTGTTGTTGAAGAACGCGAAAATCTGATAGTAGTCCTTCTGCGTGAACGGGTCATATTTGTGATTGTGGCACTGAGCGCATTCGAGCGTTGTGCCCAGCCACACCGTGCCGGTCGTGTTGACGCGGTCGATTACTTGGTTCGTACGGTTCTCCTCGGGATCGACCCCCGCTTCGACATTGCAGGTGGGCGTACGGTGAAAGCCCGTGGCAATTTTTTGCCGCGTCGATGCCCCCGGCAGCAGGTCGCCAGCGACCTGTTCGATCGTGAATTGGTCAAACGGCATATCGGCGTTCAGCGCATCGATCACCCAGTCGCGATAAGCCCACATCTCGCGGATTTGATCGGCCTGAAACCCGTTGGAATCCGAGTAGCGGGCCAGATCCAACCACGGACGCGCCCATTTTTCGCCGAATCGCTTCGAAGCAAGCAGACGGTCGACGATTTTTTCGTAGCTGAGCTGCGACGGATCTTTAAGAAACGCGTCGACATCTTCAACCGACGGCGGCATGCCGACCAGGTCGAGATAAACCCGGCGGATCAACCGGGCAGGGTCGGCCGGCACCGAAGGCGCGAGGCCCTCGGACTCAAGCCGGGCCAGGATGAAGTAATCGATTGCGTTGCGCGGCCAATTTTTGTTGGCGACCTTGCCGAAGGCGGGCCGCACCGGCTTGACGTACGCCCAGTGTTTCGTTTCGGCCACCGATTCCGGCCAGGCCGCGCCTTGTTCGATCCAACGCGTGATCATCGCGATTTCGACCGCCGCCAGCGGCTTGCCTGCGTCGGCCGGAGGCATGCGCTTCTCTTCGTCGTCGGCCGTCAGGCGGCGGACTAACTCGCTGCCGGCCGGCTTTCCCGGCGCAATCGCGACTTCGCCAGAATCACCGCCCGCCAGCGCGCTGGCCTTGCGATCCCAGCGGATGCCGCCATCCTGCTTCTTGGGGCCATGACACTTGTAACAATTGGATTGCAGGACCGGCCGAATGTCGCGGGCAAAGTCGATCGCGATTTCGCCGCGTTTGTTCGCTTCCTCGGCAACGGCGGTTTCCACATTGCATGCGAAACCGATCGCCAGAACGGCGAGATAAATCGGAAACGTGTAACGAACTTCGCCGTGCATTGCGGTAGATTTTCCATTGAGGAATGAACGCCGCGCGGCCAGCCTAAGCGTCGACTGCCATTATACTTACTCGGTCGCCATTTGCCATACGTCGGCTTGCGCCGACGTTCATGCGGCGGCGGAGACCGCGGCTCGTGTCGGGTCGCTACAGCCGTTCACAACGCCGGGAGCGGCCCGCCGCGGATTTGCCGGCTCAACGGGTTGTGGCTAACTCCAATGCCAAGAAGTTCTTCAGTAGCTGTTTGCCTTCCGGAGTTCCAATCGACTCCGGATGAAACTGCACGCCGTGAATCGGCAGTTCACGATGCTGCACGCCCATGATTACGTCGTCCGAAGTGCGGGCGGTAACGATCAGACAATCGGGCAACGTCGCCGGGTCGGCGATCAGCGAGTGATACCGCATCGCTTCGAATGCCCGCGGGAGTCCGCGGAAAATCCCCAACTCGTCGTGGAATATGTAGCTCGTCTTTCCATGCACCGGTGCCGAGGCTCTTATCACCGTTCCGCCGAAGGCGAGAACAATGCCCTGATGACCGAGACAGACTCCCAGTATCGGCACGCTTGCGGCCAGTTCCAAAACAACGTCGCGGCAGACGCCAAAGAACTGCTCGTCCGCTGCGTCGCCCGGGCCTGGCGAAATAATGATGCGGTCCGGCTGCAACTCGTCGAGTTGGGCGACGGTAATCTTGTCATTACGAAATACCAGCGGCCGTTCGTCCAATTCACCGATATACTGGACGAGGTTGAATGTGAACGAATCGTAGTTGTCGAGGATCACCGTTTTCATCGGCGGAACATCTCTTCGAGGTGAGGCGCTATCTGGAAAATGGTTCCTGCTGAATTCGAGGACGCCAAGTGACCGCTGAGGATACCAAAAACGACCAGCCACCGCCAAAGCTCCCCTTTCTGCGGCGGGGCGAGCAGGCTTTGGTCGCGGTGCTGATCGCAATAGGCATCGGTTCCATCGCCACCTACTGGACCATCCGCGGCATCCGCAGCGATGACTTGATCGAAATCGATCACGCCGAACCGCTTGAGTTCCATTTCGCGGTCGACCTCAATACTGCTCCGTGGCCCGAGCTGGTGCAGTTGCCAAACGTGGGCGAAGCGACCGCGCGCGGCATCGTGGCCGAACGCAAAGCGAATGGGCCGTTCGAAAGCCTCGAAGACCTCTCGCACCGAGTTCACGGTGTCGGACCGAAATTGGTGGAGAGCATCCGCAAGTACGTGCGGCCAATCGGAGTCGCGAAAAAACCGGAGAGCCGCCGCGATGTTCCGTGACGCGATGTTCCGTGACGCGACGGGCGGCTCTCGCCGGCCGCGGCGCGCCCGGAATACTCTCAGCCCCCAAGAAACGGTACGGGAACCATAAAGACGTGTTGCTCGTACATGCTGTACGGGCCGTACCACAGCAGATACTGCGTGAAGAAAACGATCAGCGCGTACATCCCGACCACCGGTACCGCTGCCAACCTGGCGGCCCAACGGAACACGAAGTGCCTCGGCTGCTCGCGCTGCATCGCCCGCCCCACGGCCCAACCGGTCAACAGCCTCGCCGGAAATATGAACACGACGAAAACCAGCGAGGGCAGCCAAGCGACTTCTTGCGGCGTCAGTTCGATCTTCAACAGATACAACGGCAATGCAAATACCAGCGTGATAACCAAAGCGAACCAAAACGCAATCGGCGCCCGCCCAAACAACCGCCTCGCTTCGCGCCGTTCGAACATTGCGGCAAACCGACCTTCGGCCGCAAACCGTGTTTGCATGAACGGCAGGTAAAGCAACACGGTCGCCAGCATCAGTCCGCCAAGCAAACCGATCAGCCCGTTGGCCGGACTGGGCAGCGTCATGGCGACGGCTAGCAACGAAATGGGTAGCACCAGCCACGCCAGCGCGCCGACAAAACCGCGGAGACCGAGCCAGAAATAATACCGCAGACGCAAACCGCGGACGAAATCCCAAACTGCGTCACGGGCCTCGGCATACAGGCTGCCTTGGGTCACTCGCTTAATAAACCGTATCGGCGCGGGCCAGAGAAAATGCCGCAGCAGTCCGCCCCGAAACCACGCCCAGAGGATATGGCCAACGATCAGCGCGGTCAAAACGTATAGCGCGATCTGAAGATTCTGAGTCGCCGCGCTGTCCGGATCGATCAGCCGAGCGTCCCGCCAGAGCGACGAAACCAGTCGCACCGGAAGCAGCAGCAACCACGTGCAGAGAACAATGCAACCGACCCGCGACGCTTTACGAATTCCGATAAAACCATCTCGCAAACGGCCGCTGCGGGCGACCCGTCCGCACACTTCCAGCAAGTAGCCGAGACTCAAAATTTGAACGATGGGTAGGGTCGCCAGCACCGCCAGAATGACGATCATCGAAACCGCGCCAAACAGCCACTCGGCCATCGAGCCCATCCTCAGCAGAATGCCAAATCGGCCCCGAGGGACTTCCGCGGCCGGTTGTGTTCCACCGACTTGCGTCGGAATCGGCCCGGCGCGACCGTGCTGATTGTCTCGGATCGGCGGCGGGAGCGCGGATGCCGACAGTTTTGCGCCGGGGGCCTGATTCGGCTCATTTTGGTCGGGCGAACTCGGCATACTTGGCGGTTCCTTTGTTTTCATATCCGGCTATTCGTTAATTTTGTGCAAATATTTGTCAAGGAAACAGAGATGATATCGAATAAAATTTCCAGAGGAGCGGCGTCATGTGGCAAAAGAACCTTCTGTTCATCGGCTTGTTCCTGTTCGGCCTTACGGCGCTAGCCGGAGGGATTCTGCAAGGTGACCGTACGATCGAGCTGCGGGGACCGGACCAGAAAAAATCCGAAAATTTTCGCCCCGTTGTGGACGGCATCAATCGGCAATTTCGGCTCGATTGGACAACGGCCGGCGTGCAGCCCGCGCCGCGAGCAGCTGATTTAACGATTTGCCGGCGGCTGTCGCTCAGTTTAACCGGCTGCGTTCCCTCGCTGGAAGAAATCCGGCAGATCGAAGCGCGACCGCCCGGGAACCGCGTGCAGTGGTGGGTGTCGCGATTGCTCGAAGACCGCCGCTACGCGGATTATGCGGCCGAACGATTCGCACGCGTTTTCGTCGGGACGGAGGACGGGCCATTTCTGGTTTATCGTCGACGGCGGTTTGTCACCTGGCTGTCGGAACAGTTGCAAACCGGCGGAGCGTACGATGAATTAGTCCGGCAGTTGATCGCCGAAAAAGGTCTGTGGACCGGAACACCGGCGGTCAATTTCATCACCGTGACGCTGGACCAGAACAAAGACAACGAACCGGACGTGGCAAAGCTAACGCGGCGAGTCAGCCGGGCGTTTTTGGGTGTACGGCTCGATTGCGTTCAGTGTCACGACGATCACCTCGAGGGCGAGTGGCTGCAATCAGATTTTCATCACATGGCCTCGTTCTTTTCCGACTCGCGGATGTCGCTAGTCGGAATTCGCGACGAGCGGCACGATTACGAATTTCAGTACCTCGACGCGGACGAGCCGGAAGTGGTGCCCTCGAAAGTGCCGTTCCATCAAGACTTGCTGAGGGAAGATGGAACTCGCCGCGAACAATTGGCACACTGGGTCACGCATCCGAAAAATCGTGCGTTTGCCCGCACGGCGGTCAGCCGCGTTTGGGCGCTGATGTTTGGCGCGCCGCTGTTTGAGGCGGTGGACAACGTACCGCTTGAAGGACCGTTCCCGCCCGGACTGGAATTACTGGCCGATGATTTCGTCAAACACGGTTACGACTTTCGGCGGCTGATTCGGGTGATCGCGGCAACCGACGTATTTCAGCGCGACAGTCGGGCCGATCATGACATCACTCGGCAGCACGAATCGCACTGGGCCGCGTTTCCACTGACGCGATTGCGGCCCGAGCAAGTGGCCGGCAGTCTGTTGCAATCATCGTCATTGAAGACGGTCGACGCCAACTCGCACATCGTGGTCAAGTTCGCCCGCGCAACGCAGGAAGGCAACTTCGTCCGCCGCTACGGCGACACCGGCGAAGATGAATTTGCCGCACACGGCGGGACGATCCCACAGCGACTGTTATTAATGAACGGAAATCTCGTGAAAGAAAAGACGCGAGAGAATCTCGTGATGAACGCCTCAACACGGATCGCGGCGCTCGCGCCGGATAACAAAACGGCGGTTGAAACTGCCTATCTGTCCGTTTTGACGCGACGCCCTACGGCCGCCGAATTGCAACACTTCGCGGCAAAGCTGGAAAGAACCAAAAGCAAGCAACGGGCTCGGCAACTGGAAGATTTATTTTGGACGCTGGTGAACTCAACGGAGTTTTCGTGGAACCATTAAGTACTTCAGCCGCCGAGCGGCCGCGTTTTGCGGACTGCCCGGTGAATCGAACGGCGGAAACGCCCTCGAAACCGCCCCATTGTAGTTTTTCGTTGCGTTTACAGCCGTTCACACAACGGCAGCGGTTATTTGGGCCGCCAATCGCTATTGAATTACGGCGGCGATGACAATGAGAGAACAAAGATATGGCAAATTTATCTGAATCCCGCGATTGCGGCCGGGCCGATCACTTTACGCGCCGCACCTTATTGAAGGCGGCCGGACTGAGCGGCCTGTCGTGGCTCACACCGGTTGGCCACCTGCTGGCCGGCGAGCAAGAATCGCAACCTCGCGGCAAACAAGCTAAATCGGTCATTCTCTTGTGGCTGGCGGGAGGGCCAAGTCAATTGGAAACTTTCGATCCGCACGCCGAAAGGAAAATCGCCGGTGGGACCACGGCCATCGACACGTCGGTGCGGGGTATTCAACTCGCCGCGGGACTTCCCCAGGTTGCTGAACAGATGCAGCACCTGACGCTGGTCCGTTCAATCGTCAGCAAGGAGGGCGACCACGAACGCGCGACCTACAACGTCAAGACGGGCTATCGACCAGATCCCACGGTCGTGCATCCGTCGATCGGTGCGGTGCTTTGCCACCAGTTGCCGGAAGGCAAAACCGAGATTCCACGCCACGTTTCCATTATGCCGGGCCGTTGGCCCGGTCGCGGCGGCTACTTGGGCAACAAATTCGACGCCTTCAAAACGTACGACCCGCTCGGCGGCATCCCCGACGTCAAGCCGCGCGTGCCGAAGGACCGCTTTCAGGCGAGGCGGAAGGATCTGGATGTTGTCGAACGCGAGTTCGCTCGTGGCCGCCTGAGCGATTTGGAAAAGCGCCGTACGGCGCACCGTGCGACGATTGAAAAGGCGGTGCGGATGATGTCGTCCGAACAACTCAAGGCATTTGACATCGCCAAAGTGCCCGAGCGCGAACGCCTAGAATTCGGAGACACACGCTTCGGGCGCGGTTGCCTTGCCGCATTGCGTCTGATTGAAGTCGGTGTACGCTGCGTCGAAGTCACGCTACCGGGATGGGATACCCATTTAAACAATCACGAGGCCCATGCCGAACTCAATCAGATACTCGATCCTGCTTTCGCGGCATTGGTGCGAAAGCTGCGCGAGCGAAAACGGCTGGACGACACGATCGTCATTTGCGGGGGCGAATTTGGCCGCACGCCACAGATTAATGCCGCAGCGGGACGCGACCATTGGCCGCATGGTTTTAGTATCGCGCTGGCCGGCGGCAATTTTCGACGCGGCCACGCCCACGGCGCCAGCGACCCGGAAGGCGGTAAAAAAGTCAAAGACGGTGTCGCGGTCGCCGACATCCACGCAACCGTACTACACACGCTGGGGATCGATCACAACCGTATGCTCGACACGCCGGTCGGACGGCCCCTGAAACTAAGTGACGGCAAGATACTCACCGAGTTATTGACGTAAACGCCGGTGGCTTGTGCAGACCCTGTGCGGCTCGGTGATTATTTATCGAAACTGTGGTACGATGGCGGCGCTTCTCCTTTCTAGAAAGCTGCAGATTCCGCGCCGCGCGCGGCTAGCCGACCGTTCCGCTGATCGACAATCGAGAAGACTTCCGATGTGAAGGCATACGAAGGGACTGCGAAAATGAAGAAATTTATCTTGGCGTCCGTCGCAATTTTGTTGGTGACACCGTTGGTCGCTGCGGGTGCTGATCGTGGCAACCCAACGCTCAAAGCCGGCATTATCGGGCTGGACACATCGCATGTCGTGGCGTTCAGCGGCCTGCTGAACAATGCTGATGCAACAGGGCCGTTGGCCGATGTCAAAGTTGTCGCGGCGTTTCCCGGCGGTAGTCCCGATTTGGAAATCAGCGCGGGGCGGATTGAAAAGTTTACCAACACGGTCCGCGACAAATACGGAGTGGAGATCGTCGATTCGATTGGCGAATTGCTAAAGAAGGTGGATGTGATACTGCTGGAGAGCGTCGATGGCCGCCCTCACCTGGCACAAGCTCGGCCGGTCATCGAAGCCGGTAAGCCGCTATTTATCGACAAGCCTGTGGCCGCCTCGCTGGCCGACACGATCGAGATTTTCCAGCTGGCCGCCAAACACAATGTGCCGTGCTTTTCCAGTTCGTCACTGCGTTACAGCCGATCGACGCTATTAGCTCGCGAACTAAATATCGGCAAGATCAAGCGGGTTGACGCCTTTGGGCCGATCAACCCGCTGAAGGGTCATCCTGATTTGTTCTTTTACGGCATCCACGGCATTGAAATGCTTTTTGCGGTAATGGGCCCGGGCTGCAAAGAGGTGACATGGCAATCGGACGGCACGGTCCGGGGCGTTTGGCAGGACGGCCGCATCGGGACATTTTCGAAGGGCAAATACGGGCTGAAAATCACGGGCAGCAAGGGTGTCGGTGAAGAATACGGTTACAGTGGTTACGAGCCGTTAGTCGTCGAGATCTGCAAGATGTTCAAGACCGGCAAGGTCCCGGTTCCCGCGGCAGAGACCATCGACCTGGTCGCGTTCATGACCGCCGCGCAGCAGAGCAAGGAGAACAAGCACGCGACGGTGAAGATTGCCGATGTGATGAGGAAGGCCAACGCGGAGATCACCCGCCGCAAGTAGCGGCGGACAATGCACGCCACCGACACCGCAGCAGGTTGGGCCCCCTTTGCCTGTGCCCCGAATCGCCGGCTACCAAACAATCTCCCCCGCCTCAAAGACCGGACCTTCGACGCAGGTCCGCTTGTAATCCCATTCGCCGTCTTCGATGCGGACTTTTGCCACGCAAGAAAAACAAATTCCAATGCCGCAGGCCATTGGCGTTTCCAGAGACACCCGACAAGGCACCTCGAATTCCTGAGCGATTTCGGTCACCGCCTCCATCATCGGCTCGGGCCCGCAGCAATCAATCCGCACCGACTGCCCTGCTGCGACAAGCTGCTCGCGCAGCAGATCGGTAACCAATCCGTGATGGCCGCAGGTTCCATCGTCGGTGCTGATGTGTACTTCAACGCCCAGTCGCTGAAAATCTTCCACGCCCGCCAAGTACTCGGCCGACCTCGCTCCGTAGCACAACGTGACGCGATCGGCCGGCGCAACCTGGCGCGGCGGATCACCGTAAACCCGGAGACCAAGAGACTCCTGCGCAACCGCAACGAACGGCGTTTGTCCGATGCCGCCAGCGACCATGATCAAGTGTTCGGCCGGTTGCGGCGCAAAGCCGTTGCCAAGCGGTCCCCAAACTTCGAGCGATTGCCCCGGCGTGAACATGGCTAACCGCGAAGTCATTTTGCCCATCACGAGATAAACCACGTCGATACCGATCGGCTCACCTGTCTCTGACAACACCGTGTCGTACAGCGCCAACGGCCGGCCGATTAGCGGATCGTCGTAGTCCGCCAAGCGGAGCATGATAAACTGGCCCGGCACAATCCGCCGAGCGATTTCGGGACCGCGAAAACGCACGCGGTACGTGTCGCGGGCAAGCCTGACGTTCTCGACAACCGAAACATGACTTTGTACGGCGGAATCGGCGTAGTACTTGGCGTGCAACGGGTTGCTCATCGACGGCGTCCTGTGCCCTTGTGGACCGCTGCGAATCCTGCGGCCCTCCGCAACGAGCGCAGCTCGCTGGCCGTCAATTCGCGAAAATCGCCGATCGGTAATTTTCCCAGCGAAACATCGCCGATCGACACCCGCCGCAATCGTTGCACCTTGTGTCCCAACGCGGCGAGCATACGGCGAATCTCGCGGTTCTTTCCTTCGCGCAGAACCATTTCAATGATGGTGCTCTGTTTTTGTTTGCGTTTGACTTTCACCCACTCGGCGCGGGCGACACCTTCGGCGATTCGTACGCCCTGCCGCAGCTTCGCCAAAACCTCGCGTCCGGGCGTACCGGCGACTTGAACTCTGTAGATTTTTTTAATGCCATACCGTGGATGTGCCAGTCGGTTGGCCAGTTCGCCATCGTTGGTCAGCAGCATCAGCCCCTCGCTCTCTTTGTCCAGGCGGCCAACGGTGAAAACGCGGCCCGCCTGCGGCGGGACAAAATCGATGACCCGTGGGCGACCGGACGGGTCGCGGCTGGTCGAAACGACACCTCGCGGTTTGTTGACCAAAAAATAGACGTGGGCGACCTTCGGCAGCAGCTGACCGTCAACGCGGATTTCACTGGCCTGCGGGTCGGCCTTTGTCCCCAATGTCGTGACCAGTTCGCCGTCGACTTCGACGCGGCCCTCAAGAATGATCTGTTCGCACTCGCGGCGGCTGGCAATTCCCGCGGCGGCGAGGATTTTTTGTAATCGCTGCTCGGCCGACGATTCGAATGGCGGAGCTGCCGGCGCACGGCGCGAGTGCCTCGACTTTTGCGTGCTGCGGGCGGACTTGGTACGTACAGTTTGTTGGCGGCGGGCCATGCGATCACCGATTTGGTTCCGGACAACCATGTTAAACAAACGCCGGGGCGACCGACAGACGGTCGAATGACGCGGTGCCGGATGGTGAAAACCGCCGGTTCCGGCTTTATAATGGGCGGCGTCCACAACAGCTCAAACAAATCGGCGAGATCACCATGGCAAAAAAATATCGCGTTGGCATCATTGGCAGTACGGGTCGCGGAAACTACGGCCACGCGTTGGACGAAGCATTTGTCGGTATCGAAAACTGTGAAAATATCGCGGTTGCCGATGACAATGCCGGCGGGCGGGCCAACACGGCGAACAAATTAAAGGTCGAACAGACGTTTGCCGACTACCGCAAAATGATGGACAAGGTAAAGCCGGATATTGTCGTGATCGGCCCCCGCTGGCTGGACCAGCACCGCGACATGGCCGTGGCCGCCGCCGAGCGCGGCATTCACATCTACATGGAAAAGCCGTTTTGCCGCAATCTGGAAGAGGCCGACCAGATCGTTGACGCTTGCGAACGGACGCACACCAAACTGGCCATCGCGCACCCGACGCGCTACAGTCCGAAATTGGATCGCGTCAAACGACTGATCGAGGCCGGCCGATTCGGCAAGGTGCTCGAATACCGCATGCGGGGCAAAGAGGACGGCCGCGGCGGGGGCGAGGATTTGTGGGTGCTGGGTTCCCACATCGTCGACGAGGTGCGTGAGTTGGCGGGGCATCCTAAATGGTGTTTCGCGCAAGTTGAAGAGGGCGGCGAACCGGTCTCAAAAAAGCATGTCAAAGAGGGGGCCGAGGGAATTGGCCCGCTGGCCGGTGACTCGATTCGCGCGATGTACGGCATGCCGGACGGTTCGACGGCTTACTTCGGTTCGGTCCGCAACACCGCCGGCCGCCCGTCGCGATTTGGCCTGCAGATTTACTGCTCTCACGGCTTGATCGAAATCCTCACCGGTACCATGCCCAGCGTCAAATGTCTGCGCGACCGCAGTTGGTCACCGGCCCGTAGCGGCCAGAAGTGGCTGGACGTCTCCTCCAAAGGCTGGGATCAACCCGAGGACCTCAAAGGGCCGCTCTACGAATCTTCCCACACGTTGGCCGTGACCGACTTAATCACGGCGATCGAGAAGGGCCGCGAACCAAAAAGCGGCATGTACGAAGCCCGCGGTTCGGTAGAGATGATCGCGGCCGTTTTCGAATCGCACCGCCAGGGTCGGCCGATCCAGTTGCCGCTCAAGAATCGGAAGAATCCGCTGACCCTGTTGACAAAATAACGGTATTTTGCGAGCCGAGCCGGATCAACCGACGCGCGGCAAATTGGGCCCCGCTAGATTGGCTGCCCTTCCATTCGAAGCCCCCTCATCTTTCGCCACCGAACGATGCCTTTCGTTTCGTCGCGGAGGCCGAGCGATCTTCGTGGGCAGCGGGACAAATCGGGCAACACGCCTCCTCCCGCCGGTGAGAAGAAGATTTCTACACATACGTCCTGGGCGGTGTGAATACTCCCGTCTCGATGATCTGCTCGATGCAGTGTAACAGTTCGCGCGGACTGAATGGTTTGAGCATAACACCCAAGATTCCCAATTCGTCTCGCAATTGATCCTGAGACAATTCGTAACCCTTCACGGTCAGCATCAGAATCGGCAGATCGCGCGTGTGTTCGTGATCGCGACAACGCACAGCGAGTCCTAGGCCGTCCAGGTGCGGCATTTGGCAATCGGTGACGAGCACGTCCGGCATCCATTCTTGCAGGATGCCCCATCCCTCCTCGCCGTCGCGCGCCGTGCGGACTTCGAAATTTGCACGACGCAATTTAATTTCAGCGGCGCTGAGGATGTAGTGTTCTTCGTCGCAAAGTAGAATCTTTTTCATGGCAAGACCTCTCACTCTGTTGCCGTGGTAACGGGTTCTTGTACTGCAACCAGTTCGGGACGATTGGTCACTCCCCCGCTGGGAAGTCGAATCGTAAAAGTGCTGCCAGTTCCCAATCCGCTGCAATCAAGCCGGCCGGCCAGCAAAACGTAGGTAGACGCAACCATGATGCAATCCGGACGGCAGGAATTTGGGTAGAGATATAGATAAAGCGGCGCGGCAGGGGACGAATTACTTCCCACCCATGCCGCGGCGCCACACTCGCGTCCCTCCCCGAGACACCAGTGCCTTAGAAAACTACTTTGGGCCAGAACAAAGTCAAATTGTCGGCATTAGGGACCGATGTTGAAAAAACGCAACGGAAATCCCATCCACGACCGGGGACCTCATTGCCGCGAGAATCCTTTTGCCGCAAAATGACCGGTCTGACTTGAACAGGTCTCAAGGAGTAGTCATGTTGCGAATTTTGGTTCCCGTGCTGACGTTACTGACGTTCTCTCCGTGTTTACCCGCCGCGGAACAACCGTCAAAACCCAACCTGGTTGTGATTTTTTGTGACGATTTGGGCTACGGCGATCTCGCTTGCTTTGGTCATCCGACGATTCGCACGCCGCATCTGGATCGGATGGCCGCCGAAGGAATGAAACTGACCCAGTTCTATTCTGCGGCGCCTGTCTGCACGCCCAGCCGCGCGGCGCTGATGACGGGCCGTTTACCTGCCCGCAGCGGTATGTGCAGCACCAAGCGCCGCGTGCTGTTTCCGAACTCCAAAGGCGGCTTGCCGCAAGATGAAATCACGATCGCCGAAGTATTCAAGAGCGGCGGTTACGCGACGGCCTGCGTTGGCAAGTGGCACCTGGGGCATTTGCCGCAGTTCCTGCCAACCAAACATGGCTTCGACACGTACTTTGGCATTCCCTATTCGAACGATATGGACCGTGTGGCCGGTGCGCCGCGCGGTCGAAACGCTTTTTGGGATCCGAAGGTCAACTACTGGAACGTGCCGCTAATGCGCGATGAAAAAGTCGTCGAGCGACCAGCGGATCAAACGACCATCACTAAACGATACACAAATGAGGCCGTGAAGTTCATACGCGAGAAAAAGGACGGTCGCTTTTTCCTTTACCTCGCGCATAGTATGCCGCATGTACCGCTGTTTGCGTCGAAAGACTTTCTCGGTACGAGCCGCCGCGGGCTGTACGGCGACGTGATCGAAGAAATCGACTGGTCGGTCGGCCAGGTGCTCGACACGCTGCGCGATGAAGGCTTGGCCGAAAAGACCCTCGTCTTCTTTTGCAGCGACAACGGTCCCTGGCTGATTTTCAACGACCATGGTGGCTCGGCGGGTTTGCTCCGCGACGGCAAGGGCAGCACGTGGGATGGCGGCATGCGCGAACCGACAATCGCCTGGTGGCCGGGAAAAATCAAAGCCGGCAGCGTCAGCCATCAGGTTGCTAGCACCATGGACATTTTCGCCACGGCGCAGCGATTGGTGGGCGTGGAACCGCCCAGCGACCGCACGCTGGACGGCTTCGATCTATCGCCGGTACTGTTCTATAACGGCTCAAGCAAACGCCGGCTGCTGTTTTACTATCGCGGTTACAACTTGATGGCCGTCCGCAAAGGCCCGTGGAAGGCACACTTCATGACACAAGCTGCCTACGGCCAGCAGAAGCCCGAACAGCACGACCCGCCGATTCTGTACCATCTCGAACATGATCCCTCCGAAACGCAAAATTTAGCCGACAAGCATGCCAAAGTGATCGCCGACATCCGGAAAGAAGTCGAGTCGCACAAACGGAAACTCAAGCCGGCACCATCGCAATTAGAGCTATGACAGCTTCCAGTCCAGCCCGAAATCAAGTGCGACGGCCGAGTGTGTCACCCCGCCGACACTGATGCGTTCGATGCCCGTCTTCGCAATTTCGCCAACCGTCTGCAGATTGACGCCACCCGAAGCTTCCAACTCCACCGACGACGGCGACGCGTCGCGGATGGCGACCGCCCGCCGCAACTCATCCGGCGTCATATTGTCCAGCAGAATCACATCGGGCCCGGGCGGGAGGACTGCGGATAGCTGACTCAGCGAATCGACTTCGATTTCGACCAGCGGCCGTTCCCCATCCGCATCGGGAAACTGTTCGGCAAGAAACTCGCGAGCGCGGCAGACCGCCACGGCTGGCGAGATCTCGCTAGCGAGGTGATTGTCTTTGATCAGCACCGCGTCAAACAGTCCCGTGCGGTGATTGCGTCCGCCACCACAACGAACGGCATATTTCTCTAACCGACGCCAGCCCGGTGTGGTCTTCCGCGTGTCATAGATGTTTGCTTTTTCGTTCGCAACCGCTTCGACGTATCGGCGGGTCAGCGTGGCAATGCCTGACAGGCGGCCCAGAAAATTCAAAATAATCCGCTCGCTGGTGAGAATATCGCGCGTCGCCCCCTCAATCGTCGCGACGCTTTGACCGGCCACGATTGCTTCGCCGTCCTCCGCGGCAGAAACCAACCGCGTCCGAGTGTCCATTTCAGCCAGCACTAATTCGACGGCCGGAAGCCCGGCGATCAAGCCATCCTGTCTGGCGACAACCTTGGCCGATCCCGTCGCATCCGACGCAAATAACGCAACCGAAGTCAGATCAAATGATCGATCCAAGTCTTCGCGGACCGCCAACCGGATAAGTTGCCGACAGTCGTCGGCCACCTTCTCGTCCCACTCAATCTGTTTGTAGTCGGTTGCCATAACTTCCACGACGCCGAGTAGTACGTCATCATAACGCACGCCGCAACCATCTGTCATTCTGGGTGTGCTAATCCGCCATGCTGAGCGTCACGACCAGCATCCACGGCCGATCGAGTCCCTTCACGGCGGCCAGGATGACAGAATGGCCGGATTTTCCGATAATGGCGGGACTAGGCGGATGTTGCACTGGGGAAGCCAATTGAATGCAATTTGAACTTGTCAGCCCGTTCGAACCCAGCGGCGATCAACCACAAGCGATCGACGCGCTAGTGCGGGGCCTCGCCGACGGTCGCGGCCATCAAATGCTGATGGGCGTCACCGGCTCCGGCAAGACGTTCACAATGGCCAACATCATCCAGCAGATGCAACGGCCCGCACTGGTGCTATCGCACAACAAGACACTGGCCGCGCAGTTGTTCGGTGAGTTCAAAGAATTCTTTCCGCACAACGCGGTCAGTTATTTCGTCAGCTACTACGACTACTACCAGCCCGAAGCCTACATTCCGCAGCGCGACATCTACATCGAGAAGGACGCCTCGATCAACCAAGACATCGACCGGCTACGGCTTGCCGCGACCAGTTCGCTAGTCAGCCGCCGTGATGTGATCGTCGTGGCCAGCGTTTCGTGCATTTACGGCCTCGGTTCGCCCGAAGATTACCAGGAGATGACGGTCCACTTAAAGCGCGGCCAAACGGTAGACCGCGACGAAGTCCTCGCCAAACTGGTCGAAATTCAGTACGAACGCAACGACTTTGAATTCCAGACCGGGCGATTTCGAGTTCGCGGCGATTGTGTCGAAATCTGGCCCTCGTACGAACAGTACGGATTCCGCTTCGAGTTCTGGGGTGACGATGTGGATCAGCTTTCGATCATCAACCCGACCAGCGGCGAAGTGATCTCACAGCAGGAGGAGTTGTTCGTTTATCCGGCCAAGCATTTCGTCATGCCGGAAGAGAGAATTGTGGCGGCGGTGTACGAGATTAAATGCGAGTTGGAAGAGCGGCTCGAAGTGCTGCGCGATGGGGGGAAACTACTCGAGGCGCAGCGGCTGTCGGCCCGTACGCGGTTCGACATCGAAATGCTGCAAGAAGTCGGCTATTGCCCCGGCATCGAAAACTACAGCCGCCCACTCAGCGGCCGGCCGCCCGGCTCCCCGCCCTACACGCTGTACGACTTTTTCCCCGACGATTTCCTGCTATTCGTTGATGAGTCCCACGCGACCGTACCGCAAGTCCGCGCCATGTACGCCGGCGATCAGAGCCGCAAAACGACGCTGGTTGAACACGGTTTCCGTCTTCCCAGCGCGCTCGACAATCGGCCGCTGAAGTTCGAGGAATGGGAGCAGCGGACCAAGCAAGTCGTGTTCGTCTCGGCCACGCCCGGGCCTTACGAATTGGAAAAGACAGAGGGCGAAGTTGTGGAACAGGTGATCCGGCCGACTGGCTTGCTGGATCCCGAGATCGAAGTCCAACCGGCTCGCGCACAGGTGCCGCATTTGCTGGAGCAGATTCGCGAACGCTCGGCAAGGAGCGAACGTGTACTGGTAACGACGCTGACGAAACGATTGGCC
>JAYGDO010000271.1:0-3294 GCA_046582885.1 Pirellulales bacterium | reverse complement strand
TTTCCGAAGATGATGCCACTCTGATTCCTGATCACAGGCAACCCATTCACTGGGCGAGCCGAGATGCGGGTTTTTCGGGCTATCCCGAGCATGACTTTGCGGCACCAGCGTTGATTTCCGCTGGGGGCGTTCCGCATCGCGGGCCCGATTTTCGGGCGATGTGGGTCGGTCACAATTCCCTTCATAACTTCAAACGCGGGCACCTTTACGGTCACGGCGAATGCGGATGTGCGCCCGTGAAACGATGTGCGGCTGTGAAACGATGTGCGCCTGTGAAACGATGTGCGCCTGTGAAACGATGTGCGCCTGTGAAACACAGTTGCCATCGATGTGTGCCGGAATGCGGCGGCTGTAAGAAGAACAAATTAGGATCGGTGACGGCGCCACTGTGGTGGGGATGTCGGACGCTGAAGTGTTGTGTACGAAATTTATGGGCACCAAACTGCTGTCTGCCAAAGTGCCATGCGGCAAAATGTCGTTTCGGCGGGTGCTGCGGTTGCAAGCAGGGTGCAGAAATTTATTACGACGAAGCCCCGGCAGATACGAATTCGGCACCGGAAGAGATCGAACCCATTCCGGCTGATGCGGGTCCCGGCGACACGGCGACGCAGGCCCGTAATTGGCGCCCTTGGGCAGTCCCGACAGAGTTGTCCAGGCAGCCGAATTATCTGCAAAATCGATAAACTTTTAATATTGGTCTCGCCCGGCCTCAATCCAACTGGGGAGTGCGGAACGGCGTCGAGCGAGGTAATTGAAGGGCGGAACCCTAGCGGTACCGCCCTTTTTTTGCGCGCATTGTGAACGGGGGCAGCACGTTACAGCTTTCTAGCAAAAACAGCTAGAGCCGATTATTTGTGGATGTCGATATCAGCAGTACCACCCAACCACCGCGGGCGGTAAATGCGCAATTGCGTCATCAGGATAGAGGTCACGATAAGGCGACGGAACGACTTATCGTGACCTTTTTTATGCGCGCTGCTAATTCTCGGCCTTAAGCAGCGGTGGACCCGTTGGCCAGATTCTCTTTAGAATGGGCGTATCGGTCGCCCGATTGTTTTGGCCGTAGGGTGCTGCCAAGCCGACCGAGTCGCCTGTCGGGTCGAGCCCACTGGTCGCGCGTTGCTTTGTCGTCGATGCGAAATCGACGGTCGTCCGGTTGGAGTCGACGCGATGGTAATGTAAACGATTTTGATTCAGCCGGCGTAGATAATTTGAGGTAGTTGCCAACTCCCATAGTCTCGAAGAGCATTTCGGTTGTTTATTGGTCCGGTACTTATTCGCGAACTTGCAACCGCGCCGAGGCGGTCAAAGCATTACGTTGCGCGCTCGGTTTATGTTTTCGGGCTGCTGATGTTAATGATGACGGCCTGGCTGGTCTTGACCGGTACGCAGTTGCTGCGCGACATCGGCGACGTGGCGAGGTTCAGCACCGGGCTATTTCAAATTCTAGCGCCGCTGCAGATGGCGCTGGCGGTTTTCTTCTCCGCGTTATTCACCGCCAGTAGCGTCAGCCAGGAAAAGGAACGCCGCACATTGATCTTGTTGCTGATGACGGATTTGTCCAATTGCGAAATTGTACTGGGCAAGCTGTTGGCGAGTTTGCTGAACGTCTTTGTCCTGCTGTTCGCAGCTCTGCCGTTGTTCGTCGGTCTGACGCTGATGGGCGGCGTCGAATTGTGGCGGATACTTCAGGTGTTTGCGGTGACGTTTTTTGCAGCACTGGCTGCCGGCAGCCTGGGTTCGACGCTTGCCTTATGGCGGGAGAAGTCGTTTCAGGCGTTGGCGTTAACGGTGCTCGCGCTGGTGTTTTGGATTGGAATCTGGGAAATCGTTGCCTTCGCGTCGGCTCAAAATCCGCTGGCGGGCGGCGATTGGCAAATACGGGCGGCGGCCTGTAGTCCCTGGCGCGTGGTGCTGGAGGCGTCAACACCCCAAGTCGTCTCGGCCGGATCTTTAAGGCATGTGTGGCAGCCCGAAACCGCCTTTCTACTGGTCGCCGCGTTGGTGACCGTGTTGCTGAATTCCGTTGCAATATGGAGGGTGCGACTCTGGAATCCGTCCCGCGAACTGCGGAGCGAACGAGGGTCGAGAACCGACGAGGAAATTGCCCGATCTGCCGGGGTGGGCGAAGTCGCAAAGCGGGATGATGCGACGGCCGCTACGCCGGCAGTGGCACAGCCTACCCGCCGCGTGTGGGACTATCCCATCCTCTGGCGCGAAGTGCGAACACGGGCTTACGGTCGCAGGACTCTGATCATTCGTGCGGCTTATTGGGGCCTGGCGGCGGTGATCTTTATGGGGGCGGCGTCGATGAATGTTAGGGACGTTCTAGGCCTAACGATTGTGTCCATGGCGTTCTTTCTTTTGAGTTTGGTGTTAATCAATACGCAGGCCGTCACCTCACTGTCAACGGAGCGCGACGCGAAGACATTGGACTTACTGCTGGTTACGGATGTATCGCCGAAAGAATTTGTCTTCGGCAAACTTGGCGGTGTTTTTTATAACACGAAGGAAATGGTCGTGTTGCCGGTTGCTTTCGGGGTGTACCTGTGGAGTCGCGGTGCGGTCAGCATGGAAAACACCACGTATCTGGTGGCCGGGCTATTGGTGATGAATGTCTTCGTCGGCGTGTTGGGTATCCACTGCGGTTTGGTTCATAAAAACAGTCGTGTCGCCGTTGCGACGAGCCTTGGAACGGTGTTTTTTTTGTTCGTGGGGATTTGGACGTGCATGCGGATCATGATGGCGTTTAGCGGTTCGTTTGGTTACCAATTGGCGCCATTTTTGGCGTTTATGCTTGGCGGCGGAATCGGTTTATACATTTTGCTCGGTGCGAGAAATGCGTCATCGGCGATCTTGTGGGCCGCCTTTACATGTCCGTTTCTGACGTTTTGGGCCATCACCAGTTTTTTTCAGGCGCAGACGTTGGGACCGTTTCTAGTGGCATCGGCAACGTACGTTTTTACAACGTTGGCAATGCTGGTTCCAGCGATTTCTGAATTTGATTTGACGTCGGGGCGGACGACCGAGCACTGAGTCGAAATTTGGGAATTTGATCTAAAGTGTGGTTTGAATACCTGCCGTGGCTGATCGCCATGGTGGTGCTAATTTTTTGCTCTGCTTTTTTTTCCTCCAGCGAGGCGGCGCTGTTCTTTTTGAGTCGCCGGGACCGCGAACAGCTTGCTGCGGGAAACCACGCCCAACGGCTTGCCGCCAGGCTGTTGGCCGACTCGGAACGCTTGTTGACGGCCATACTGTTTTGGAACCTGCTGATCAACATTGTGTATTTTGCGA
>JAYGDO010000266.1:0-14926 GCA_046582885.1 Pirellulales bacterium | reverse complement strand
TCGAAAGGGAGTTTTAGCGACGGCGAAAGATGATGCGATCGGGCTGCGGTGCGTGTTGGCCGGCGGCCTGATGCGACCCTAATCGTGTGTCGTGCGAACATCGAGTGGAACCTCGGCAAGATAGGCGCGACCGTCGACGCGGGCCGTTGCGCGGACCGTGAGCGGCATGTTGAACGGGCCGAGATCCGCGGCGTTGAAACGGATTGGTATTTTCGCGGCAGATTCTCCGTCGGGAATTTCGGCCGGCGATGATAAAATGCCGCGGATGTGGCTGGGAATGATCAATTCAACTCGGACGGGACCGTCAATCCCGTTACCGCGCCCGACGTTCACTTGCAGTTCCACTTGATCTTTCGGTTTTGCCAGCAGTGACTTGGGCACGACGCGGATAGCGAGTTGGCCGGGATCGACCAGCGCGATGATCTGGTCGGCCTGTTCGTGTGACGTGTAGCTGACCGTATGGCGGGAACCGGAGGCTTCCTCGATGACGCCGATGGCCATGACGCAGGTGCGGCTCGTTCGGCCCAACTCCATCCAGGGCGCTAGTTGGATCGGGTAGTCGAATTTGGATTTCCCCGCTGGCAATACGATGGTCGGGCCGGTGACACCTTGCAAATGCCGAACTTGGCGATCCGCTAAACGAATCGTCAGCGGGCCTTTGAAGCCGCCACGATCGATGCTGTAATGCCGCACCAACGTCGAACCCCGCGCGGCGAATTTGGTTTCAAATATGCCTTTAACTTTAAAGGGTGTTGGAATGCCAACGGCCAGAAAAATGTGATCAAGCGGCGTATCTAACGGCAAAGCGGTCGGAGTAGACGCCAACTGCCGAACGGCCCGCCCGCCGACAGTCGCCGTTCCGAGGATCTTCAGACGCGCCGTCTTGATCGCCGCGTTTTCGGCGGCTTTAAACACAAGCTGAGCGTCGTTTTTTCCTTTGGCTATTTCGGTATCCGCCACGGTCACACCGGCTGGGAGGTTTTCGACTTCCAGTTTAATGGCCTCGGCAAAACCGCCTTCGCGGTCGGCGGTAACTTTCAATTTGTTTTCGCCGCCGCGAAGTACCGTAAACGCGTCGCTTGGTAGCAAGAGACGAAAGCCCGGCTCTGACGGCGGCCGGACGACGAGTCGGTACGCGAAACGCGGCCCACCGCGTCGGTCGAGGCGGTCGGCAACTTGGACTGTGTAACTCTCGTCACTGGAGAATTTGAAGGTCATTTGCGAATCGGTCTGCCCGCTCGAGATGTCGTCCGACTGCGCAAGTTGTTTGCCTTTGGCGTCGAAAATCGTCAGCACAGAATCCAGGTGCGAACCGAGGCGCGCCGCTTGGAGGTCGAAAACAAATTGCGCGTCCTGCCGGCCACTGATTTGCCACGAGTCAACTTCACCAGGCTCGTTAATAACCCCATTCAAAATTGCTGGCGGTGTGACACTGGAAGTTTCAGCCGATTCTACGAACTCCGGGAAGTCGCCAAGTTGCAAGGGAAATGAGGTAACAGCGTTCCCTTCCTCATAAATATGATGCCGGAAGACATTGCCCGTGGCCGGTAGTTTAATGGTCGACGGTTTATCGCCGATCCCGCGGCCGTACAGTTTGAACGTCGCGCTTTCCCCGCGACGACCACCGAGCGGAAAAACATGCTCGATGTAAGGACCGCTGCGAATCGTTAAACGATAGATGTAATGCTGCAGTCCGCCAAAATTGATGTCGTAAATTCGGGCGTGGTACGTGCCGTTTTGAGGCGCGACAAAACTGACGAAGGAATCCGTGCCAAACGTATCGGTGTTTACTGCAACGAGTTTGTTGTCCGGACTGTGGATTTCTAACCGTGAATCGAGTGGCGAACCGAGTCGGGCGGCCACAACTTCGCAGGTGTAATTTTCGCCCTGTTTGGCCTCGAAAGACCAAACATCGATATCCTCGCGCGGGAAAATACGGCCGTTGACCGTTACCGGTGGTTGCACGACGACAGGAATTGGCCTGCCATCGATTTCTTGTTCAATAACTTCGGGAAGGTCGCCAACCACAAACGGTCGAGATGGTGTTGCCGCTTGCGACGTCCAAACACGCCAACGTCGCGAACCGACCGTCGCGTTTTCGGCGATGTTGATTTCGCCGACGTAGTCCTTTGGATAGTTTTCTTTTTGCTGCGAATCGGGCAGCGGAATGAGTGGGCCTTCGAACCAGATGGTTTCGGCGGCCGGCCGGATCACGTTTGGCGTCGTTACGCCCTGGCCGAGCATTTCGAATGAGGCGGATTCGTGGAGATAGTGACCGCCGACGCGGAAAGTTACCGATGTCCCTTGCTGGCCGCCCGCGGGAAAGATGTAGGAAACCGTCGGTTCGTCGGCGTATGCGGTTGCGGACAGGCAAAAGAGCACAATCATCGCAACGTGAGATGGGCGGCACATAGTCGGGCGGATCGGAAATAGTAGTAGCCTCACTTCGCGAGCCGTGAATCGGGCCACGAAGCGAGCGGTTACTTCAAAACAACCCCTCGATTACTCGTCCGTTTCCCGGGACGATCGGTACGGGACGGCCTTCGGGGGTGTGAAATTCGGTCTTCGGGTTGATGCCCAAGGCGTGGTAAATCGTCGCAGACAGATCTTCCGGTCCGTACGGCGTGGTTGCGGGCTTTTCCGCCCGCTCGTTCGACGCGCCGATCACGCGGCCGCCTTCGATGCCCGCGCCGGCCATGGCGATCGCGGTGCTGGGACCCCAGTGGTCGCGGCCGGCGTGCGCGTTAACTCGCGGTGTGCGGCCGAATTCGCCAGTGACTAAAACCAGTGTCTTTTCCAGCAGCCCGCGGTCGTGCATGTCGCGCAGCATCGTGGACATCCCGGCGTCAAGGTGCGGCAGCAGGTCGTTCTTCAACACGTGAAAATTGTTGTAGTGCGTGTCCCAATTCGTGTGGTTGATGAAAACGCAGCGTACGCCGGCTTCGACCAACCGGCGGGCCATCAAACACGACTGGCCCAGCGATGTGCGGCCGTATTCGTCGCGCAGTTTTTTCGGCTCGCGTTCGATGTCGAACGCGGTTTTTGTTGCGGTCGATGTCATCAGGTCGAACGCCTGTTGCTGAAATGTTGAAAGAGCGGCGGCTTTTTTGTTCGCCCGGCTTTCGGCGGAAGCGGCGTAGCGGTTAATGCTGCCAAAAATTCGCTTGCGGTTGTCCAAGCGGTCGGCGGCAATTTCCAGGGGAGGAGCCAAATCTGGAACTGCGAAGTGCGGTGAATTAGGATCGGCCGTCACGACGAACGGGGCATGGGACGCGGCCAAGTACGACGAGCTGGCGCTATTGTGCATTTTGGGCAGGCAAACGTATGGCGGAACCGATCCGCGCGGCCCGAGTTGCCGCGAAATGATCGAACCGTGCGAGGGCCGCTGGTTGTTTGGTTGTACCGAAGCGTTGAAACCGGCCGTCGGATGGTAGCCGGTCATGACGTAATGGTCGGCTGGGCCGTGGGACGAATTGCGGTGCCCGAAGCTGCGGATCAGTGTGAATTTATCGACTTGCCCGGCGAGTTGCGGCAGATGTTCACACAACTGGATACCGGCAACGTTCGTGCTAATGGGATCAAACTCGCCGCGGAATTCCGCTGGGGCCTCCGGTTTCATGTCCCACGTGTCGATCGTGGAGAGCCCGCCTTTAAGAAACAAAAAGATAAATGAAAGGTCGTCACCAGGCACTTCGCCCGCCGCGGCATGGGCTCGCGACTGCAAAAGTTGCGGCAGCGTGACGAGTGAACCGAGTGCGCCGGCAGCGCCGACGCGAATGAAGTCGCGCCGTCGAATGCCGTCGCAGAATCGTGCTGGACGGTTCATGGTTTCTCCAAGCCGTTGCAACGTTCTGCCGAGCCCCTGTGGCTTTGGGCCGGCGTCGCGCGATTAGTGGTTAAACAAAAATTCCAGTGAGTTCAGCATACTCCAGGCGATGTCTTCAGTCGCCTGGCGACGGTTGCTATTTTGGGAGAGGTAGTCAGCCACTGTCTTTCGTTCGAGTTTGGTGGGGTAGCGGCTGAAAATTGCCAAGTACAATTCCTCTACTAGATTATCGTCATTATCGAACTGCCGTAACAAGTCGGAAATCCTGCCATCGACGTGAGAAAGTTTTGTTTGAATCCGCGGAGAATTTAGCGCGTGTAGGACTTGACCGACCGTCGGCTCGTTTACGCGTTCGCATTCGCAGGGCGTGACGCGGGTTGGGCGGCCAAACAGCTTCAGAAAATCGTGCCGTACTTCGCTGTCCCAAAGCTGAATCGCGCGCGAGCCGTAAGGCACGCCGGAAAACTTTTCGCTGGTGCCGGTCACTTGGCAAATGGCGTCCAGCAAAACCTCGGCTTCGATGGGCTTGAACGGATAGCGGGAAAAGTTTTGCTCGTCCTGCTCATTGGTATCGTTCACCTGGCACGAGCGTTGATAAGTTTGCGATCCGGCAATCGTACGAATCAATTCATGAAAATCGAATTGGTGCTCGACCAAGTGTTTGGCGAGCGCGTCGAGTAGTTCCGGATTCGAAGGGGGATTGGTCAGGCGAAAATCGTCAATCGGTTCGACGATTCCGCGGCCAAGCAGGTCTGCCCACGCGCGGTTGGCCAGATTTCGGGCGAACCAACGATTGTCGGCCGACGTCACCCATGCTGCGAGCAATTGGCGTCGATCGCCTTTCGGAGATTCCGCTGGTGCCGGCTCGGACAGTGCGTGCGCGAAGACAACCTCGCCAGTCTGCGGGTGCTTTGTCTCACTATTTGAAGACGCGAGCAGCATTTTCGCCGCGGGGCGACTTCTTGAAACCAACCTGCGTGAAGAACGCCTGCATACCGTAGTAGTCGGTTTGGCTCCAGCGGCCATAGGGATGATGGTGGCACTGAGCGCATTCGATTCGCACGCCGAGGAACACTTGCGAAACGGTATTGGCCATTTCACCGGGCTGCTTGACGACTTTGTAAAAATGTCCGGCCGGTACGTCGGCCAACGCACCCGTGGCCGTCAGTAACTCGGTGGCGAACCGATCCAGTGGCTTGTTTTGTGCGAAGCTCTGGTGAATCCAGCGGTAGTATTCGTACGCCTGCTTGTGCCCCAGTTCTCGTCGATTCACGCGCAGCAAATCCGACCACTTTAAAGCCCAGTAATCGGCAAACTCCGGTCGCTGCAGCAGCCGGTCTACCAACCGCGACCGTTTATCAGTTCGTTCGTCGGCCAGAAATATCCGTGCTTCGTCGGCCCTGGGCAGCGTGCCGATGATATCCAAATATACCCGCCGCAAAAATTCGGCGTCGGTTGCCGGCCTTGAAGGGGCGATATTCAACCGTCGAAGCTGTCGATGCACGGGTGGATCGACAAGATTTAATTCGGCCAGATTGGTCTGCTCCGCTATTTTTTTTCGCTGCGGAATCAGTGCCCGAAACGTGTCAACACGGCCGAGGAAGGTCGCCATGATTGCGACGTTGCCGGGCCGTTGCCCAACAGTGACCAGGCCACTTTCGTTCACTTTGGCCAAACCTTCGTGGTTGGACTGGAACTGTGCCAAGGGAGTGACATCGACCGTCGCGCCGTCCGAGTAGGTTGCCACAACGCGCAGTTTTTGTTGCCGGCCAAATGACAGCACCGCTTCGCGTGGCGAAAGATCAACCCTCTCAACGACCGGATCACCTGCGGTGCTGCGCGGCGCGCCGGATTCGATCCAATTGCGTACGATTTCGAATTCCGGCCGATTCGCGTCAATTCGAACCCCACCCCCGTGCGGAATTGAGCCGGAGATTTTCCGCAGCAACAAACTCCGCCCGGCCACACCTGGAAACACCCGCCGCCCGCGCCCTTCTCGCGTGAGCGCATCGTAGTCGCCGCCCGGATCGAATCCAAAGACCGACAACTTGAAGCCGTTTTGTCCTTCGGCCTTGCCGTGACAGCCCGACGAATTGCAGCCAAATCGGCTCAAAATCGGAATGATGTCGTTTTCAAACGTCACTCGCCGTTCGGCGGCCGTTAGGGCATAAGGCCAACCGGCCGTTGCCGCGAAGGCGACGCATCCGGTGAACAGGCTGCGGATTGATGGGCGGTTAAACATATCAATATGCTAGCCTAATCGAATGCAAATCGGCAAGCTAAAATGCCCACCTCCTTGTATGTAGGTTCGCGCGAGGCTACTGTAATGCTCTGTGTCGTTTAATTCAGTTTTCCGCGAGGTTCTCGTCATGAAAAAAACATTGGTAAACGTCGTTGTTGTTGCTGTATTTGTGTGTCTGATTTTGCCCGCCACGGTGGTGGTGGCCGAAGTGCGGTTGCCCAGTATTTTCGGCAACAGCATGGTCCTGCAGCGCGAATTGCCGGTGCCTGTTTGGGGCTGGGCCGAGTCGGGCCAAGAGGTCACGGTTACGCTGGGCGAACAGACCAAGAAGGCCAAGGCCGATCAGGACGGCCGCTGGCAGGTCAAACTCGACGCATTGAAGGCCAACGCCGAGGGCCGGACGCTCAAGGTGGCCGGTAGCAACACGATCGAACTCAAAGATATTTTAGTCGGTGAAGTGTGGATTTGTTCGGGGCAATCCAACATGGAATGGGCCCTGGGCAACTCGCTCAATGCCCAGGAGGAAGTTTCCGCGGCCAACCATCCGCAGATTCGCCTCTTTAATGTTCCGGGTCACACAACGGCGCCGCTGCCGCGAGACGCCTGCCCGGGCGCTTGGCAACTCTGCCAGCCGAACACGGCCCGCGGGTTTTCGGCGGTCGGCTATTTCTTCGGCCGGCGGCTGCAGCAGGAATTAAAAGTACCGATCGGCTTGGTAGGTTCGAATTGGGGCGGCACACGCATCGAGCCGTGGACGTCACCAGCTGGATTTCGCAGCGTACCTGAGTTGAAAGCGATCGCCGACAAAGTTGACGCTTACGACGAGAAGACCAAGGTCGGCGGCGGATCGCCCTCGGCTATTTACAACGCGATGATTCATCCGCTGGCGCCGTTCGCGATGCGCGGTGCGATCTGGTATCAGGGCGAGTCCAACGGCGGAGAAGGCGAGTCGTACTATCATAAGACCAGGGCGCTGGTGAATGGCTGGCGAAAACTGTTCAATCCGGACTTAGCTTTCTATTGGGTCCAGTTGGCCGACTTCCAGAAGCCGAATGATAATCCTGCCGGCGGCGACGGCTGGGCCAAAATCCGTGAGGCTCAGCGCAAGGCGCTCGACATTAAGCACACCGGAATGGCCGTGATTACCGATATCGGCGCGGCCAACGACATTCACCCGCGCAATAAACAGGACGTCGGCTGGCGGCTGTCCCAATGGGCCCTGCATCAGACCTATGGCATGAAGGATGTAGTCCCCTGCGGACCGCTTTACAAAAGCCACAAAGTCGAAGGCGGCTCGATTCGCATCACGTTCGATCATGTCGGCGGCGGTCTGATTGTCGGCAAAAAAGAGGGTCTAAAACCGACGAAAGAGGTTAAAGACGGCAAGCTCGCACGCTTCGCCATCGCCGGTGCCGACAAGAAATGGCACTGGGCCGAAGCCGCGATCAGTGGCGGTGAGGTCGTTTTAAAGTCACCTGAGGTCGTCAATCCCGTGGCGGTGCGGTACGCCTATACAATGAACCCGGCCGGCGCAAATCTTTACAATAAAGAAGGCATCCCGGCCTCGCCGTTTCGGACGGACGATTGGTAGAGTTGGCGTGTGTCGGTCTGTGCCCCGGTTTGCTTAATGGCGTTATTGCACCTCGAGTCGCTGCCGCGAAGGACGACGAAGGGTACGATCGTTCGTTTGCTGACGCAAGTGGGCGAGATTGAACGCAGGCGGATCGGCGCGATCGAATTGCGCGGCCGCGAGGCGACAGTTGAGGTGCCCGACAAATGGGCGTCGCGGCTGGTCAAGGCGCTCGACGGTACGCAGCTTGTCAGCCAGCATATTCGCGCTTGGTCGGAAGCCGGCCTGTCGACGGCGGACGAAGAAGATCATTTCGAGAGGCTGATTCGACTGCTCGAAATCGAGGCCGAGGCCGAAGCGCAACGAACCGCGCAGTCTTTAAGTCGGCTTTCGCCGGCCGAAGCGGAAAAGTCCGGCCACAGTCTGCTTGGCCTCATGGTCAATGAGCAGCATGCGGGATTGGGAGGCCACGTGCTGGTGACGCTGGGGAAGCGTTCGGGAGGGAGATTGCCGTGGACACGGCTCAGCGTCGGCTCTCCGGTAATGCTTTCCGACAACGATGGCGGCGATCGTTGTCGCGGTGTGGTGAGCGACCGGGCAAGCAGCTCGATTCAAGTTGCGTTGTATCAGCCGATCGATGACAGCGGTGGTGGCGGGACATTTCGGCTCGACTTGTCCAATGACGAAGTGGCCTTACAACGGCAAAAGTCGGCGCTGCAGCGGATTCGCGGCGCGAGTGGCGATCGGCTGGCCACGTTGCGTCGCGTACTGCTCGGCCAGGCGGCTCCTTCGTTTCAAAAATGCCAGCCGGTTAAATTGATGGCCTCGGCGCTCAACGATTCACAAGCCGATGCGGTGGCGTGCGCCCTTTCCGCAGCCGATTTGGCCATGATTCACGGACCGCCGGGAACGGGAAAGACGACGACGGTTGTCGAAGTGATTCGCCAGGCCGTCCGGCGTGGTGAAAAGGTGCTGGCTTGTGCGCCGAGCAATCTCGGCGTCGATAACATCTTTGAGCGGCTACTCGGAAGCGGTGAAAAGGCCGTGCGGTTGGGCCATCCGGCTCGCGTGTTGCCGGAACTGCGCGAGCAGACCTTGGATTTGATGGTCGATCGGCACGACGACATGCGGTTGGCCCGCAAACTGACGCGCGAGGCCCGCGCGCTGTTCGACAAATCCGCCCGCTTCACCCGAGCGCGGCCCGCGGTGGGCGAAAAACAAGCGATGCGCGAGGAGGCAAAACAAATGCTGTCCGACGCTCGGCGACTTGAATCGCAGGTTGTGGAGCAGATTCTCGATTCGGTTGATGTTTTGTGCGCGACGCTCACAGGACTGGATAGTGAGATCCTCGGGCGTCGGACTTTCGACTTGGCAGTGGTTGACGAAGCCTGTCAAACAACCGAACCGGCATGCTGGATGCCGCTGCTGCGAAGCGATCGATTGATTTTGGCCGGCGACCATTGCCAATTGCCGCCGACGGTGATTTCAAAGGAAGCCGCGTCGGGGGGGTTTGGCGTGAGTCTGTTCGAGCGGTTGATGGCGATGTACGGAGAAAATGCTTCTTGGCGTTTGACCGTCCAGTACCGTATGCACGAAGCGATTATGAATTTCTCGTCCGGACAGTTCTACGAATCCTCCTTAATCGCTGCCAAAGTGGTTGCAGCGCACCGGCTGCACGATCTGCCGGAGGTTGAGGAATCCGAATTGACGATTGCACCGGTCGACTTTATTGACACCGCCGGCGCAGGCTATGACGAAGGACCGGAACCGGATGGCGAAAGCCGTTTGAACGAATCGGAGGCGCGGTTGGTCGCGCGCAAAGTCGAGGCGCTGCTTGCTGCAGGCTTGATCGGAAGGCAAATCGCCGTCATCGCGCCTTACGCCGCGCAGGTGCGATTGTTGCGAGAACTGCTTACTGCCGAGGGCCTCGAAATCGACACGGTCGACGGGTTTCAAGGCCGCGAAAAAGAGGCTGTCGTGATTTCGCTCGTCCGTTCTAACGGAGATGGCCAGATCGGCTTTCTGGCCGATGTTCGTCGCATGAATGTGGCGCTGACTCGCGCGCGTCGCAAGCTTATCGTCATTGGTGACAGCGCAACGATCGGCTCGCATCCTTTCTATCAGCAGATGCTGGAATATTTCGAGGCGATCGGTGCGTACCATACGGTTTGGGAAGAAGTGTACGGCGATTGAGAGACCCCGCCAACAGCGGCGCGATCGGTTGGCCACGATCGAAGTAGGCGATCGGCCGCCGAAGCCGTTGCCTGCGGCGGAGTGCTAAACAAGGATTTCGCGAATCACGTCGCCGGCGACGTCCGTCAAACGATAATCGCGGCCGTTAAACCGGTAGGTCAGTTTGGTGTGCTCCAGTCCGAGCAGGTGCAGCACGGTGGCGTGCAGGTCGTGGACGTTAATGCGGTTCTCGACAGCTTTGTAGCCAAACTCGTCCGACTTGCCGTATTGCACGCCCCCTTTGATGCCGCCGCCGGCCAGCCAGGTGGTGTAGGCGTTCGGGTTGTGGTCGCGGCCTTTCGAGCCTTGTGAATCGGACGTTCGTCCGAATTCCCCTCCCCAGATTACAAGTGTCGAGTCGAGCAGGCCGCTCAATTTTAAATCTTCGAGCAGTGCCGCAGTTGGTTGGTCGGTTGTTGCCGCACAAGCGCGATGGTTGCCGTTGATGTCGTTGTGGCCGTCCCACGGCACGTCCGCAACCGCGCCGCCGGGCGTGTTGGGGCAGGCAGCGAAAACCTGCACGACCCTCACCCCGCGCTCAATCAGTCGCCGCGCGGTCAAGCATTGCTTGCCGTAATCGGCCGACTCTTTACGGTTCAGCCCGTACGCCTCTCGCGTTCGTTCCGATTCTTTCGAAATGTCGAAAGCTTCGGGCGCCGCGGTCTGCATGCGGAACGCCAGTTCGAACGATTCCAGCCGCGCGTTCAAATCGGAGTCGAAGGGGCGGGCCGTTGCGTGCTTCGAATTTGCATCGCGTAGCGCATCGAGCAGAGATCGCTGCTGTTCGGCGTTGATTTCGTTCGGCCGAGCGAGGTTGTCGATCGGGGCGGGCTTACGCGGGTCGAGGGCGGTGGCTTGATAAACCGACGGCAGAAAACCGGACGACCAAATAGGATCCGCACCCCGCGGTTTTGTACCGTGCATGACGACGTAGGCAGGTAGATTCGAGTTTTCGCTACCCAGGCCATAGGTCAACCAACTACCCATGCTGGGAAAGCCCTGGCGAATCATGCCAGAGTTAATTTCCAGCATTGCCGGCGTGTGGTTATTCGACTGCGAGTAGCAGGAATAAATGAACGCCATGTCGTCCACAAATTTGGACATCTGCGGAAAAATCTCCGAGACCCATGCTCCGGACTGGCCGTACTGCGAGAACTTGAACGGTGACTTCAGGCATTTGCCACTGGTGGTAAAAAAACCGGTCTTTGGATCCGCCCCGTCGAGCGCCTGCCCGTCGCGTTGGCTCAGGTCGGGCTTGTAATCGAACGTATCGACTTGCGACGGGCTGCCGGTCTGAAACAGCCAGATGACGGCTTTGGCCCGGGGCTCAAAATGCGAAGGCCGAGCGGCCAACGGATTTGTTACCTTCGCCTCATCCGCGACGACGCCTTGTTGATGCAAAAGCGATGTCAAGGCGAGTGATCCACAACCCAAGCCGGCGCGGTTGAGAAACTGCCGGCGGGACAAGCTGGAAATTATATCTCGGTGCATGCTCGGTTCCCTCTCGGAACGATTTAATGTTTCGCATCGACGCAGCGGGTGCGGAGTGCTTGGCGGCGTCGCGACTTTACGGGCGAAATCCTGTTAGTCGATGTACACAAATTCATTCATACACAGCAGCAGGTGGCAAAAATCTTCAATGGCGAGCGCCCCGGCATTTCCATTTGCGCCGCGCGATTCGGTTTGAGTTTGGACAAAGCCTTTCATCGCAGCCAATTCGCTCTCGGTTGGCAGCCGTGACAAAACGATTCGGTAAGCGGCGGCGATGGTACCGCCGATCCCGGTTTCGCCACTTGGTTTGATGCGTTCCGCAAGTTTCGACGCGAAGCCGCGAATAATTGGCGAGTTGAGCATCGCCAACGCCTGCGTCGCGACCGTGCTTTCCTCGCGTGTGCCGACGCCCTGGATGGAGTCGGGAGCGTCGAACAGTTGCATCATTGGAATCAACTGACTTCGCTTGACGGTAAAATAAACGCTCCGCCGCCGGCTGTTCTGATCGAGAGTTCCCTTGCCGTACAGGGCAGGGTCGAGTGTGCCGCTGACGGCCAGCAGGGCGTCGCGGATCGTTTCGGCTTCCAGACGTCGCGACTTGCGCCGCCACCAGAGCAAATTCTCCGGATCGTGCTGTTTGCCCAATTCGCTGAGGCCGCCCGCCTGCATGTAGACGGCGCTGGACATGATCAGTTTGTGGATCGGCTTGAGTTGCCAGCCGCCGCGAACCAGTTCGCCAGCCAGCCAGTCAAGCAGTTCCGGGTGAGACGGCCGTTCGCCCCGCGTGCCGAGGTCGCTGGGTGTGGCCACGATGCCTCGACCAAAATGATGTTGCCAAAGCCGGTTGACAATCACGCGTGCCAAGAGGTGGCCTGCACCTCGCTTGGTGTCCGTCAACCACTCACCCAAGGCGACACGTGCGGGTATTTGTTTTTCCGCTTCGCCTTCGGACTCGACCAGCCACTGCTTCTCTGCGGAATCGCCGGACATGAGGACCCGCAGAAACCCGGGTTGGGCCAGTTCCTGCTTGTTGTCGGCGTTGCCGCGGGTGAGGAAGTAAACTTTGTAAGTGTCGTCGCCGAAACCGTACGTTGTGCCGCGAACTTTGGCGGCGTAGACGTTGGTCAGTGTCGGCTTCGGTTCTTTCTTTTTGTGGTCTTCGACGACCGCATTCAGTTTGAGCCACTGCTCGTCGAGAGTTTTGAACCAATCGATCACTTTTTTTCGCTGCGCGTCGTCCCATTTTTCCGCCGACATTTTCAGCAGCGAGGCGACTTCGCCCGGAATGCCGGTGAGCGAGGATTGGAAATAAAAACCGGACGGTCCGCCGCCATTGACAATCTTCATCAGCAGTTGATTGCGGCCCTTTTTCAACGGTAAATCCAATTTTTCCTGGTCTGGTGCAGCACCCCGGCCGACTTTCTTTTTCAGGATTTCCGTGCCGTTGATCCACATCTTAATGGAGTCGTCACTGCCTAATGACAAGGAAACTTTGCGGGCCACGGGCGAGTCGATGACGCGGTACAGATAGTTGGCCGAGTTGGCGCCGGTCAGCGTGTTGTGGACCGTACCGTCTTTCCAGGAAGCCTGTTCGGTCCACTTCAGTTTGCCGTCGTTGTAACTTTTGGTTAGATCGAGTTCTTTTTCCGGCGCGAAGATGTCGTCGAACGCTTTGTCCATACTGTCCGCCGCGAACGGACCGATATGATGCCAATGGCCGATCGTCGGCGCCGGTAATTCTTCCGGTCGGTTTTCCAGCCATTTGTCAAATTGGCCGGGTAGCTGTTCCTTTTCATATTTTGTCAAAGAGGCGGCCAGCGGCGCGTGTGCCGCGTCGAAGACGGTTTTTGCCTGCAGATATTCTTCAGGAGCCATTTTGACTCCCGTGTCTGCAAAACCAACCTCGGCAAAACAGGAGGCGAAGCGGTAATAGTCGTGCTGGGATAGCGGATCGTATTTGTGGTTGTGGCAACGGCAACAACCAATCGTCAGCCCCAGCATCGACGTGCTCAACGTCTGGATCATGTCGTCGAGCTGTTCGTAGCGGCTGCGCTCGCGTTCGTTCTGTGTCTGTTGCGTTGTGAATGGGCCGGCGACGAGAAATCCGGTTGCGGCGGTTGCGTCGACGGCGCTGCGGGCTTCGGCCGGATTGGTCGCGTCCGTTGTGGCGAGTAAATCTCCGGCGACCTGCAAGCGGACAAACTCGTCGTAAGGCATGTCGGCATTGAGCGCGCGGATGACAAAGTCGCGGTAGTGATAGGCGTTGGGGCGGTCCTTGTCGAATGCGTAACCGTTACTTTCGGCGAACCGAACCAGATCGAGCCAGTGGCGGCCCCAGCGCTCGCCGAAGTGATCGCTGGCGAGCAGACGATCAACGAGATTGTGGTATGCGGATTGTGGGTTGCGGATGGATTCCTCTTTAAAGGTGGCGACTTCTTCCGGCGATGGCGGCAGGCCGATCAGATCGTGATAAGCGCGGCGGATCAATGTCCGCGGGTCGGCGACGGGGTTCGGCGTGATGCCGGCCGCTTCCTGACGCGCGCGGATGAACCGATCAACCGGGGTGCGGCCCCAGTTCGCGTCTCTGGCCGCCGGTGGCGTGATCTCTTTCAACGGCCGTAACGACCAAAACTGCCTGGCTGCGTCGATATCGATTTCCGCGGCGGCGATTGTTTTTCCTTCGCGCGGGTCGGGCGCGCCCATTTCGATCCATTTGACGAAATGACCGACGAGCGAATCGGGCAGCTTGCTCTTAGGCGGCATTTCAAAATCTTCATGCCGCAGCGCATTAACCAACAGGCTTTCGTCCGGTTTGCCGGGCACAACGGCCGGGCCGGTTTCGCCACCGCGTCGGGCGCCTTCGCGGGTGTCGAGTTGCAGCTTGCCCTTAAGCTTTCCTTCGCTGGCCGCTTTGGCCGAGTGGCATTGGTAACAATTCTTCACCAATACGGGACGGATTTTCGATTCGAAATAATCGAGCCCTTTTTTGTCAAACTCGGCGGCCAGCGCGGCGTTTGCCGCGAAGATGACGACAACACTCAAACCGGATTTCATCATGGCTGAGGGCCCTTTGAGGCAGGATGCTATTGGCGTGATTAGGTCAGCAACTCTGGTGCATGTAATCGCATTGCGGCATTTCAGGCTAAGCTCTTCCTATTTCTTCGACTTTGAGCGGATCATCTTCAACCTGGCAATCGGCTCAGCTATACCGGGAAACTCGACACTCGCGGTCAGGGTGTCAGCGTCCTCACGGTGATACCGAATGCTCAGCGCGCCTTCCTGACCATCGCCGCTGGTAAACAACACACGTAGAACGGCATCCTCATTTTCAAACTGCCATTGACCGAGAGCGGAGGTGCCCTCGCTGTCTGCACTCATGTGAAAAACTTCGCCGGTTTTCGCATTGACTCCCATCAGTGCGACCGTTTCCTTTGCTTGATCCTTGCCCGTCATTTCGATCACTCGGTCCTTGATCTTCCAGGCGAAGGTCGTTGTGTTCTTGGTGGCCGGGTCGACCCAAGTCCCGATGATTCCGTCCCACTTAGATTTACGCAAAATGTCGCTC
>JAYGDO010000188.1:0-10370 GCA_046582885.1 Pirellulales bacterium | reverse complement strand
ATCGAGCGCTGGTGCAAAAGATTCTCGTCAGCGGGGTGGCGATGTTGAAACCGGGAGAAGCATCGGGCGAGGACAAACAGTTCTGGCCGCGGCACGATATCTTCTGCGGACACAGTCACGGCCACGGCGATCATGGACACGGCGATCATGGACACGGCGATCACGGACACGGGCATCGGCAATGAACATCAAATATCAAAAATGCGGCGGACTTTCGTTCCTGGACGGAGCCTTTCGGTCGGTGCGTTTGCGGGCAGCGGCTGGAAGCGAAGTTCGGTGGTTATTCGCGCTGGCCGTTTTGTTCGTAAGCGGTGCTAATGCGGCGGCCAGCGATTCGATTCCCGGCGCGGACCAGGTGCAGCCGATTGCACTGATCGGGGGCGATATTCACACGGTCAGTGGTCCGGTGATCGAGGGCGGCACGATTGTCTTTGACAAAGGCCGGATCATCGCGGTCGGGAAAAAACGCGATATTCCGGCGGGCGCGAAGCGGATTCAACTCGACGGCCGCCGCGTTTATCCGGGACTAATCGCCGCCAGTACGAACTTGGGCCTAATCGAGATCGGCAGGGTCCGTGCGACAGACGACATTTCGGAAACGGGGACCATCAATCCTAATTCGCTGGCCGAAACGGCCGTCAATCCGGACAGTGAGCTGATTCCCGTTACCCGCAGCAACGGGGTTTTGATGGCGCTGAGTATGCCTGGCGGCGGTCTGATCAGCGGCAAGTCGGTCGTATTGAAACTGGACGGGTGGACTTGGGAGGACATGACGCTGCGGTCATCCGCAGCGCTGCACGTTCGCTGGCCGAAGATGTCGCCGATTGAAGGGTGGCGGGTTGAGAAGTCCAAAAAAGAGCAGCTCGACGAACGAGACGAAAAAATCAAAGCGCTCCGCCGCGCTTTCGACGATGCACGCGCTTATCAAACAGCGAAACAGGCTCACGCCGCAGGGAAGGCGGCGGCCGTCGACGGCGACGCGCGATGGGAAGCCATGCTGCCGGTGCTCCGCGGCGAAACGCCGGTTATCGTCCACGCCGATCGCAGCGCCCAAATTCAAGCCGCGGTGGCGTTCGCCGTGGAGCAGCGGATCAAGCTGATCATCATGGGCGGTTACGATGCACCGGACTGCGCGGAACTGCTCAAGCAGCACGACGTTCCGGTCATCGTGTCGGCCGTTTATCGTTTGCCGCTACGGCGGACTGAGCCGTACGATACGCCATTTACCGTGCCGGAGCGGCTTCGCCGGGCGGGCATCAAATTCTGCATCGCCGGTGGTAGTCGTTTCTCGACAGCCAACAGCCGCAATTTGCCGTATCACGCGGCGATGGCGGTTGGGTTTGGGTTGTCGCCGGACGAAGCGGTCCGATCGGTGACACTTTACGCGGCGGAGATTCTTGGCGTTGCCGACCGAGTCGGGTCACTTGAAGTTGGCAAGGACGCCACGCTGTTTATTGCCGACGGCGACATTTTGGAAACGCCGACCCAAGTCGAAATGGCGTACATCCAAGGCCGAGCCGTCGATCTTTCCGACCGCCACAAACGGTTGTGGGAAAAATACCGGGAAAAATATCGGCGGCAAAGAGCGGCTGGGGAATGATCGGCTAGGCGGATTTCATGCGGGTGACAAACCGGCGATAGTCGGCGGCGGTATCGATGCCGCAGGTCGGTTCGTCGATCGTCCCGACGACGACCGGGTGGCCTGATTCGAGCGCGCGAAGCTGTTCGAGTTTTTCGAGATGTTCTGCGGTGGTCTGCGGCAAGCGGGCGAGTTCTAGCAAAAAATCCCTGCGGTATGCGTACAAACCGATATGCTGAAAAAACTGCGGCGGATTGTCGGTGAGGATGTCGTCCGACCACTCGCGGACGTGTGGAATCGGTGAGCGACTGAAGTACAGTGCGCGGCCCGAAATATCAAAGACGACTTTTACGCAAGCAGGATCTTCAAATTGCCCGCGGTGACGGATCGGCGTGGCCAATGTGGACATCACGGCCGCCGAATCATGTTCCAGCAGTTCGATCACCTGATCGATCGCCGTGCCGCTGATTTCCGGTTCGTCGGCCTGCAGATTAACGACGATGTCGATCTGGTCGAAGCGGCGTTCGGCGGCGACGTGGGCGATGCGATCGGTACCGGAGGCAAAATTCGGGCCGGTGACCACAACGTCTCCACCGAATCTCCGAACTTCAGGTGCGATTTCTTCGTCCTCGGCGGCGACACAAATCCCCATCGGCCGGGCGGCCTGCTGAGCGGCCTCGTAGGTGTGCTGCAACACGGTTTTTCCTGTCTCACGCAGCAAAAGCTTGCGCGGCAGCCGCGTGGAGGCGAGTCGAGCGGGGATGAATACGTAGCTTTGCAACGGATACAACGTCTGGAAGGTGCGTGTTGGTGAACTCGCCGCAACGTAGGCGCAAGCTAGAATTTCAAAGCGGAATTGTTACCGAATCTGCGATTCTGGCGATAGATCGATGTCGCGTTACGCCGGACCGTCGGTTATGATCCTCCGCCCATTTTCCTTGCCGAGTCCGGAAGGGCACGAACGCTAGCACGTTATGTGGATCGGCACGTGTCGAACTCAAATGCACGGAGAGCAAGCAGATGTGTGGCATCGTCGGATACGTCGGCAGTCGAGAAGCGGGCCGGTTTGTGCTTGAAGGCCTCCGCCGGCTCGAATACCGTGGCTATGACAGTTCGGGGGTCGCAGCCATCGATGCTTTCGGAACGCTCAAAGTTACCAAGGCGACCGGCCGAGTAGATAATTTGATCGAGCGGCTTGCCGATTCGCCGGTGGCCGGATCAATCAGCATCGGCCACACCCGCTGGGCGACGCACGGGCGGCCGAGCGACGTGAATGCTCATCCGCACGTTGGCGGCAACAACGAACTGGTGATCGTTCACAATGGCGTCATTGAAAACTACCAACAAATCCGCGATCGGCTCATCGCCCAAGGTTATGTGTTTCGCTCGGCGACCGATACGGAAGTCATTGCGCACTTAATTTCGAGTTGCTTGGATCAGGTGACGGCCACCGATCAATCAGCGGATGGTGCCGACCCCTATGCGCCGCTCGTTCATGCCGTTCAGTCCGCCGTGGCGCAGCTTCGGGGCAGCTACGGAATCGTCGTTTTGTTCCGCGACCGTGCGGACGTGCTGATTGCGGCGAGGCTGGGCAGTCCCCTGGTCGTGGGTGTGGGCGAGGGTGAACACTTTATCGCCAGCGATGCTTCACCCATGGCGGGATACACCGATAAAATTGTGTACCTCGCCGACCATGAGACAGCGGTGATTACCGCGGACGCGTTACACGTGATTCACCGCCATCAGGGTGAAGTCCAGCACGACGTTCACCAGATCGATATGGATAGCGTCGACGTTAATCTCGGTGGCTACGCTCACTACATGCTGAAGGAGATCTTCGAACAGCCCGAGTCGATTCGCAATACGATGCGGGGGCGGCTCAGCTATGACGATGCGACGGCCGTATTCGGCGGTCTCAACATCGATACGCAGAAGTTGCGCCAGATGAATCGAATCGTGCTGACCGCCTGCGGCACAAGCTGGCACGCGGCACTGGTCGGCGAGTACCTGCTCGAAGAACTGGCCCGCATTCCGGTCGAAGTGGAATATGCTAGCGAGCTGCGCTATCGCAATCCGCCCATGGATTACAAGACATTGGTCTTTGCAATCACGCAAAGCGGTGAAACGGCGGACACCCTGGCGGCGCTGCGCGAGTGCAAACGCAAAGGTCACTCAACGCTGGCCATTTGCAATGTGGTTGGTAGCACGATTGCTAACGAGTCGGACGGCGGCATCTATCTGTATGCGGGCCCCGAGATTGGCGTGGCTTCGACCAAGGCGTTCACGTCGCAATGCACGGCGCTGGCGATGTTGGCGTTGTACTTTGGCCGGCTGCATCATATCGGGTTCGACGGCGGCATGCGGATTATCGACCAGTTGCAGGAGTTGCCGGAAAAAGTCGAACAGGCGCTCGCCGCAGACGACCAAGTTCGCCAAATCGCGGAAAAATACCAGCACTGCAACAACTTCTTGTACCTCGGCCGGCAATCCAATTTCCCCACCGCACTGGAGGGCGCGCTGAAGTTGAAAGAGATCAGCTACATCCACGCCGAAGGTTATCCGGCCGCGGAAATGAAACACGGTCCCATCGCGCTGGTCGACGAGAACACGCCGAGCCTGTTCCTGGTTCCGCCCGGATTCGTTTACGAAAAAGTGCTGGCCAACATGGAGGAAATCAAAGCCCGTGGCGGCCCGGTGATTGCCGTCGTCTGCAACGGCGATCGACAAGTGGCCGAACTGGCAGACGATATCATTTCGGTGCCGTCGGTTGCAGAATTCTCGCAACCGGTCGTCATGAGCATCCCGTTGCAGTTGCTCGCCTATCATATCGCCGTGGCGCGTGGATGCGATGTGGACAAGCCGAGGAATTTGGCGAAAAGTGTGACGGTCGAGTAAAAAAGCCCGCGCCGGGTTCCGGTGCACCTTCGATCCGCCGGCGGCACGTCGCTTTGCCGCGGACTACCAGTCCTGGACTTCAAATTCCACGGTGCCCTCGGCAATTTCTTTGTTCGCGAGTTCCGCAATCTGTTGGCGGCGTTCTTGAAGTTCGGCAGGCAGGTTCTCGGGCAGTTTTTCCAGAACGGCGATCGCCTGTTTGGGAAGTTGCTTGGCCTGTACCAGGATATGGGCCAACTTCAGTCGCGTAGGGACCGACCGCTCGGGAAACCGCCTGAGAATCTGCACCAGCAGCGGCACAGACTCGCTCCACATTTCTTCCCGGTGCAAGGTGGCGGTCAGCGCGAGCAACTCGGCTTCGGGCAGCTCCCAGCCGGTCGGGTCACTGCTGCCGGCTTTTTTGAAAAGAGCCAAGGCGGTCTTCGTTTGATTCTCCCGCAAAGCCGCCCGCAACGACGCCAGCGCCGTCGCGTGATCCACCGCCGGCGGTTGCTCGGCCGTCTGCGGTGGCTGGGCTAGTTTTTCAGCGAGTTTCGCCGCCTCTTCGCGGATCGCCATCGAATCGCGACCGTACCCTTTTTGGCCCTTCCAGACGTGAATCAAATCCCAACCTTCGCAATCGATCCAGTTAAGTTTCAAAAATAGCAGGCCGATGGGAAAGCCGACGGCAAAGCCGGCCAAATGAAGGGCTGCGCTGGAAATACTAAAGTCTCCAAGCCAGAAAAACACGACTTGCAGGCCAACGAACAGAAGACCGAAGTTGATAATCGACATGTTGAAAAAATAGGCCCGAGCGATGAAGAGCAGGAAGATGAAGAAGAAGCAGTTCATGTCGTTCTTCGGCGCCCAAACCATGGCCATTCCCATTAGCGCAAACAAGACTCCGGATGCACCAAGCGCTGTTCCGATCGAGCCCAACATGGTTAACTGCACCATCGCCCCGTAGAGGATTCCGACCAGTAAGTAGATCGGCAGGAAGCGATACCAGCCCAATTTGCCCTCGACGACCAGGCCAAAGCCCCACAGGAACATCATGTTGCCAAGCAGGTGCATAAATCCCGCATGCATGAAGTTCGCCGTCAACCATTGCGTAGGATTGACTTCGGCGAAGTGCAGTACGAGATTGCCGGCGGTCTGCTCGTTGACATTTCCCGTTTTCACGGCGAAAAACAACAGCACGTTGGCGGCGATCAGGCCGACCGTTCCGATCGGATAGTGGTAGATCGGGGCGTCCGTGTTGTACGGCACTAGAAACATGGCGAACCTTATGTTTTGCGCGTTGTTGGCAAGCGACAGGGATACCTTGGACGACCGGCGTGGTCGAGCACCGAAAGAGCCAAATCCCGCCAAGCTTGATCGACGTCACAGTCGAACGCGCGATCAGCGAGTGGCGACATTGCCCGAGCTGAGATTTTCCAGCGATTCGATTCGGGCCAGGCAGGCCTCGCGCACCCGACCAGTGGTCTCCCGCGAGATCATGCGATAGAAGACCTTGGCGACGCTAATTTTACCTTTCGCTTCGGCCGCCTTGGCGCGGTTCCAAAGGTCGCGCATTTCCGCCAGATGCTCTTTTTCGGCGGCGGCTTCGGTTTGCAGTCGTTCAAGCCGGCGTTGACGGATTTCGGCAATGCTGGGCGCGGCGGCGTTCTCGCCCACAATTTGCTGTGAACGATTGAACGTCGGCGACGTCACGATCACGCCGCGGCGGCCGCGGTTGGCAGCGGCCTGTGCCATCAAGGACTCCTCCATCGCCTGGAAGTCGTGGATGTAAGCGCTAACGCTCATATTCAGCGCTTCGCGTTCACTGCCGACCGCTACGTTGTTAAACGGCCGTCCCAAAAACGGCAGACGGCCCACCATGGGCGTGCCAAGCTGACTGCGGCCGCCGCGATAGCGATTGATCCCGCCAAGCTGCACGGATCCGCGGTCTGGCACACTGACCGTGGTCGCGACGGTCGTATAGCCGAATGACGGCAGCTGAATTGTCGTATTAAGCTGCGCAGCTGCCGGCGCCGCCAGGACGACGGTCAAGGCGATAGCAAAGTTGTATCGAAGCAGTGACATGGCGTGTCCATCAAAGCGGGGCCACTTACCAGCGTAGCGTGCATTGTAACCAAATTCGTCATGAGGTGACAAGAAAGTCACGCCGCTTTACGGCTGGCGGTTCGATCAACGCTCTGTTTAAAAGCCACGACCTGAACCTCCACACAAAGACCGGGCACAATTTTTCCTAGGTAGCGATTCAGTCGCCACCACCAGCGGCAGTATTCGAGCGGCCGCAGGATTCCGCCCGAAACGATGCGAAAACCCCGCGTCCGCCACACTTCGACATCGCACTGATTCCGGACCAGCTTGAGAAACGACGGTTTGGAGAATGCTTGCACGTGCGGTCGTGGTTTCCTGTTGACCAGCCGATCAAAACAGGGCACGACGTGCCTGCGGAACAAATGCGGGCCGTGCGGAAAAATCGGCACGCCGACCATCAGCATGCCGCCAGGCCGTAGAACCCGGCCGAGTTCGCTCAACGTTGACGGCGCGTTGTGCAGGTGTTCGAGCACTTGTTCGCAGATGACAATATCAAAGTGGTCCGACGGCAGCCCGGGCAGGCCGGATTCCAGGTCGATCTTGTGATGCCGCCATTCGTCGTATTTGTAGACCCGTTCCTTGCCGTGGCTGTAATTGTCGACGGCGTGGTAATCGATATGCTCCGCGCCGGGATGGTTTTCGGTGTACATCCGCGTCACGCCTTTGCCGACGCCGACATCGAGCAAACGCACGCGCCGCGTTTCGCGGCGGTGGACTTCACGGGCAAATCGCGCCACATCCATTCCCAGTTCGTAGTAGCGGGCCTGCCGCAAACGATACGGCGGATGTCCCGCTTCGACGTTAAAGGCTCTTGACTCGTTCGGCATGGGGCCGCCTTTTGTTCTGGTCGCTGTGGGAAAGGTCTTCCAAATCGCCAGATTCCCAGATCGACGTCCGGCTCGGAAGATATCCAGAAGAACTTGCCTAATCGGTAGTTTTCGCCGCGCGCGGTGGCATTGATAGCAGTCTGAGGGTATTGTTCGCCGGCGGCGGTTGGCGTTTTAGCGGCCGTGGCTCGACTTTGGGGGATCTTGCGGCCGCAAAACGTTGTTGAGATCGTTTACGCTGGGTAAACTCGTAGCCGGGACCGCTTATGCTGCATATTTTCGTACAAGATCAAAAGGGGAATACAAACATCGAGCACGCCGACGGTCCGCTCGTGCTGGGGCGATACCCCAAGGGCTCCGCCACGTTTTCATTGGTCGATCCCCGGGTTTCGCGCAATCATCTGCGGGTCACCGATTGCGGCAGTGGACAGGTGCAACTGGAAAACGTTAGCGGCAAGAACCCGATTGTCATGTCGGACGGCCGGATTATCGACGCGGAAAGTTCGTTTACCGCCGAATTGCCTGCCAGTTTGCGGATGGGATCCAGCCAAGTCCACATCCGGGGCGCAAAGAGCACATCGCGATCGGTTGGCGTTGGCACGCTAGCCAGTCTCGCGCCGGCATCGAGCCACGAGATTATCCGCAAACTTGGCGATTCGCCCGACGCCCAGACGTTGGCGCACTGGTTTGAGACGTTGGTCCGAGTCCAGCAGGCGGCCGCCGGTTCGGAGAAATTTCTCGCTGAGACGGCACGGGCGGTCGTTGAACTGGTCGGGCTCGATCGCGGCTTGGTCTTGCTGCTTTACGACGGCGAATGGGAGGTCGCAGCGATCCAGGGTGAACCTTCAGAGATGAGCCGTCTGTACAGCCTTAGCGTGTTGGATCAACTGGTCAGCCAGAGGCGGACGTATTTTAAAAATGTGTCCGGTTCATCGAACGAGAGTCTCGTGGATGTTGAATCGGTTGTTGCCGCTCCGGTGATGGATGAACGCGGCGAGGTCATCGGAGCCGTGTACGGTTCGCGATCAATAGGTTCGAAATTCGAAGAAAGTTGCATCCGTCCGCTGGAAGCGCAGCTTGTGCAGGTGATGGCTTCGGCCGTCAGCGCTGGGGTCGCGCGACAAAAAGAGCAGCGCGAAGCAATGAAGTCGCAAATTCAATTCGAACAGTTCTTTTCCACGACGCTGGCCCGTGAACTGCAGCGAGATCCAAATTTACTCGAAGGCCGTCAGCGCGAAGTGACGGCGCTGTTCAGCGACGTCCGCAAGTTCTCGGCCATTTCCGAAAAACTCGGGCCGCGTGATGTCTTTCGCTGCATGCAGGATGTGATGGAATTGCAGACGTCGCGTATTCAGTCGGCCGGCGGCGTGGTCGTCGACTATTACGGCGACGGCCTGCTTGCCATGTGGAACGCGCCGACCGAACAGTCGGACCACGCCGAGCGCGCTTGTGATGCGGCACTGGCGATTATTGACGATCTGGACAAAGTCAACGAACAGTGGGGCGTTAAACTCGACGAACCACTGAGCGTGGGGATAGGTATTAACACCGGCATTGCCTTGGTCGGCAACACGGGCAGCTCGGTTAAGATGAAGTATGGCCCCATGGGCCCGCCCGTGAACGCCGCCAGTCGTATTGCCGGCGCGGTGAAGCAACTGGGTGTTCCCGTGGTTGTCTCGGACATGACACGCGAAAAACTAGGCGATCAATTCGCGACGAGGCGGCTTTGTCGCGGCCGCCTGATCGGCATCAATCAACCGTTAGACCTGTTCGAGTTGTACGGCCGCGATCCATCGGAAGACTGGTGCAAATTTCGCGACACCTACGAACGGGCGCTGGAGTTGTACGAATCGCAAGAGTGGGAACAGACCACGCAAACCGTGAATCAACTGCTGACCGACACCGAACATCGCTTCGACGCGGCCAGCTTGAATCTGCTGGCCCAGGCTGTCGAATGCCTCCGCTCGCCGCCCGCTGAATTTGATCCGATTGTGCACTTCACAGAGAAGTAGCCGCCGCTTGACCGCGACCTCCGCGGGGTCGGGTTTAAACGCGAATATTTGGCAATTCGTCGTCCTCATCGGGCGGCTCGGTGATTGGAAACGACTCGGCCGAAACGGCTTCGCTGCCCGCCTCGAAGCTGAATTCCTCTTCCGGTTCGGTTTCATCCTGAAAAGCCGTTACCGGCACGGGGGCGTTTCGGGCCCGGTAACTTTCCAGCGCCAAATCCGCGTACACGTCACCGGCCCAGAGCCAACTCTTTTGATCGATCCGCAACAGCCGGCATTCGTCGTTCACACGTCCTTCCAGGCACCAAGCGTCCAGCATCGCTTTGGTGTTCGGCCCATATTCGATACCTTTGGCGTCGCAAAGAATCCATTGGTCCCAGAGCGGAATCGCATTCCACATGCCGCCCTCGTCGACGATTTCGAAACCCTCCGATACGACGGGGGGCTTACGAAAAGGCACCAACACGCTGGGATCGCGCAGATCGGCCAGCTCCTCATCCAGTCGGCCTTCTGCCCAATCGAGTAGCCGTTGGGCAGGTTGGTATTTGGCGTTGAGACGCAATGCTAACTTGAAGTCCTCAATGGCCTTTTCCTTTTCGTCGAGCTTTAAATACGCCAGGCCCCGACCGCATAGCGTGCGATCAAAACGGTGTCCTTCCGGCTTCAAGTTAATCAGCGTGGTGTAATCGTCGACTGCGGCCGCATAACGACCGATGAGAAACCGCACTTGCGCGCGGCATTCATAAACCGCGGCGAATTTGCGGCTAAAGCGTACCCCACCCGCGGCTTTGGTCAATTCGACAATTGCCGTTTCGAACTTTTTTTGCTGGGCGAGGCAGAGGCCACGGCTGCAGTAGGCATCGACATGACGCGAATTCAGTTGGATGGCTTTTTCGAAATCGACGATCGCGGCATCGAGTTTTCCCAGCCGCTTTAGGGCTTCACCGCGAGCGTGATAGGCCGCCGCATTTTCTG
>JAYGDO010000482.1:0-6360 GCA_046582885.1 Pirellulales bacterium | reverse complement strand
GCCGCTGAAGAATACCCATTTCGGGATCGCAGTCGATGGTGATGCCGGCGCGATTAATTTCGTGTGCGTAAATTAACGGCAAGGTCCGATCGGAAATGACGTGGCGGATTTCGTTGCGGCGCAGTAGTTCCGCGGTGGCCTGCGCTGTAGCGGTTTCCCGGTCGCCCGAAAGCCCGTCTGCGGGCGTGAAGGCTGCAGGGCAGGCGACCTGATCCACTCGGGCCTGCTGCCTGGCGCGGGCCATTTCGATGTCGCGCAAAATCAGTGTCGAAGTGTGGCCGCCAGTGTTTTTCGGCAGTTCGATCAATGCGGCCGGGTCGCCGACGAGAAAGCGTATTCGATGGTAAAGCGATTTGTTCGTCTCGGGGATGCCTGCCATGACGATCGCCGAGTCGTTGGTTGTGGACATGCCGGTTTCCCTTTGTGTTCGATCGTTTCCCGGGCGGCCGCGGTCCGGCTTTCGCTTCGGGGTGGGGCTATCATACCAGTCGGCCGCGAGAACCTTACAGTCCGGCGGCAGGAGCTTCATTTTGTTTGAACGCGTTGATAGAGAAACTGATGATCGGCATTGAACAGCCTGCGATAGCCAAGCAAGACAATCGAAACCGTTCCCATGGCCGTCGCCGAGGCAATGAGAAACATGATGACGATTTGATACTTGACGGCGTCCAGCGGTGCCGCACCGGAGAGGATCTGGCCCGTCATCATGCCCGGCAAACTGACAACACCGACCACCATCATGGCATTAATGATGGGCGTCATTCCGGTGCGAACCGATTGCCGGACAGCCGGCCGAGCCGCTTCCCACCGTGTTGCGCCGAGCGACAATAGCATTTCCACCTGGTCACGCCGCGCCGCCAGTGTTTCGGTCAGTGTGTTTTGCCCGAGAGAAATCCCATTGAGCGTGTTGCCGAGTACCATGCCTAGCAGGGGGATTGTGTACTGCGGCTGGTACCAATGTTCCAAGTCTTGGATCACGACGAATAAGCCGAAGGCCGTGACGAGCCAGGAACTGGCCCAGATCGAAATAATCGTGTCAAACCAAATTGCGCGATAACGTCGTTGCGCTCGGCCGGCCGCCGTCACGCCCGCGACGAGGGTCATGATGATCAGCAGGGCGAGGACCGTTGTCCAAAGTTCGACTTGAAATACCCACTGCAAAACGGAACCGATTAAAAGCAGTTGCACGACCGTGCGGAGGCTGGCGACGACGAGTGACCGTTCGAGCCCGAGCCTAAGGACCATCGAAATCACACCGTTGACCAGAATCAGTAGTGCGGCAAGTGCGATCTGCAGATAGGAAAGCCCGATGTATTCCGCGTCCATTGTCATCTTTCCTGGGTTAACATTCCATTCTCGATCGAGCCGATGTGGTCCGCGATCCGTTGAGCTTGTTGCCCATCGTGGCTGACCCAAACGAATGACCGCCCTGTGGAGTTTTTGGAAAACCAGCCGGTGACCAACTCCTCAACCGCCCGCGCCGTCGCCGAATCGAGCGAGGCTGTCGGCTCGTCGAGCAGGAGAACTTGCGGATCGAGTTGGATGGCGCGGAGCAGGGCAACGAGTTGCATTTCGCCGCCTGAAAGATCTTGCTGCCGCTTATCCAGAAATGATCGATCACGTCCAACCTTCGCCAATTGCGATTCGATGCGGCGGATGTCAAATTTACGCTCTCGGTGGAGATCAAGTGAAAACGGCTCGCGCAGGTTGGATTCGACACTGCCTTCGGTCAATGCGGGCCGCTGCTGTACGTAAATCGCATTGCGGCGGAATGCGGGAACGATGCCGCCCTGAACTGGCTGGCCGCGCCAGAGGATCTGTCCGCATTCGACCGGATCGAGCGCAGCGAGCGCGCGGAGCAGCAGGGTCTTGCCGCTTCCGGATGGACCGATTAGGGCGACTCGATCACCGCTGCGGACTTGAAAGGAAACGTCGTGAAGCAGCCACTTGCCGGCAGCGGCATCTCGTCGGCCGATGTTTCTCGCTTCGAGCAATGTCCCGTTGTCTGGCACTTTCGTTGCCGCCGCAGAATGGGTTGCGGTATAATCGGAAATTGTGATCGTACTACGTGCCGCGAGTTGATGCGACCTGGAGCGCATGCGTGACAAGCGATGACGAAGAATATCGTGTTTTAGGTGTGGACCAGCCGTCGGCCGACAACCGGGTGGTCTATCAGCGATACGTTCCGGTTGTGTGCGATCTTTGCGGTGCGCGGATGCAAGCGACGGAAGACCAGATTGGCCAGAAGTTGGCTTGTGTGGATTGCGGCCGTGAGCAACCTGTCGTCGCACCGCCGGAGCGGCCTCGCACGGTTTCATCGGTGGCTGCCCTGGGCGAGGGTGAAGCCTTTGGCCTGCGGGAGGTGGCTGTTGATGCGGTCGCCGTAGGCGAGTTGTCTCACTGCCCGCATTGTGGCGGAAAACTGAAGTCGACGATCAGCCAGACGGACGATCATCTCTTCTGTCATCTGTGTGGCCAATTGATTGAGCTGATCACGGACGCTCGCGCGGAAAACGCAGAGCCGGTGCCGAAACGCGGTCCAACGTTGGCCAATGCGATGGGCTTGATATGGCCCGGAGTTTTAACATTTCCGTTGAAACGCGGCGCCCGCGGGCGACTGATCGGATTGTCGATCGTTTTTGCGGTTGCCGCTTGGCTCGTCGAGACGGCGTTTGCGTACGCGTATTTCGGAGGTGGTTCAGTTCCGGAGGTGTTGGCCGGCGTTTGCCTGTTCCTCGTGGCGGTTCTTCCGGCGGTCGCCGGCGTCAATTTCTTAGCCGCGGTGCTGCTGGCGATCTTGGAAGATACCGCGTGGGGAAATGACGACGACATCGGTTGGCCGACCGCGGTGTGGATCGACTGGTTCCAACGCGTGATGATGCTGATCAATGCCGTCGCGTTCGCCGCGGTGCCGGGCATCGTGATTGCAACTGTTTTGCAGCTAGACACCCCGTCGTTTTACTTGGCGACGGGCGGCAGTTTGTTTCTCTTATTGCCAATCGCGCTGTTGTCTCTGGAAGAAAACAATTCCATGTCGCAGCCGTTTTCGAGGGAAGTGTATAAGTTTATTGTGCGAAGCTGGTGGCTGTGGCTGTTGTTTTATCTGCTGACGGCAGTGATCGTGGCGGCCGTATACTCCGCCGCCTGGCTTTTGGCTCCATGGGAGTCGCTTGCGGAGATGTTCGTTGCGGCGACTGCGGTAGTGACCGGATCGATGATCTACTTTCGCATGTTAGGTCGTTTCGCCAGGGCGTGAGTTGGCGGGCGCATTTGCGGCCGCAAGTTTTTTGCCGTCCGCCGTCGCGTCACCCGGGCCCTACTCTGCGTGCCCGGGCCGGCGAGTACCCGGCACATTTGGAAATTTCGCCGAATGCGGTCTGAATGATGCGGCTTCTGGCACCATTTGCCGACGGTCGGCGGGGTGCTGCAATGCTTCTGTAGGATTCCCGGCTAACCCCCGCAAGTACGTGCGATAGATCACCATCAATTCAAGCAGCGCTTTGAAGAAATCGTGCGGCCGTAATTTGGAGCCACCGACATCTTCCCAGTGGTGCAGTGGTTGCTCGTAAAGCACGTCCTCGACCGGGGCTAGATCGTTTTCTCGCCGCTGTCGAATCATTCTCGCGAGAAGTTCGACGTCGAAAATCCAATTCGTCTTGAACGGTGTCTTAAACACTTCACGCACACTTTTCGTGACGCGAAACATTTTCGCTCCGCATTGTGTATCGTAAACGCCCAGCCTGAGAACGTGCGATGCTGCCGATGCAAAGCAGCGGCCAAGCAGATGCCGATGTGGCCGGCGGCGGATCGAGTGACCGAGCATGCGGATACGGGAGCCGAGGATAAGTTCCAACCGATCGTCGTTTTCAAGAATGCGGCGGAAGGATTCAATTTCATCGAGCGGTGTCGCCAAGTCAGCGTCCCAATAGCCAATGTATTTTGTGGGCTGCCTGAGTGCCGCGACGACGCCCAGACGGACGGCTTCGGCCTTTCCGCGGTTTTGAAGCAGATTCAGGTATCCGAAGCGGTCGCCGTCGTAATCACGCAAATCGCATAGCAGGTCGAGCGTTGCATCCGAGCTGCCATCGTTTACGAAGAGGAACCGGTGCGGCGGATCGTTCAAGCCGTGGCGAATGAACGCATCGACGTTGAGCCGCTTCGCTTCGTTGTAACAGGGAATGACAATCGTCGTGTCCGGCATGCGCAACACTACCTTGTCTGAGAAATTTGTCAAATTGATCGATAGACCTGTTGCAACCGGCAATTCCGTCAAGGCGGGAAGGCGACACGATGCTATCTATTGAGAATGAATACGGCAGTACCCGTGACGACCAAGTCAGTTTCCTCGCTGTCCGCCGAGATTAAGCATGGCGGCGGCGTCGCTGCGTGCACTTGGATGCGCGTGGGCGTGGCCGATGTGCTGATGTTAATCGTTCTGATTGGTGTACTGCAAAAATCGCAAGGCGGGCTGCTCGACGATCCGGGATTGGGTTGGCATATCCGCAACATCGACGCGATGTGGGCTGAAGGCGGTTGGTTGACGACCGACCCGTTCTCCGGACCGCGGGCGGGGCAACCATGGCGAACCAACCAGTGGATTGGCGATTTGGTTCTTTATGGCGGTTGGGCATGGGGCGGACTGGAAGGAATCGCTGCCGTTACGGCAATCGTTCTGGCGATCGCTTTTCGCTGGCTCTATCTGCTCATGGTTGATGACGGCGTGCCGTGGCCGCTGGCGGGGCTGTGGACTTTAGTCGCCGCTGCGGGCACGACGATGTCCTGGGTCGCAAGGCCTACGGTCGCCACGCTGTTGTTCGTCATGGTGACGGCGGCGATGATGGATCGCTTTCATCGAGGCAGGGCCACGCGTCGGCAGACACTTTGGCTGCTGCCGATGTTTGTCATCTGGGCTAATACGCACGGCGGATTCGTTGCCGGTTTGGTCATTGTTGCCGCAACGTTGGCTGTTGAAAGCTGTTTGAGTTTGCGGTTGCCGCATCGTCAGGACGTCTCGGCGGCTAGAACTCGCCTGAAGCACCTGGCGGCACTGTTTGCAGGCGCGGTGGTGGCAACGCTTGTAAACCCGTACGGTTGGAGTCTTTACGGGTGGATCTTGAGCTTATTGGGTGATCCGTATTTCATGAATCTTCACACCGAGTGGCTTTCGCCTAATTTTCACGAAGCTGGGGCGGCGTGGTACGAGATCATGATGTTGTTACTGCCGTTGCTGTTGGCGCTGGGACGGCGGAAATCGATCAGCTGGGTGGCTCTGGTATTGTCGCTTATCTGGTTACACTTCGCGCTAAACGGAATTCGATTCGTTGCCTTGTGGGTCGTCGTTACCGTACCGCTAATGGCGCGGTTAAGCGCGGACCTGTTGTACGTTTATTGGGGTCGCAGGCAGCAGCGGTCGGAACCGTACTCTGCGCCGGCTCACGGTGGCGGCGTTGCCGCGCTGGTCGTTTGTGTTGGGGTATTAGGATGGGCAAGATTGGCTGATGGATATTCATTTCACAATAGCGGGCACATTCCTACCGCCGCCCTGCAATACGTGATCGAACGTCATCCTGACCAAATCATTTTCCACGATTACAACTGGGGGGGCTGGCTCACCTGGCACGGCTGGCCGCGCGTGAAAAACTGGATCGACGACCGCAACGAAGTTCAAGGTAAGGGGCACGTCCAGCAGTACTTTTCGATCGTCGGTGCCGAGCCGGGGTGGGAGTCGGCATTGCGGGACCACAACGTGCAAGTTGCCTGCCTTGAGCCCAACGTTCCGCTGGCTCGTGAATTGGCGAAACACTCGGATTGGGCCGAACGATATCGCGACACGGCGGCCGTTGTCTACGAGAAGACCAGCGGCCGTTCGGCCGTGATTCGACCGAATCGCGCGGCGCCGCCGGAACGATCGTCATAATCGCTTTGCAGAAACCGGCCGCCGACCATTTCGTTGATCCTTAAGCTATTTTTGTAGGTGACATGCCCAACAGAAATGATCCTCAACCAATCGATCTGACTCAATGCCATGAAAAGTCCGCTGCTTGAATCCAATACGGAAAAAGACTTCGAAGCCACCAAACGCCGCATCCACAGCAAACTGGTCGACAAACTCGATTTGACCCGCGTCGGCGATTTGCACGGCGATACGCTGCGCCGCGAAATCCGGCTTGTGGTCGAACATCTTTGCGACACCGAAGATGTCATGCTGAACCGCAACGAGCGGGAACGGCTTATCGAAGAGGTGCTTGACGAGACGTTCGGACTTGGCCCGCTCGAAATGCTGCTCAAGGACACAGCGGTTAGCGATATTCTAATTAACGGACCAAGAAACGTGTACGTCGAACGCCGCGGCAAGATGGA
>JAYGDO010000341.1:0-10186 GCA_046582885.1 Pirellulales bacterium | reverse complement strand
TTAGTTTGCGGAGGCCGTCTTGATTGGAAGACGAATCGGCGGCGATGACCTTTGTCCACTCCGCTATGTCATCCGGTGTTGGCGGTATGCCCACTAGGTCAAAAAAAATACGCCGGATCAGCGTGCGGGCATCGGCCGGCGGCGCGGGTTTAAGATTGGCAGCTTGCAGCCGGGTGAGAACGAACCGGTCAATTTCGTTTTTCCCGCTGGAGGCGTCTGCGGGTTGCGGCACTTCCGGCTTAGTAACGGGACGAAAGGCCCAGTGTTCGCGGCGGAACTTGTCCCAATCATAATTCGGCCCGTCGTTCTCACGGGCAATGGTCTCTTCCTTCGGCCAAGGCGCACCCATATCGACCCATCGCGACAGCACCGCGATTTTTTCTTCGGGCAACTTGGCGTCCGGCGGCATTTCGACAGACTCGAAACGGACAGCTTTGATCAGCAAACTGTCATTCGATTTTCCGAGCACGATTGCGGGTCCGGATTCACCACCTTTGAGTAAAGCCGCATGCGAATCGACGCGCAGTTCGGCCTTGAGTTTTTTGGAGCGACCGCTGTGGCATTTGTAGCAGTGTTCGGCCAGCAACGGCCGGATTTTCGCTTCAAAAAATTCCAACTGCTCGGCGGTCGGTTCCTCCGCCGCGCAGAGCAGGCCCGCGAAACCAACAATCAACGTCGTGATGAAAATTTTAGCCACGCACATCCACTTAATAGCCTACTTGGAGCCGTCGCTTGCGGCTACTTCAGATTACGAATCCTTCGTGTCCGGATGCCTACTTTCCGCCTTTTTCCGCCGGCAACTTCTTGTTGTCCGCGTCGATCACCTCGCGAAATCCCTCCACGCGCAGCACGCAGGTTATTTGTTTCCACGTTGCTGGTGATCAGCCAAATATTTCTTCCAGTGCCGACCGCATCACGGTCGCGTTCGGGTCGACACCGGTCCAGTATTGGATGCCGATCCGACCTTGGTTTACGAGCATACCCAGACCGTCGATCACTTTGCAGTTACGTTGCTCGGCGTCGCGAACCAAATGCGTACGCGGTGGGTTGGGAATCACATCGGCTACAACCATTCCGGCTTTGAGCGTTTCAGGATTCAGCGCGATGCGGGCATCGACGTCCGGGTAGAGGCCGATCGAGGTAGCGTTGATCACGATGTCCGTCCCCTCGGGAACGTCATAATCGCCACGCCAAAGCACAAAGTCGACCTCGGCATTGACTTTCTCGCGCAACAGTTCGACCAATTCGCTGCCGCGATCCTCGGATCGATTGACGATCGTGAACTTGGCCGCACCGGACAGCGACATTTCCACGCCGATTGCCCGTGCCGCACCGCCCGCTCCGAACATTACGACATTGGTGCCCTGCGGATCGGTCAATTCACGCAGCGATTCGACGAATCCTTTGCCGTCGGTATTTTCGCCGATCAATTTTCCATCGCGGCGCACCACACAATTAACCGCGCCCATCAGCGATGCGGATTCGCCGAGTCCGTCCAGATGCTCAATGACGGCGACTTTGTGCGGGATCGTGCAGTTGAAACCCTGAAACCCCATCGCTCGCGTGCCGGCCACCGCGGCGGCCAGATCGCCGGGGGCGACCTCGATGGTCAAATAGCGCCAGTCGAGGTCGTGATGACGAAACGCCGCCTCGATCATTGCCTGCGTCGGATTCTCGGACACCGGTTGGCCAAAGCAGCCGACCAATTCCTGTTTAAAGTTCAACTCAGCCATGTTGGGGAGTCCAATTTTCTCGGGAGCAGTTTTCTTGTGTCTGGGTTCGACAGGCGGCAAGGGCGACACCGCTATTTTGCCATCATTTCCGAAGACTTCCAGGGACGTGCGATCGGGCCGGAGCCGCAAATGGAGGCGGCCAACCAACAGACCCAGCGCCGCAACGCGGTTGGATCCAAGCTGCCCCCGGCGGTTACCCGGTCGAAGTCGCTGCTAGGGTACAAATTGACGGGACCGTTGCCGTAATGTTGGTTCAGCGGAGTTTGCCGGGCCGCCATCCCCCCCACGGCGCCGAGATCAAAGGTGTCAACGGTTGCTTGCCGCCAACCGTAGTCTTTCCCGTCGATTTCGGTGTCCACGACGTCGCCGGCCTCAGTCACCGCCGAACACAACAGGAGCATCAAACAGGCAGGCCGTCGGCCGATCACGATGCTTCTTTCGTTCGAAAATCAACTGCTCGGAAACCGCCAATCTACCAACTTCGCGGCAGTGTTTCGACCAGCCGGCCGATTATTTTCGACGACGAGTGATTGAGGCGGGCCACGATCTCACCTAAACTGTTCCGACCGTTAAATGGTGGTTACCAATCACCCTATCTGGTCCCATCCGCACCTGCGGTTGAAAGCAATCAACCCCGCCGCTATGCAACAGACGACGTCCAAATCCTCGTTGTTCGTCATTTTCTTGACGGTCTTCATCGATTTGTTGGGTTTCGGAATTGTCCTGCCCTTGCTGCCGATTTACGCCGACGACTTTGCCACGGAAAAATCGATCGATAACACAGGCTGGCTGATCGGTGGCTTGATGGCGATCTTTTCGGTGATGCAGTTTTTCTTCGCGCCGATTTGGGGGCGGCTGTCGGATCGAATCGGCAGGCGGCCCGTACTAATAATTGGCCTGAGCGGTTCGGTCGTTTTCTACACATTGTTCGGCGTTGCCACGGTCATGAAGGATATGACACTGCTCTTCGTATCGCGCATCGGAGCCGGCATTGCCGGCGCGACCATCCCGACGGCGCAAGCTTACATCGCCGACAGTACCTCGCTGAAGGACCGGCCTAAAGGCATGGCCCTGATCGGCATGGCCTTTGGCTTGGGTTTTACCTTTGGACCTCTGATTGGATTTCTCGCCGTGCCGAGCGGAAAAGGCGCCCCCGGACCGCTGCCCGGCTACGTCGCCGCGGGCCTTTCGCTGGTTGCGCTGTTGTTGGCGATCTTTAAATTGCCCGAATCGAGGCGGTTCGATCAGCCATCCGAATCGCGCAAGCGACTGATGGATGTCACAGCGTTTAGAGAGGCTTTGGCCACACCGTCGATTTCCATGTTGCTGGTCGCAATTTTCGTGCTGGTCTTTTCGTTCGCCAACTTTGAGGTGACGTTGTCGCTGTTGATCAAGGGCTCGGACAGTGCGTTTGATTTCGGTTGGGGACAGGTCTGCCTGACGTACGCTTACATTGGTATCACGCTGGCGATCATTCAAGGCGGAATTGTCCGCCGCATTGCGGGCCGCGTTTCGGAGGGCATTCTTGCCTCGTCCGGCGCAGTGGTCGAAGTGGTGGGCTTCTTGCTGATCCTGCAAGCCGTCGAAAGCGGATCCTCCGGCATGCTCTATGGCGCGCTGGCAGTGATCGTGACGGGATTTGCGTTCATGCAGCCGTCGCTCAATTCGTTGTTGTCCCGCCGCACGGACCCGGCGAAGCAAGGAAGCATGTTTGGCGTGAGTCAAAGCGTCAACTCGATGGCAAGAATTTTCGGGTCCTTCATCGGTATTCCGCTGCTTAAGTTGAACTATGCGATACCGTACTATTTAGCTGTGGCGCTAATGGGTTTGGGGTTCGTGTTCGTGGTTGTCGCCGCGCGGGGCGGCGGCGATTTCCAGCCATCCGAAAAACCGGAGGAAGCGGACCGCGATGGCTGAATCGAAGAAAAGCCTGCGGCACTGGATGGCGGAACGGAGACTTTCGGTGGGCGAACTTGCCGAAGCTGCGTCCCTGGACCCCAAAGTGATTGAAGCGATCGCGGCCTCGCGGTACACGACCAGCCCAGCACATCGGCAACGCATAGCCGACACGCTGAACATTGCCGTCGATGAAATCCAATTCGGCACCACCGTCGAAGTCGAACACATGTACGGCCATGGCCCTCAGTTTGGCCGAAGTCCGTGAGTTGGGCGGATTTCCGTCGATGTTCGTTCTCGGTGATGTCTTTGGCGTCATCAAGATGGACGGAAGATACCCGGCAGGGTTACCGGGGTCCCCGCGTATCAGGAAGCAGTCGGACGATCGTCTCGGTAAGCCCGGAAATGTCCGGCGTGTTTCAGGGCAACTCGCGTACGATACCCGCGGAGACGTAGATCAGCCGCAAGGAGATGTCGTTGACGGCGAGGCCGAAATTCTTGGTGACGGCAGTGCGATAAGCTTCCAATTGCGGACGATAATGTTCGGTCCGGTCCTCAAGCCAGTTCTTGTCGTCGTGGTCGACCGCGTCCGTTTTGAAGTCGATCACATCGGCGCTCACGGCCCGGTCGTTGGCGAATTGCAATACGAGCCGATCAATCGCACCGCTCAATATTTGTCCCTCGTCCAAGACGGCAAATGGAAATTCGGAGAAGACCTTCGCATCTGCGGAATACGACGATCGAGCCAACTCTCGGGATACCGCCGGCCGGTCCAGCATTTCGTGGAACTGCGCAATTAAATTGTCGATGTTCAGTCCCGTCATATCGGTGTCTCGGACCGTGGCCCGCAGCGCCGCGGTATCCGGGCGGCCCTCGTCGAGCCAGTTGATCATTTGGAACCAGCTGTGAATGATTGTGCCACGGGTTAGCGCGGTGTTGGCATCGATCTGCAAGATGTCGGCGGCGCGGCGGATTTGGCCGTGGGCCCGCTCGGTGGGACTGGTCCAGTCGAGGCCGAGATGGCGTTCGGACATTTCCGGCAAACGGACTTGGATAATTTCTGGCGCTGGTGCGTCGGAGCACTGAGGCGTCGCGTCCGCTTGTTTGTACCAGTTGGGATCGCCATCCTGGAACAGGATCGTCTCCGGCGGCGCGTCTTTCGTTTCCGCCAGCGCGGCACGGAGGATGCGGGCGAATGTCTTTTGTCGGCCCTTCACGCCGGGCGCAACGATCACATGCAGCGCGTGAATCGCCCGCGTCACGGCTACGTAAAGGACGCAGAGCGATTCGGTCACTTTGCGGTCGATTGTTTCCTGAAACAGCCGCTGCAGGTCGGGCGGCAAAATGCTTTGGATCGCCGTGTTGCGATAAACCGAAACCCGGTCGGGCGGTTCGGTGATGCTCGGCCGGCCGGCGACGACATTTCCGCGCTGGCCGATCAAGTCGGTATCCAGGTCGGCCAGCACGACAATATCGAATTCCAAACCCTTGGCCTGATGTACGGTCATCACACGAATGTTCGAGGTGGTTGGGTCGGAAACTTTTGCGTCCCGCACAAATCGAACAAATTCCGAGGTTCGCAACGGCGCGTCCGCATCGTAGCGAAAGGCTATTTCGACAAGTTGCATCAGCCGATTGTAATCGCGGGTGCTGCAAAACGGCGTGAGTTCCCGAGTCCACGCATTAATCGTTGGTCCGTAGCCGTCGGTCAAGATGGCGCGGCGAACATCGCTGGCCACCCGCGCGGCGGACGCGGGGTCATCGCTTGAAGCCAAACCCTTGATCCGGGCCAGCGGCGAGCCATCTACGTGCTTCTGCGCGACGGTGTCGCCCGGATGATCCGCCAAATGCAACAGCGACAAAACCGCCTGCACCGCGGCCGAATCGGTGACCGCGCTGCCGGCTTCTTCACTGGCCGTGATGCCCAGTTCCCGCAGCTCGATGATCAATTGCGCCGCGGTACGATTGAACCGCGCGAGCACGCCAATTTTTGCGTCGGGAGCGCTGTGGGCGATTTTCGCAATCCGCTTGGCCGTGTATTTCAACGTCACCTCTTCGGGCGATTCCCCATCGCCGTCGGCTGCCGGTGCGGTGGCCAGTTCGACGTAGCCGGGCAAAGCCTCTTTCTCTTTGAGGTGCGTGTGCGGCTCAAATCGCTCTTGCCAGCCGCGAACCGCGGTCGACATTTCGTTGATTGTGCCGCTGGCTGTCAAGTTTTGAAAAATCTTGTTGACGGTTTTGATGATGACCGGCGACGACCTTCTGTTGACGTGCAGTTTCTGCAGATCCAGTTTGCCCAGTTCGCTTTCGATCGTGTCAAAAATCTCGGCCACGCCGCCGCGCCAGCCGAAAATCGCCTGTTTAACGTCACCCACGCAAAATACGGAACCCGGGGGCGCCAAAAATGTCGTCTGCTGTGTTTTTCCCACCGCGCGTTGAGCAAACGGCCGCAGCGCGACCCACTGGTCCAGCGATGTGTCCTGGAATTCGTCGAGCAGCAGATGCGTTATGTGCGCGTCGAGTCGGAAGCCCATGTGCTCGACGTTTACCCTGGATGTGGCGCCGGCAAGCTCTCGCGTCACGTCAGAAAAGCACATCGCGCGTTCGTCAAATTTAATCCGGTTGTAATCTCTGGCGTAACGCTCGAGCAATTCGTAGCTCGCCTCGGTCTGGCCGGCCAACTGCCGAATCAACACGGCGCGGATGTGGCTGACGAGCTTGCGATACAGTGCGACAACCGGTTCCGGGATCGGCGTGCGGCTGTAGGATTCGCTGCCATCCACAATCTTTGGCGTGAGTCCCTTTTCGAGTAGCGTTTCCCAATCTCCCGCTTCGATCGACTGTAGATCCCGGTGACGTGCCTTTATCAGATTTTTTTTGCCGTTCATGTCGGCGGCCGCGATGGCTTCGACGGTGTCTGCGAGATCCTGCGGTTCGAGCGGCTTCAGCCTGGGGAACCGCTGCCACGCTTCGCGGTCGGTGGCCATGTACAAGTCGTAGAGATAGCTAACGGTATTGCGAATCATTTCGCTGATCGAGCGCTCGGCGTTGCCTTTGCTCAGCAGGTGAACAATTCGCGAGATGTCGCGTTCGGGTTCGCCTTGGAGGATCGCCTCAATGGCAGCGTCGCGGTACGAGGCGTTTTTGACGCCTTCAACAATCCGCCAGCCCGGCGGGAGGCCGAGTTCCAAACCGAACGTTCCGGCGACTTGCGAAAAGAAACTATCCAGCGTGCTGATTCGCAGCCGATGCAGGCTGCGCGTCAGCCGGATCAGCAGTTCGCGGCAGCGGGCGACGTCGAGCCCCGTTGCGGCAAGCTTGTCCGCCAATTCGCGGGCCGTGTTTTCGGTTTCGGCGGCCGTCGCCAACCGCGACATGATGCGGTCAAGAATTTCGCCGGCCGCTTTGCGGGTAAATGTCGTGGCCAGAATTTCGTCGATCGGTACGTCGGCGTGCAGCAACTCGATGTAGCGGCTGGACAATTGGAATGTCTTCCCCGTTCCGGCCGACGCGCTGATCAACGTGCTGCCTCGTTCGCTCATACCGCGTCCTCTCGGCCGGCGGCTTCCAGTTGACGTGCGAACACATCGTCCTGGCACAGCGGCGCGAATTCGGACTTGAAGTAGGGCGGCGGATAACTGGGCGGCCAGAATTTTTCGTCCAGCACGTCGCGGGCGATGGATTTCGCCAATTCGTCCGCTTCGGCAAGTTCTTCATCGGACCACTCAGCCAAATGCTCGGCCACTCGTTCGGTGTCTTTGGGCAGAGAGATATAGCCGACGTTGATCGGGCCCTCGATTCCCGCCGCACGGGCCAGATGCCGGTAAAGCGGAAGCTGCAGGTTGACCCACTCACCGCGCTTGCGATGTGCTTCGTTCGGCGTCTTGCCGCGATCGGACGTTTTGTAGTCCAGCACGAACCACTCGCCGGTGTTCTCGTCGCGGTCGATGCGGTCGATGCTGCCGCTGACGGTCATTGAGAGCCCATTGCCGAGATCCATGTCAAACCGGTCGCTGCCTTTTTTGTCTTCTACGCGGACGATTTGTCGGCCGGCCTTGCGCCACTCGGCCTGCCAACGGGCAAAGGCCTCGAGCCGCGCGCGAGCACCGAGCACCTGAACTTTGACAGCGGCCAAGCGATGTTTGCCAAATTTACGCTTGATGTACTGCTCCATCGATTCGGCGAAAAAATCGCTGATTTCTTCGGCGTCGGTCGATTCGCGGACCTGCGATTCACCGAACTGGCGGAGAATCTCGTGGACCAGGCTGCCGAAACCGGCAGCGTCTATTTCGTCGGCCGTGTCGTCTGCCGTTGCGAGCCTCAACGCGTGTTCGAGATAAAACCGGTACGGACAGGCGATGTAGGTGGCGAATGACGTGACTCGCATTCGGCTAACCGGTTCGGCCAGCTTTGTCGGTCGCCTCACTACAAATTGCGATTCGCCAGCCCGCGCGGGGGCCCGACCAATCAAGAGCGGCCGTTTGGGTTCTTCGGTGCGGTCCCGGAAGAGTTCTTTCGAACGCCTGACGACTCCGTCGGGCGAAGTGCTAAACAGCAGTCGGCTGGGCAGCAGCGGATTGCCCTCCGCGTCGCGGCGGCCCACAATCAGCGTCAGCCGCTTGCGCGAGGCCGCCAGCACGCTCAGCGCGTAAGCATCACGGGCATAGCGACGGCGATTGTCCACCAGATTAAGCCTTTGCCGGAGCGAGTTCGGTAAAAACACATCGGAGCTCATCGACTTCGGTACGACGCCTTCGTTCACCGAAGTGACAATCAGCACTGCGGACGGGTCCGTCGGTAATTCCAACCAACCGAGCAGCTCGATCGCCTGCTGGTTGGCCGCCGCGGGAGCATTTTCATCGCCGCACAGGCCGAGCAGCAACTCGATGGCGTCTGCGGCGGCAATTGGCGCGGCGAACCGGGCCGGCGTCCGTGCCAACTCGGCCGCCGCATTGGCGATTTGTTCCAGCGCCGAGACCGCTGCTTGTTGTCCCGTCTGGCCGGCATTCAGTTCGACGTCGGTATAGAACTCGCGGAGCACGTTGACGATTGCCGCCGCCCACTCGGCGGCCGGCTTTTCCTTTCCGCTCAGCGGCTGGCATGCTTGTGCGACCAGTTCATGAACTTCTTGGACCGCCGCATACGTGTTCTTTTGGCCGAGCCACTGGCCGAGTCGTCCCGGAAGATGCCGCTGATAGTAATCGTCGAGTCGCGCCAGCCAGCTCGGCTCGACGCCACGGCGAGCAAGCCAATCGCCGACGTCCGGATGCCGGACCAAGGCGGCGAAGGCATCGAACCGGTCGCTGCGGATGTGATCTGCAATGGCCTCGAGCAAACGGTACGGCCCGATCTGTTTGAGCCGTCGGCCAACGAAGTACCGACTCGGCACGCCGCACTGATCGAGTTGCAGCTGGACTTGCGGAACGAGGCTTTCATCCGGAACGCCGATCGAAATTTCGCTGGCGGAAAACTTGCCGTCCAACTCCGCCAGCGTACGGGCGACTGCCGCTGCCTGGTCGTCGGGGCCGTCGGCGACGCGAATCTGTTCGTCGCGTACAGGTATCTCAACGTCTTCCCAAGCGGCCGGCTCGATGCAGCCCAGCGGATCGAACCGGTCGGCCAGCGATGGCGGTGCATGAACCAGCGCGACGACGCGGTCGGCTATTTGCTCGAGCATCCCCCGCATGCTGCGATTCATATCGACCGTGGCGACCAGCACGATGTCGCTGTTGGTTTGGCACTCGCCATTCTGAAGCGCGTGCAACCGCGCCGTCTGTCGGTCCCAGAGATTTAGCGAATGCAGTACATCCAGATACTTGCGCTGGACTTCGCGCAAGAAATTCCAGCGTGCCGTTTCGTCGAATCCTTCGCCCTTCGTACCGGCATGGCCGACCAACCGGTCAAAATCCAAATCGTCGGCAGCCAGCTCGCGATGCAGCCGGCCCAGCAAATCGGCCAAATCAATCCAACCAAGCAACTGGTTTGCGGCCGGAGGGTGGGCCATGAAACTCGCTACGCGTCGCCGGTCCATCGACCGCAATGCCTCGACCCACGCCAGTTGTTGTACGAGGCCGTTGGCGTGCGGCCGCTCCGACTGGTAAAGCCGTTCGGGAAGGTCGCCCAAGGTGACGACACTGGGCGGTGTTAGTGTTAATCGCCGTGCGGCGGCTTTTCGAATCAGTATCTCACGCAATAACCGTCCCGCCCGACCGCCCGGTACGACAACGATCGCGCTTCCGCAGTCAACGGCAGATCCGGAGATGTAACGATCCAAAAGAAAGTCGGCCGCTACGGGCAGGATCGGATTTTCCCAGTCGAAAAAATGTCGTGTGATCGTCATCGCGTGGTCGTTATCGCGTGGTCGTTATCGCGTGGTCGTTATATTGGTTCCACGTTTGCGTCGTCGTTACGACGATTGTACGCGGGCGCAGTGTACTGTCTACGCAGCGGCTCGCGAGTTGGCCAGTCAGAAATCGCTACGGCGTGAGAGGCCAACGGACCCTGGGCCGCCACTGTCCCGATTCCCGGCGGCCGTCGCACCAAACCGCGGCGAGAGA
>JAYGDO010000318.1:0-15808 GCA_046582885.1 Pirellulales bacterium | reverse complement strand
GAGAATACGCCAGTCGTCGGCAGCTTGGGATCCCAGAAGGATGGTCAAGATGCCACCCAGGACCAGTCCGCCGGGCCAGCCGGCGTGCAGGATGTTCAGCCACTTCGTTTTGCTCTTGCTGAACATCGTGGCCACAACCGGATTTATAAATGCCTCGACCGTTCCGTTACCCAGGCCCAGCACGATCGAGCCGATCGTGAGTAAATTCAGCCCCTTCGTTTGAGCGTCGGCCAGTGCTTCTCCCGCCAACGCTTCTCCCCCGGGATTGATGGCGGCGTAGGCCGAAAGCGCCAGCGCCGAATAAATGGCATAGCAGATGAAGCTGAAGAACATCGCTACCCGGTAGCCGATGCGGTCAATGATGAGGCTGAAGACGATGATGCTGATGGCAAACGGCCACAGGCCGGCTCCGAACAGTTCGCCGGCCTGCACGTCGTTGAGGCCGAAATCGCCCTTCCAAAAGGTGGGGCCGTTAATGAGGAAGGCCCGCGTAATAAAGGCGAAGGCCGTGGTAATCAGCGCAATAAAGCAGCCCCAAAACACTAATTTGTCATTTTTTTCGTTGTCTAAATTCGCAACCGTTTCCGCCATGACCGTATTCTCCGGGTTGATAGCTGAGGTTGGTTAACAGCACGCTCCGCTGTGCGAAGGGGGCCGAACAGGCCGCGACCTTTCCGCACCTGGACCGCTGGAGTAGTGCCGAGCCGCATTGTGAATTCCCTGCTGGCCGATAGCAATGCTCCCAGAAACGCAGGCCATGAGTATACTTGGTTGCCGGATGTAACCAAACCCCGTGCTAGATTGCCGTTTTCACGATGAAATTCGCAGTTTTAGCCGGATGCTCGGCTTGCCTAATCGGATTGGTTTGACACGGACCGGGCAGCCAGCCCGGCAACAGCGAACCCAAACCAGCGAACCCAAACCGCAGTGACGGCGTAACTGCGGATTCAGGGTCCGCTTGAGCGGCTGAGTTGCCTTGACTCAATTGTCCAGTTGCCCGTACACTCCCGCCTGCGCCTAAGTGCAGCCAGAGTAACAAGTTTTGCACACGCGATGCCGCCGGCGCCGGGTTCGTTCGCGAAAGGATTCGCACCATCGTTACACGACTGGTCAGTGTCTGCTGGTTCTTCTTCAAATGGGGCATTGCGGCGGCGATTGTCGCGGCGGTGGTCGGGTTTTGGTACTTTCGCGACACGTTGAACGATGAGATACGGGCCAAAGTCGAAATGACTTTGGCCGAACGGTATCCGCAGTTGGACGTCCGCTTGCAGTCGGCCGAGCGGATCGAAGGCGAAGGCATCGTGCTACGGGGGCTCTCGCTGTCCGAACGAGGTGCCAGCGGGCCGGTTGCGGAAATCGCGCACATCGAGGAAATCTTTCTCGACTGCCGCGCCGATCTTCACGATCTTGTCAGCGGCAATATCGATGTCCGCCGGGTGACTGTGCGACGACCGACGCTCCGCGCGACGCGGCGGCGTGATGGCAGCTGGAGCATCCAAAAGCTGTTTATCGAACAACCGTCCTTCCGCAGCGACCGTCACATTTCGATTGAAAACGCGACGGTGGTCATTTTCGATCCGTTGAAATACCCTTCCAGTACCTTCACGCTCCGCGAAGTCAATCTGTTAATCAGTCCGCAAGCGGCCGCGGCCGGCAGTGCGGAGCCGTGGAATCGGGTGGAGGGTTCTCTGTCCGGCGAATTGTTGGGACGGGTCGAGGTGCAAGGCGGTTTCGAACCAAAGCTGCAGCGGTGGAGACTGGGCGGCCGTGTCGGCGGCCTGATCATTTCGCCCGATTTAACGCAATCGCTACCGGTGCCGGTGTCCCAGTGGTTGGAGCCGTTACAGTCGGTGCGGGCCACGGCCTCGATCAACTTTCGGATCGACCACGATGCGGCGCGCGATAAGCCATATTGGTTTGACGTTGAAACGCAAGTACAACGCGGCCGCATCGATGACCGACGATTGCCGTATCCCCTGGCCGATGTCAATGGCTCGATGCGTTTTACCCACGAGGGGATTGCCATCGACCGTTTAACCGCGCGGAGTGGCCGAACTCAGTTTTGGCTTCGCGGCCAACAATTAGGCTTTGGCGAGGCGGCGCCGAGATCACTCCACCTTCAGGCACAACGCCTGGTCCTCGAGCAGCAGCTTGTCAGCGTCATGCCGGCTTTGTGGCAGCAGGCATGGAATAAATTTCTGCCGGCGGGAGAAGTCAACGCAACAGCGACTCTGCTATTTGATGGGCAGCGGTGGAAGCCGGACCTGAACGTTGAATGCTCCGATGTGTCGTTTACGTATTACAAGTTCCCGTATCGGCTGGAACATGGACGCGGCACGGTTAACTACAAGGACAACGTCGTCAAAACGCAGATGGTGGCCTATTCACAGGGTCGGCCCGTAGAGATTTCTGCCGAGGTCACCGATCCTGGGCCCGACGGCACGGGGCGATTTGTCGCCAAGGCGGCCGGCTTGCCCATTGATAATCGGTTGCTCCAGGCGCTGCCGGCAAAGACTCGTGCCGTCGTCGAATCGTTTGCAGCGGAGGGAACGGTTGGCGGCTATTTGATCAGTCAGCGCGAAAGTCCAAACACCGCCTGGCAAAAACAATACGTCGTCGATTTGCAGGATATCTCGGTTCAGTACAAGCCGTTTCCTTATCCCATTCAGGGAATTTGCGGCCGGCTCAGGGGGATCAACGACGCTTGGGTATTCGAGGACTTAGTTGGCACGAATGATTCGGCGATCATTCGCGGCCAAGGACGGTTGGATCCGACTCCCGATGGGCCGGAAGTGACCATGCAGCTGGTCGCGGAATCGATTCCGTTGGACGACGAACTGCGCAATTCAATGCCCACTCACCTTCAAAACGTCTGGCGGCAAATAAAACCGAACGGTGTGGTCAATCTGATGAGCCGGATTCGGTTCTTGCCGGCGACGAAAAAACTAGGCCTTGTCGTCGAGGCGGACCTGTCGAAGAACGGCATCGAGGTCGAGCCTGAGTTCTTTCCCTATCGTATGGAAAATCTACGCGGCAAGATGGTATTTCGCGACGGGCGGGCCGATTTTGAAGAACTCTCGGCAGTCCACGGGCGATCGCAATTCGCAGCCGACGGCGTTTGCGAATTTCGCCAAGACGGTGGTTGGAGTTTGCAGTTAAACAACATTGCCGTCGACCGGTTGCGGTTTGACCGAGAGTTGCTCAGCGCGATTCCGGCGGGCCTCCGCAATCGACTGACGGCACTGAATTTTTCCGGCCCGGTCAATTTGACCGGCGATTTGACATTGAGCCAAATCGCCGGACCGCAATCGCCGGTAAAGTCCAAATGGGACATGCGATTCAATACACTTCAAGGCCGCATGGAGTCGGCCATCGTCTTGGATCAGATTAACGGTGGCGTGCATTTGGTCGGCAGTTTTGACGGACGAAAATCGGTGTCGCGCGGCTGGATCGACGTCGATTCCCTGGTCTACAAAGATTTTCAAGTGACCGATGTGCAGGGTCCGTTGTTGTTGAGCGACGATGAGATACTAATGGGTGCGTTCGCCGAACCCGGCCGGCCCGGCCAATCGTCGCGGCGGATTACAGCCCGGTTGTACGGCGGTGCGCTGCTGGCGGATTGTCGAGTGGCCTTGGCCGAAATACCGTATTTCGAAGTCAACGCGCAGCTCGTCGACGCCGATATGCAACGTCTGACGACAGAATCGCTGTCGACCGACCGGGACTTGAAGGGCCGCATCGTCGCCGACCTGCGGCTGCAGGGGAACACTCGCGGGGCGCACACGTTCCGGGGTGGCGGAACTGTGCGGGTGAGGGATGGCGACGTCGGGCAGTTGCCGCTGGTCTTGTCGTTGTTCAAAATTCTGACCGTCAAGCCGCCAAATTCAAAAGCGTTCTCTCGCAGCGATATCAAGTATCGCATCGACGGCAATCACATCTTGTTCGATGAGATTAATTTTTACGGTGATGCCATCAGCTTGCTTGGTAAAGGAGAGATGGACTTGGACAAAAACATCCGCATGATTTTTCATCCAATTATGGGGAACGGCCAGCAAAACATTCCACTAGTTCGACCCGTGTTAGGCCTGGCCGGCAAACAGTTGGTTTGGATTTATGTTTACGGGACATTTGACGATCCCAAGACGGCGCGTCAAGCACTGCCTGGCGTGCGGCGGGCCGTGGAAGGATTACAAGCGGAATTAGAACAGCCGGCCGGTGCGGCCATTTCACCTCTGCGACAGGCAACCAACTGGTTCGAGCAGTTGTTGCCCAACCGCGAGTAGATCGATAGAATCGACCGGCGCACCGACCGTCGTTGAAGTCGCCAGAATTCAATAATCCGACCGGTGTTTTCGCGCATTCGGCGACGACAAACAGGAATCGTAGAGCTATGCGATTTACCAAGATGCACGGTGCCGGCAACGACTATATTTATGTCGATTGCTTTGTGGAAACGGTGCCTGACAATCTTCCGGAGGTCGCGCGGCGCGTCTCGGATCGCCATTTCGGCGTGGGTGGCGACGGTTTGGTGCTGATTCGTCCGAGCGCGGAGGTCGATCTGTGGATGCAGATGTTCAACGCCGACGGGTCCGAAGCGGAAATGTGCGGCAACGCCATTCGCTGCGTGGCCAAGTATGCCTATGAGCACGGCCACGTACGTAAGTCGGCGCTGGATGTGCAGACCGGTAACGGTGTTTTGAAACTCGAATTAGAAATGGATGGCGACACCGTCTGCCGCGTCCGCGTCGATATGGGCGAACCGATTCTCGAGGCGGTAAAGATTCCAACGACATTGCCCGGCGATCCGGTGGTTGATTGCCGGTTGCCTGTGGAAGGCACGCAGATGGTTGCCGGCCGTACGCTTAGCGTGACCTGCGTGTCGATGGGCAATCCGCATTGCATCACGTTTGTCGACGAAACGACGGACGAACTGGTGTTGGGGCTTGGCCCGCAAGTCGAGCGCCACCCAGATTTTCCCCATCGGGTGAACGTCGAATTTGTCGAAGTGATTTCGCCAACGGAAGTCCGTCAGCGGACCTGGGAACGCGGATCGGGTGAGACGCTGGCCTGCGGTACCGGTGCCAGCGCCGTTTGTGTCGCCGGCGTGTTGTCGGGCCGGACCGAGCGGAAGATTGTCAATCATTTACGGGGCGGCGATCTGGAACTTGAATGGGGCAAAGACAACCACGTCTACATGACCGGGCCGGCCGAAGAGGTGTTTTCCGGCCAGTGGAATTTAAGGGACTGAAGGGCCGCAAAACAGCGGTGCGTGGATGGCGCAGGAGGCCAGTCCCCAGACACCCTGGTCCGCCCCTACGCTCCCCGCTCCCCGCAAGAAAAGCAAGGATGCAGTTTTGAGACGGACGGTTCCTTTTCTGACAAAGCTTGCGGGCCTCGGTTTGACATCCATCGTCCGCGCATGGATGGGGACGTTGAATTTCAAAGCGGCCTACTACGACCAGTCGGTCGATCCAGGTTTGCCGATCTGTAATCGGCGGGCGATCTATATCTCCTGGCACGAGTACATGCCGTTCGTGCTGTATCTGCGCGGGAATTGCGATTTGGCGATACTGATGAGCCGCCACCGGGATGCTGACGTGCTGTCCCGGCTTGCGCTGCATTTTGGGTTCGATTTTGTCCGCGGTGCGTCCCGGCGAGGCGGCGGCTGTGCCTTGCGCGATCGGATACGCAAAAATCGAACGCATCACATTGCGATTACACCGGACGGTCCTCGGGGGCCGCGGCGGCAAGTAGCCGCCGGCAGCATTTTCTGGCTTCAAAGTTGCGTCTGCCGATCGTGGCAATTGGAGTCGGTTATGATCCCGCTTGGCGGCTGAACACCTGGGACCGGTTCGCCTTGCCTCGTCCGTTTTCTCATGCGCGGGCCGTGCCCAGCCCCCACATTGAGATTCCGGCCGGTTTGGACCGCGATGGAATTGAATACTACCGACAGCGCGTCGAGCGAATGCTCGAACGTCTGACTCTGGAGGCCGAGTCCTGGGCGGCAGCCGGCACATGCAAAGAGAACGAAATGTTCGTCGGACCGAGACCACGCCCGTTAAAAAAAACGGCCAGATAGCGAGTTGCTGGCATACCCCGCTACCGGCGAGCCTCTCGCTTTCAAAACGTCAACATCTTGCGGTACTCGTCGAGTCGCTGATCAATATCGTCGCGCGTGATTTGTCTCATGCGGTCGAGGCTGAAATCTTCGACGTTAAAGCTGGCGGTGACCACGCCATAAGCCATCGCTTTTTTTAGCGTTTGCGGTTCGAAATTTCTCTGTTCGGCGAGGTAGCCGAGCAGGCCCCCGCCAAAACTGTCGCCCGCGCCGGTAGGGTCGGTCACCGTGGAAGTAGGATAAGCCGGCATGACGTAAGTTTCGTACTGACTGAAGAACATGGCGCCGTGTTCGCCCTTTTTGATGATGACAAATTTGGGCCCCATTTCGCGAACTTGGCGACCCGCGGCAACCAGATTATTTTCGCCGGTCAGCAGTTTTGCTTCGGCGTCATTGATCACCAGTCCGTCGATCCGCTGAAACAACTTCAGTAATTCGTCGCGCTGGATATTAATCCATAAGTCCATCGTATCGGCAACGGCCAGCCTGGGGCCGGTGACCTGGTCGAGCACCTTCATTTGAACGATCGGCGAGCCGTTCGCGAGGAACAGGAACTCGGAACGTTTGTAGGGTTCGGGAAGCACGGGATCAAACGTTTCGAACACGTTCAGATGAACCTCGAGCGTTTCGCGGTCGTTCATGTTCGGCTCATATCGGCCGCTCCAGCGGAACGTCCGGCCTCCGGCGACCACTTGCAAACCACTCGTGTCGATGCCGCGTCCGTTCAACAAGTCGGTATGCTCGGCCGGCCAATCTTCGCCGACGACACCAACCAATTTGACGGGCGAAAAGAAGCTCGCCGCATAAGAAAAATGGACCGCCGATCCACCCAGCACGTTCTCGCGGCTATCGTCCGGCGTTTCGATACTATCCAGCGCAACCGATCCAACGACGAGAAGTGGCATGGCATCCTTTCATGGAATGGAGGGGACGAATCAGGCGTCGTTTGCAATTATGGTGCGAATTGGCCGAACGTCAAAGGGCCAGTGTGTTGGATCCGGCCGGCCCTCTTATTCACAATTGAAAATCGACCGAGCCGAACAGATATCATTCACCGCTGCGTCCAAGCTACGGTGTTCGTTTTTCAATTCTCTTCCAGGCGTCGCGCAGCGTGACCGTGCGGTTAAAGACCAATCGCGTCGGAGAGGAGTCCCGGCTGTCCACGCAAAAGTAGCCGTTGCGTTCAAATTGAAAACGCGTGCCCGGCGCGGCGCCGGCGAGACTGGGCTCGACTTTGGCCGTTACCGTTTCAAATGAGTCGGGGTTCAAGTTGTCGCGCCAATCCTTCCCTTCTTCGACATCGTGCGGGTCGGGCTGGACGAACAGGTGATCGTACAGTCGCACTTCGGCGTCGATGGCTGCCGCCGCTGAAACCCAGTGAATGGTGCCCTTTACTTTTCGTCCGTCCGGAGCGCTGCCGCCGCGCGTCGCGGCATCGTACGTGCAGCGCAATTCGATAATTTCGCCCTGCTCGTCCTTGACGACATCTTGACACTTGAGGAAGTATCCGTACCGCAGTCGAACCTCGCGGCCCGGGCCGAGGCGAAAGAACTTTTTGGGAGGATCTTCGCGAAAATCGCTCTGTTCGATGTACAGCACTCGCGAAAAGGGGACTTTGCGGATGCCGGCGGCGGGGTCTTCGGGATTGTTAATTGCGTCGAGTTGTTCGATCTGGCCTTCCGGATAGTTCTCAATCACCACCCGTAGCGGTCGCAACACGCCCATCACTCTTGGGGCATTTCGATTGAGGTCTTCGCGAATGGCATTTTCAAGTTGGACGATTTCGATGGTGCTGTTGAATTTCGCCACGCCGATCCGCTCGCAGAAAGTGCGGATTGCTTGCGGGGTATAGCCTCGGCGCCGGAGTCCGCAGATCGTCGGCATCCGCGGATCGTCCCAACCGGATACGAGCCCCTCTTGGACGAGTGTGAGCAGTCGCCGTTTGCTCATGATGGTGTGCGTTAAATTCAACCGCGCAAATTCAATTTGTTGCGGGTGATAAACGTCCAATTCGTCGAGATACCAATCGTAAAGCGGCCGGTGGTCTTCGAATTCCAAGGTGCAGATCGAATGCGTGATACCCTCGATCGAATCGGACTGGCCGTGAGTAAAGTCGTAGATTGGGTAGATACACCAAGCGTCTCCCGTCCGATGGTGGTGAGCGTGGAGGATGCGGTAAATGACCGGATCTCGCATGTTCAGGTTGGGATGGCCCATATCGATCTTCGCCCGCAGCGTGCAGCTGCCGTCGGGAAATTCACCGGCCCGCATCCGCTCGAATAAATCGAGGTTCTCTTCGACCGATCGTTCTCGATACGGGCTGTCGCGGCCCGGTTCGGTGAGCGTCCCTCGATGTTCGCGCATCGCTTCACCGTTTAAGTCGCAGACGAACGCTTTATCATTTTTGATCAGTACGACGGCCCAATCGTAAAGTTGCTGGAAGTAATCCGACGCGAAAAACAGCCGGTCTTCCCAGTCGAATCCGAGCCAGTTTACGTCTTCTTGAATCGACTTGACGTACTCGTCATCTTCCTTGGTTGGATTTGTGTCGTCGAATCGCAGATTGCAGTCGCCGCCGTACTGTTCGGCTAGCGAAAAATTCAAACAGATCGATTTGGCATGTCCAATGTGCAGGTACCCATTCGGTTCCGGCGGGAATCGCGTATGAACGCCGCCGTCAAATTTTCCGGTGCGATTATCTTCTTCGATGATCTGCTGAATGAAATTCAGTTGGCGATCGTCGTTGGGCATTTCGGTGTTTTCCTGTTTCGCGGCCATTGTAGCGCGCCGTGAGATTCTAGCCTAACCATCGCGGACGCCAAGAGCGGTACGGGTCGAGACCGCCGGAGCCTGTTGACCCAATCGCCACGACGTTCCTTCACGCTAAGTTTAACGCCAGATCGATTCGCGCCAGTGTTGACTGTTTGCCGAGGATTGCCAGCGTCGCGAACATCCCGATGCCGACGGTCTTGCCGGTTGTGGCCACCCGCAGCGCATGGATGATGTCTCCGGTCTTGATGCCCTCGGATACGACGAATGCGTGCAAAGCCGCGTCGGTCGTCTGGGTGTCGAACGGTTCGACACTGGCGAGTTGATCCCGAAAGCGTCGGAGTAGGTCGGCGGCGCCCGGTTTGCGCAAACGTTTTTCGAGGGCTTTTTCATCGTGCCGCAGCGATTGGTCGTCCACGTAGAAATCGGTATAGTCCAGGATGTCGCCGGCTACTTTAATGCGATCGCCGGCAGCGTCGACGAGTCGCGATAGTTTCGGCCCCGTTTCACACGGTGGCGGATCGGAGACCAACCGGGCCTTCTGGAGAAAAGGCAACACCATCGCCACCTTCTTTTTAGTATCCAACTTTTGCATGTAATGGTCTTGAAACGCTTGTAGCTTTGCCGGGTCGAAGCTAGCGGGCGCTTTGTTCACTTTTTCTAACGAGAACTGTTCGATCATCTGGTCGCGGGAAAAGAATTCGGTTCGATCGTCCAGTGCCCAGCCGAGCAGCAGCAGATAGTTGACCAGTGACTCCGGCAGGAAGCCGATTTGCTCGTAGAAATCGACGATGACCGGATTGAAGGTGTCCGCAGTCGTCTCTAATCCGACGGCCTCGGCGATGGCAACGCCGTGCTCGTTGAGTTTCGCAAAGTCCTTGTTTTTCAAGTATTTGCCCAGCTTCCGTTTGCTCAGCTTGTTCTTGCTGCCGGGTTCGGCGACGTACGGCAGGTGCGCGAACTGCGGGCGGTTGTACCCGAGCGCATCGCCAATGAAAACTTGGCGCGGGGTGTTAGACAGATGTTCTTCGGCGCGGATGACGTGGGTGATCTCGAAGGCGTGATCGTCAACAACTGTCGCCAAATGGTAAAGGCACGTACCGTCGGCACGTTGGATGACATGATCCTGCTCGGCGGCCCAATCGAACTCTACTCGGCCACGGACCAGGTCATCCAGTATCAACGTTCCGTCGGCGGGCATTTTTAAGCGGACGACCGGCCGTCGGCCTTCGGCCTCGTAGGCGGCAGCCTGCTCGGGCGTTTCCGCCATCCAGCGGCGGCTGTAAACGAACGAGCGTTTCCCCGCTTGCGCCGATTCGCGCTCGGCCTGCACTTCTTCGGGTTTGGCGTAATCGCGGTACGCCGCGCCGATTTCCAGTAGTTTTTCGACGGCATCGCGATATCGGTCGGCCCGCTGCGATTGAAAGTACGGGTTGTGCGGCCCGGCAACTTCCGGGCCTTCATCCCAATCGATTCCCAACCAACGAAAGCCGTGCAGTATCGGCTTCAGCGCCTCTTCGACGTTGCGATGCCGGTCGGTATCATCGATCCGTAAGATGAACTGGCCGCCCCGCTGGCGGGCGAACAGCCAGTTGAACAGCGCCGTACGAACGCCGCCAATGTGCAGATAGCCGGTGGGGCTGGGGGCAAATCGAGTGCGGACCATTGAGAGCTCAGCGGACAGTTGCCGGAGTTTTGTGGACATTGGCCGGTGGCCGATGACCCGAAGCCTAAGCGAGGGACTGGGTCGCGACAATCCCCGGGCTGCCGCTGTAGTTAAAAGGAAACGACGGGCAATTATCACCGGCAGCTGGCCACCAGCTCACGCAGCGCGGCGTTGTTGCGCTTTGAGTTTGCGGAGCCGTTTTCGTTCCGACTTCGACATTTTTCGAATGTCTTCGTCGCTTTGGTGCGTGTCTGGTGACGGTTTTTGCTGGCGTTTGCGCGAGGGCCGCTTAGCGAGTCGCTCATCCTCGTCTTCAAATCGTTCTTGTTCCAGTTTTGCCGCTTCCAACAGTCGCGTCGACTGCTTGGTCGGTGGCATGTCGGGTTCGACATCGCTACGGTTCTTTTTAAGAGCAGGCAGCGTGGTATGTTTTGCATCCCGGCGCTGATACGACATGTCCGCATTGGCTGCGGCTTTTGATTTTTTCTTCAGCTTTTTGTGGGAGCTGGCAGCCGGTCGAGTCGCGATTAGTCCCTGCACATCCAGGATCGTGTGTCGCGCATACCAAAGAAAACTGCACAGCATCAATAGGTGGCCGGCAATCCAGCAACTTTCGACGGCGAGCGTAACCGTGGCGGGATCCAGACCGCCGTTGAAACCGAATTGGGAACCAAGGACGACGCTGTACGCCGCCATGGTGCCGAGGACGCCGGTGGTCGCGAGTCGGGAAGCACTCAATTCAAACAACATCCGGAACGCGGTAACAGCCGCGATCGAAATGCAAGGAAAGAACCACCAGTAGAATCCTGCGGTTGACTGTCCTACTCCCGTATAGTGCGCGAGTTGTGCGCCGGCCGCCTCGTGCCACGAACTGCTAGCGGTCAGGCTGAGCAGGACCGCCAGTACTGCCGACCACAGCCAGACACGATATTGATTGTGGTAGTCGCTTTGGTCATGACGGCGGAGCGAGTAGCAGATCAGCGCGATTCCCGCCGCCGAAAAGAGCGTGATGGACGAAAACCAGCTTGCCAAACTGCCGGCCATTTCGAGTCTAAAAACGGACTCACCAGCAGACGGATGTTCTAAACTGACACGGTGCATGACAGTTAAGCCGACAACGACCGCGAAGGCAACAGAAAACAGAAAGACATGGATCCATATTGCGCGGGGCACGATATCCGACAACCGCAGCTGCCGATCGAGCACTTGTGGATCGTAGCGGGCGCCGTCGGCTTTGGTCACCTCTTTGTCGATCGTGGACTTCCTACGCTGACCTACGGCGTCTTCAGTAAGCACGCGACGTCGTCGATCGTCACTTTGGCCTCTACGGTGTGTCATCGTGTGCTGGGCAGGCTAGAACGAGGAAAGTTTGCGGGTTATAGCGGGGTGCGACGAGGTATCTGCGGGGTAAGCAGCTATTCGCACCTATTCCGATTCGGCATTTCGTTGGGACCGACTCCAATCGAAGCGCCGTGGCCCAACAAGCTGACCAGCATACGTGTACAAAGGTAGCAGCGGCGCGGTGATTTTATGGTTTGTAAGTAAGTCGCCCAAACATTCGGCATAACCGATACGAGCGTGCAACTCCCTTATCCAACCCTTTGAGTTGGGCAGTTAACCTCGTCTTCGTATTTACCTGCTAACTTATGCTAAGGTCCCGTTTTGTGACGGTTTAGAAGCTATTTTGAAAGCCCGCGGCCATAACGCCGACGGGCCGCTCGTTGTTGGTTGCGGCGGGTCTTGTGACATCGCATCAACGCGCCGTCCGACGAGTCATGACGCCCGGTACTCTGACGCCAAACGCGATTGCAAGCAATGCGGTGGCCGCCGCAACCGCCCGGGCTGCTGTGGCGGCGACCACGGCTGACCCGCACTTGGTGCCGCTTCCCTACGAGGACTGCCTGATTCAGGCACGTCTGGTATTTGGCAGCAGTCTGTTTACGGCGTTGCGGTGCAAACACGCACCGACGGCCGAGAGCACCGTAAAGGCCAAATAACAACCCGCATTAAAGCGGCGGTGCGGCCCAAACGCCACCGAGACCGTCGCCGCCGCAACGTTCGCGAGCGGGCCCGGTTAACGATTTTGGGTCTGCAGTCATTCTTGATGGCCAAGCACCCGCCCAGCGACAAAAACAATCTAGGCACGCTCGCACGCGGCACGACCCAAAAAGGTACTTGGCTGGAACGTTTGTTGCCGGTTACAGCAATTCCTTCAAGGCCGATAGCGCCGCCTCGTAGTCAGGTTCTTCGGTAACTTCACCGACTGTTTCCGCATAGATCACCTGGGCGTCTGCATCGAGTACAAATGTGCCACGGGCGAGAATCTTTAATTCTTCGATGAGCATACCCCAGCCGTTGCCGAAGTTGCGGTCTTGATAGTCGCTGGCCGATCGCAGATTCTCGATGCCTTCCGCGCCGCAAAAGCGGTTCATGGCAAACGGCAAGTCGAGGCTGACCGTCAATGCATTGACCTGATCGCCCAGCGCCGCCAGTTCTTCGTTGAATTTCTTCGTTTGAACCTGGCACACTGGCGTGTCCAACGATGGGACGACGCTGATAATCGTCGGCTTCCCTTTGACGTCATCGACAGTGATCGCATTCATGCCACCGTCCTCAAATGCGTGTAAAGTAAACGGCGGTGCAGGTTGGCCGGCCTGAAGTTCTTCACCGGCTAGCGTAAGCGGATTTCCCTTGAAGGTGACGGCTCCGGCTCGTGACATGATGGATTCCTTGGGGGTAACTGTGGAGACTAGCTGAACGGCATTCACGTTGGCGAATACGCACAACTTGGTTGTCTTTCGACTACAGAAGGTCGCCCATCTTGTGAAATTGGCACGCTGAAATCAAGGGGGCGACTAGGCCTGCCGCTAGCCGCTTGGCGGCGCGGTGCAGATCGAATAGGATCAGGGTTCTCTTGTTTGTCCGCAATTCTGCGCCAACAAAAAGTTGAGATGGAGTGCTTGATCAATGAATGGACATTCTGTGCAGGCGATGCGCTGGAACTACCTCGTCGAGCGAGGGCCGGATAGGCTGTTCGTTCGCTTGCGGTCAGGCGAAGGAGAAACACGCCCACAAGAGGAACTGGCCGGCGACATTTGGAGCTTAATGGATCAGCATTCAGTTAACCGCGTCGTGTTGGAGTTGGACGAGGTCGAACAACTCAATTCGACGTTGCTTGGCCAACTCGTGCTGTTGCACAAGAGGGTTCATGCCAACGGTGGAATTATGCGGTTGAGCGGATTGCGGCAGGACAGCCAGCAGGTTCTGCGGATGTTCCAACTCGAGGATCGTTTTCCGCGCTACGTGCTGCGGTGCGATGCCGCGCGTGGAACGTTGCCCTCCAAGCCTCGGTAGCGGCAGTGCACGCTATCAGGACCAGTGGACTTCCAGTTGGTTGGAGATTTCGGTCACGCCATCCACGCGGCGGATAATTTCTTGCGCCATTTGTTTTTGATAGAACGTGTGCACTTTGCCATGCAGAGTGACTCGTCCTTCGTCGGTCGAGACTTCGACACCGCCACGTTTCGTCAGATAGGGATTGTTGGCCAGCACGTTGGCGCAGCGCTGATGCAGTAGAGCACGCGTTTCGTTGCCAGTCGCGGATTCCGACATTCGTCTACCTTGAAAGTTATCTAACAGCCCAATTTGGCCGGCGAAAAAAGCCGATCGCTGGCGGGACCGCTACCCTGTTAATATCGGTGGAGTCAAAAGTCTACAGGGGCTATTTCCGCCCAGTAAAATGGAAAAATCGGACGAAGCGTCCGGCTATATCGGCTGAATCGCAAGCGCCGGTTACACAGGCAACCACCACCAGGTGACGCCGAGTAACACGATCAAAATCCAAACCGCCGCGATGTGAGCGAGGCGGCGGTGAAACCGCACTGCGATTGCGGGATACTGTGCCGCAGTTCGGATCATGGCGACGCGGCGATCGACGGTTGGATGTAGCCAACCATTTTCCCCATCGCCGGCCAACGACTTTAGACGCAGCAATGCTGTGGCGATGGCCTCCGTACGGCCCCCGGCACTGGCACAGAGATCCGCTTGCAGTTCCAACGCACGGCAGTAAATCGCGAAGATGGCTAAAAGGCCGGCTGCGACAAGCGTCAACAGGGTGGTGTTGTAGGCGAATCCGAGCCCCTGCGTCAGCTGCGTGCAGTTAAGCGAGGCCTGCCAGACGGCGCATCCCGCCAGCAGTGCGGTAAGCCGCAGCGACAAGTGACGATTGCGGGCATGCGCTAATTCATGGGCGTAAACGGCGACGATCTGGTCATCATCCATGCGTGACAGCATGCCGTCGCTGAGGTAAACGTACCGCCTGGTGGGCAACAATCCTGTGACCGCCGCGTTGGTAATCATGTTTTCGGATTGCCATATCATGATGTTGCGAATCTTTACGCCCATCGCCTCGCCGACCTGGTCGAGGCGGTCACGAAGCGGCCCGGCGGGCAGAGGAGTCGTTCGCCAAACTAAGCCCAATATCGCCGGAAACGTGAGGATACAGACCAGCAGGCACACGAGTTCGCAGGCGGTTTGCCACGACTCGCCGAGGGGGGCCGCGAAGTTTTGGACGGTGTCGTAACAAGCCAACACGATCAGCAATGGTGCAATGATCAAACCAAGGTAGTGTCGGAACTGAACTCCCACGAATGAGCTGCGGCGACAGACCACCGGCGGTCTGCCGTCTATTCCCGCTCTGGCAATCTGCGTTGCTCGGTGGACATCATAGAATGCATTCCAGGACAGGAATAAAGGGAGCAACACCGGCAACATGATCAACAAATCGTCGATCAGAAACGACGAGGCCAAACCCCATTCACCGCGGACCAACTGCGGCCAGTCCAGCCCGAAGACAACGAGCGCCGTGACGGTAAACCAGATTGCCGTGTGACATCTGCGCAGCAACTGAAACCGCTTCAGCCACCGTTTCAAGTCGGAAGGATTGCGATCAATCGCAATCGCAACAATCGCGCAGATCATACGGGCAAACGTCAGGATCAGTCCCATGCCCGCCACCGTGCACACAAGACGCGCATCTGCGGACAGCGTGCAAAACGTACTGCCGTCTCTGCCTAGGTAGAGCGCCGCAACCAAGAGAATGATAATTAGCAGGTGCATGGAATCTGGCAGGGAAAAAGGATTTGGTCTCTCGATTCCATGCTAATCAGAGTCGCCCGTAACACCAAAATGTCGAGGAATGCGTCCCACGAAGGTGAAAAAGCGGTGTAACCGGACTGGACCTGTAAGCGTAGACC
>JAYGDO010000202.1:0-2996 GCA_046582885.1 Pirellulales bacterium | reverse complement strand
CAAGTTGGACCGAATCGTGCACGCTCGGAGGGGGCCAATGCTCCGAGCCGATTTGAGGCTGTGCGATCACACTTGACATGGTGCCGTCGGTCCAGATGCCGGTGGTGCCACCGGCGGTCCAGATCTCGTGTGGATCGTCCTCAGCCTCGCCATCGATGCCCGGGCCTTCGATGATACCCGGAGGTCCGAGCCAGTCCGGAAAGTCAATCCCGAGTAGGTCTTCTTCGGGAATCGCATCATGCCAGAGGTTGTTCACAACAAGTTGGACCGAATCGTGCACGCTCGGAGGGGGCCAATGCTCCGAGCCGATTTGAGGCTGTGCGATCACACTTGACATGGTGCCGTCGGTCCAGATGCTGGTGGTGCTACCGGCGGTCCAGATCTCGTGTAGATCGTCCACAGCCTCGCCATCGATGCCCGGGCCATGCTCGAGGCTCTTTCCAATCGTCTGGCCCCGGATCACGCCCGCCGTCAGCTGGCAGGGATCCGTCGGTATACAGCCACGGAAAGGATTTGAGGTGGGCCGCATCGAGTCGGGGTTGACGATCGTCACCGAGTCACGAGCCGCGGGGGCATCCCCGCCCTGCTGCAAATCGCGGGCGACGTACGCCGAGGCTTCCGGCCCGCTTCCCGCATCTGCGGCTGTGTGATCCGGGTCACCGTGGTTCGGCATCCACGGCACGGTCGAGAGCATTTGCCGCGATTCCAGGGATTCCAGTCTCAAGGTTCTGCGGGCGGTTCGCCCCTTTCGTTTCTTCTGGGCGAGCAGAGGGCGAAAATTTCCATTCAGGCTGTTCTTTTTTTGTCGTTGCATTGCGTTCTCTCCAAGCACATTTAGTAGGGTTGTCTGGTTGGTTGGAAGACATTCGCAGGGCGAAAAACGGGCCCCGGGCCGAAGATGACAACGGCCAAAATCATTTGCCGCACTCAGCAGTACCGTACTCATCCACGTGGCAGGTATCCGTTTGGTACTGATCGCCAGCCACGCTGGTGTCGTTCTTCTGCATGCTGGTGCTGTCGTAGCCAAAACTCTGTATGAGGAACATTTGGTTGGGAATCCCGTCCAGGTTTGCGACAATTAAATGTCGTAGTACAAGCAGACTTCGTAGGGGCGGTCCGCCGCGACAACGTGACAGGTGTCCGTCTGGTACTGATCGCCAGCCACGCTGGTGTCGTTCTTCCGCATGGTGGTGCCGTTGTAGCTGAAACTCTGCATCAGCGCCATTTGGTTGGTAATCTCGGTATTGGAGTCCATGCCGGAGCTGCCCGCGGCCTTGACGTTCACGAAGTTCACCGTCACGCTCCCGCGAAGATTGTCACCCGTGGCAAAGTTTTCAAAGTTATCTTGGCCCGCGTTCGGGTTGAACTCGACGATCTCGGTCGACACATTCCAAAGAATGTGGCCCGTCGGTTCACGGAAAGCACCGTTGTTGTGCAGGCTGTCCTTGGATGTGTCGACTGAGACATATCCGCCTTTAGATGTGTCGACTGATATTTGGCTTTCATACCCTCCCTGCGCATCGAGGCCATCATAGTTATTACAGTCTTGCCGCAGGCCCATGATCGGCTCACCCTCATGGCCGCCGAAGTTGGCCGCATCATTAGCATCTGTAAGCGGGGCATGCCCATCCAGAATCTCGTCGACATCCGGTACGGAAGTGAAGAAGATCGGATCGTTTGAGGACCGGGCGCTGCACATCGTTCCGCCGACAATGCAGTGCACCGAATCATGCAGTCCGGGGCCGTGCTCGAGATCGGGTTCCCCCGGAACCCCAATCCGATCGGCAATCGAAGGACAGTCACTGGGATCGACGATGCTGCCGCCACCCTGGGCAACCGGCCGCATCGAGTCAGGGTTGATGACCGCCACCGAGCCACCCGCGGCGCGGGCATCCCCGGCCGTCGGCACATCGCGGGCGACGTATGCCGCCGCTTCCGGCCCGCTTCCCCCATCCGCGGCCCCGTTGTCCGGGCTGCCGTGGTTGGGCATCCAGGGCACGGCCGAGAGCATCTGCCGCGACTCCAGGGATTCCAGTCGCAAGGTTCTTCGGGCGGTTGGCCCCTTTCGTCTCTTCTGGGCGAGCAAAGGGCGAAAAATTCCATTCGGGCGGTTCTTTGGTTGGCGTCGCATCAAGTTCCCTCCAGTGCTTCAGTGGATTTCAGTGACCTCGTCCGCTTCGTCGGCGGATTGTTGGACGGTTAAACGCATGCCTTGTGCCAAAGCCTGAAACGAGCTGAGCAATTCCGCGACGTTTTTCGTAAGTCGCTAACTCATTGAGGCTTGCGGCATCGGTTTCCGGACCCGATGAGACGGCGGCACGGCCACCAGCTTCGGCCGCGCCCCGGAATGAGACTGGTTTCCCGAAACGATACACGGCGGCGGCCGCTCACCCCGGTTGAAAGCGCCCGCCGCAAAGTGGCCGGCCGCCGGGCAATCTCATTCGAGCCTCAGCCGATTCCCGCCTGATCGGCCGCGAAGCGGACCGCGTCAACAAACGCGTTGACGATTTCGGCACGGCGTTTGCAATTTTCCGCATCGCCAACGGTCGGCCGTGATACCCCGGCTATGGACTGCGGGCTGCGGACCGTCGGCTTCACGACAACAAGCATGAAATCCGGAGTGAAAAAGAAAAATGAAACACTTACTGCTATCCGCCGCTTTAGTTTTTGTGGTCAACTTCGTCACTCCCAACGAGGCGGTTGCCGCGCCCAACGGGAGGACCATCTGCCATTGGGAGGTACAGCTGAAGTACGTGCTATGGGACACCGAGGGAACCGTCTTTCAGTGGCTGACGGTCTACTCGTCGTCCAACCAGGCGTCTGCCCAATTCGTCCACGACATCCTCGTCTACGTTCGGGACACCGGCGGGACTCCCGCTTTGACGAGCCTTTTTCCCCACGGCTCGTGGCTGTGGATGCCCGAAGACGTGCGGCTCGTCGAGGAATGCGTAACCCTCAGGCCCTGGTTCTTCGAGGACACGATCAGTCGGCCGTCC
>JAYGDO010000181.1:0-2036 GCA_046582885.1 Pirellulales bacterium | reverse complement strand
CGACGGCCGCCAAGAAAAAATTCCGCTGCCGTACGGTTTACGACGCTGCAACCGAGACACTCGCCGCCAGAGGCGAGTCAACGAGGCGACGGATTCGGGAGTCATCTTGGTCCTGAAAACCGTCTTCGTTGAACCGCGATGCCGTTCGACCGGAACATTTTCCACGACCGACCCGGGGTTCGGCTGCGGTTAAAAGATCGCCCTCTTCAGGCTACTTTTTGGGCTTCTTACGACGCGGCTTCACGCGATTCTTCGGATCGCTGAAAAACGTAACGTCGATTTGCGCCGGCCGCGGATCAGCGGATGCCAACGGCTGTTGATCGTCCCACACCTTTTGTTGTGCGGCCAGCAGCGCCATCATCCCGCTGACGCGGTCTGCCTGCCGCTCATCATCGGCAAGATCCTTGGTTTCGTGCGGGTCGTCGCTGAGGTTGAACAACATCGCGTGATTCACGAGCGGAAAACGGTAAATTTTCCAGTCGCCCCGACGCACGGCGCGCTGACCTCTTTCGAAAGTCGTAAAGATCGCAGCGCGGTGTTCGTCGGTATTTCCTCGAATAACGGCGGCGACGCCACGGCCGTCGATGTCCTTGGGCGGCTGGATGCCGACGAGTTGGCAAGCCGATGGAAAGATATCGAACAGGTACATCAGTGCATCGCTACTGCCGTGTTCGATCCCAGGACCAGCGAAGATCAGCGGTGACCGCATCGAATGTTCGTACAGATTTTGTTTTCCGAACAGGCCGTGACTACCGATCGCCAGCCCGTGATCGGCACTGAAAATGACAATTGTGTTGTCAAGTTCGTTCAGTTCTGCCAGCGTTGAGATGATGCGGCCAATCTGGTGATCGATCGACGAAATACAGGCGTAGTAATCGTGCAGATGCTGCCGAACAACTTCTTCCGTCCGCGGCCACGCCGCGAGTTGTTCATCGCGACCGGTCATCCAACCGTTGTCGATCGCGTGGAACGGTCGATAATTCGACGGCAACGGGATGTCGCTGCGTTTATATATCTTCATCCACTTCTCGGCCGCCACACGGGGGTCGTGAGGGCCGGCGAAGCCGACGTACATGAACAGCGGCTTTTCACGTTCCCACTTTGTTTTAAGAAATTCGATCGCGCTGCTGGCAGCCGTTTGTCCGTGGTGGCCCGACCTCCGCTCGGCACCGTCGTCCAGATAGCTCGTAAACTCGAATGCCTTGTGATACTCGCGCGGCGTGTTGCCACGCTTCGACTGGTGGTAGGTCACATAACCGGCTCTGCGAAACACGTCACCCCAAGTGTTTTCCTTTTTCTTCGCATTGTAGCGGTACAGCGACATACCGCTGAGCGTCATGTGCCGAGAAGGATTACAAACCGCACCCACGGTCGAGCCCATGCAGTAGGTGCCGTTGAAAACAAAACCGCGATTGGCCAGCGCGTCGAGGTTCGGTGTTTTGATTACCGGATTGCCCAATGCCGCGATCGTGTCCGGCCGCTGGTCGTCGGCAAACAGAAACAGCAGATTCGGCCGCTCGGCCGCGACCGCACCTCCAGAAACGATACACAGTAACAAAACAGTCGGTTGCAAAAATGGTGGTGTTGGCATTGACCTCTTCCGCGTTATGGGATGAACCATCGACAAAACCGGGTTGCCATTCTAGATACGCGGTCCGCGGTAGACAACGATGCACAACGTTGCCACACCGAGAACGTCGAGAGGCGAACTGTTTTTGCAATCTCTGTATTCGATACGCCGTTCAACACCATGCATCTGTCCGACTTTCCGTTGACGGCCTGTCCGGTTTCGTCGGTCGTCCCATCGACCAGCGCGGCGGACTGTCCGCAACCGGTCGGCTGCGCGTCGGACATATCGCCGCACAGCGGTAAACACGACTCGTGCGGATCACGGATCGGACAGACTACGACCGATACCATCTCACATTCGGCGATTTCTCGACCGCGGGCGAACCGGAATAAACGCTGCCATTTCCACCTCAACAAGAAGGTTGAAGGTGAGAAGTAGGCCCGGAGGGACTTGAACCCCCGACCAA
>JAYGDO010000175.1:0-2571 GCA_046582885.1 Pirellulales bacterium | reverse complement strand
TTCGTCCAGTCTGTTTGCCGCAAGTTGGGCGCGACTGTTGGTTAACGCCGCTACCGAGCAGCCACCCCAGGTTGAAAACGCCGCGGCGCTGGAACAGTGGCTGTCCCTGCAGCGAGAAAACTGGCGCGAACCGATCGACGTCGAAGTGCTGGCCTGGCATCAAAAAGAAAAATTCAAAGAAGGTGCTTTTTCGACTCTGATGTGGCTCGAATTGGGCTCGACGACCGATACGGATTCGATTCCGTTGACATGCTATTCGCTCGGTGATTGCTGTTTTTTTCACGTCCGCTGCGGGCAAGTGCAACGCGGCTTCCCATTTGAACGGAGTACCCAATTTGGCACGCAACCGAAGATGGTCGGCAGCGTCAATCGCGGCAACGTCAATTTAGATTTTGACGTTCTCCAGGACACTTGGCGGGCCGGCGATATCCTGGTGTTATGCACGGATGCCTTGGCGGTATGGATTCTGACGCGGTTAGAAGCTGGCGAGCCGCCGGGATTAGAGTTGTTCTGGGAAATGTCGCAACGTGAGTGGACCGAATGGGTATTAACTCAGCGCGCGGAAGGCAAAATTCGATACGATGATACGACACTCATGATGTTGAAGCCAAGTAACGAATCAATGACACAGCGAGCGATACAGTCGACTGCGGACGTGGTCGGTGATGTAAAAAAGGGTTTGTCGAATTTGTTTCGTCGGGAAAAATCCTCAGAAAAATGACCCTCTCGAGAAAGATTGTTTCCATCGATTGATGGGTTGTTCGCCGCGATACCGAAAAACAATTCGCCGGGACCGTCCGCGGTTGAAGAGAAAACGAGGACGAACCGCATCGGAACACGGCTAACCGGTGACCGCCTTGTCCGAGATGTCCTTGCGGCACCAGGCGCCGTCCCAGCGGATGCATTTGACCGCTTTGTAAGCCTGGAGTTTTGCGGCGGCAATGGTGTCGCCCAGCGCGGTGACGCCCAAAACGCGGCCGCCATCGGTGACGACGGCATCGTCCAAGGTGGCGGTGCCGGCATGGAACACTTTAACATCCGGCAATTTGGCTGCCTCGTCCAGTCCGCGAATCGGCCGTCCCCGCTCATAGCTGCCCGGATAGCCCTCGCTCGCCATCACGACGCAAACCGCCGTGCGAGTGTCCCACTGCAGCGGTTCGATTTCGTCAAGCCGGCCGTCCACGGCGGCATCGAGCAGAGTCAGCAAATCGCTTTGCAATCGCATCATTAACGGTTGGCATTCGGGGTCGCCAAAGCGAACGTTGTATTCTAGTACGCGCGAACCGTGTGGCGTCATCATCAGGCCAGCGTACAGCACGCCGCGAAACGGATGCCGTGCCCGCTTCATCGTGTGGACAGTCGGAACGAGCACGTCTTCTTCGATTCGATGAAAGGTCTCGTCGTTCAACAGTGGAGTCGGACTGTAAGCCCCCATGCCCCCCGGTGTTCGGTCCGGTATCGCCATCGTGGGCCGGTTTGTGATCTTGCGCCGCCGGGAGCGTGACCAGCGTCCGCCCGTCCGTGATAGCGAGCACACTGGCTTCCTGACCGTAGAGTCGTTCTTCGATAATGAGTTCATTACCGGCGTCGCCGAATTCTTTGTCACGGGCAATGCGATCGACGGCGGCGATAGCCTGGTTGCGATCGTTGCACACAATCACACCCTTGCCCGCCGCCAATCCGTCCGCCTTAACCACGACCGGCACATCTTCACGATCATTTAAATAGGTGGTCGCAGAATCCGCATCGCGGAAGGCTCGGTATTCGGCGGTCGATACGTCAGCCTGACGGAGAATTTGTTTACAAAATACCTTGCTCGATTCGAGTGCTGAGGCGGCTTTGGATGGCCCAAAGATGCGGAGGCGTTCTTGTTCGAAGGCGTCCACAATGCCGGCGGCAAGCGGTGCTTCCGGGCCGACCACGGTCAGGTGAACCTGGTTCTTTTTGGCAAACTTCACCAGGTTCGGTACGTCGCCGGCCGAAACATCCACATTTTCGGCGTCTTCCTTGGTGCCGGCGTTTCCGGGCGCAACAAATACGTGTGGGGCCAATGGGCTTTGGGCGATCTTCCAGGCGATCGCATGCTCGCGGCCTCCATTGCCAACGATGAGGACCTTCATATTTCGATTCCTGGATGAATGTTCCAATGCTTGTGGTATCGCCCGCCGCTGGGAATCTAGCAGATATACTTCGGAACACCATGTACCGCATGCCGGATGGAACCGTCAGCGAGGGAGTCGCTATTCCGGGTTTGGATTATGATCGAACGAGTTGCCTCGCCACGGGGCGGGGAAAAAAGTGGGATTCGCGAACGTGCTAGCTGCTGTTAGAATGGTCGCAGTTGGCTTACCTGGGTTGCTGTCTCTGCGTCCTCTGTGGCGCGTGTTTCGATGCGGGGGTCCTTGACATTAAGCCCGCTCGAATTACAACGTTTGCGTCGGCTCGTGAAAAATGTCACGAAGCGACGCGGCGGACGCATGGATTTTTCGCAATTCGGTGGAGTAAAAAGAGTTGCGCTAGGTGTCGACAAGCTCGTCATGGCAGAAGAAAAGAAGAGGTCGGTGGCCGATA
>JAYGDO010000153.1:0-6098 GCA_046582885.1 Pirellulales bacterium | reverse complement strand
CGTGTGCTCTTCCGATCTGCCTCGTTATGGGAAGCGCCGCAATTCGCGGGAGCACTCCCGCCTAACCGAGCCTTGGGCTAAAATCACGCGGTCATTTTCGAGCTGGGCCCCGTGGAAGAGGCCCCGTGGAAGAGGCTCTGTGGAAGAGGCCGCATCGCCCACACCCTTGTGCGATTAAGGAATAAGAACCGGCAACATGAAAATACTGATCACAGGTGCCGCGGGAAAAGTTGGTCAGGCGTTTTTGCAGACGCTGTTTGACAACCAAAGTTTTTCGCACGCGACAGTCCGGGCGCTGTGCCACAACCGGGTATTGGCGGCGACGGATCGACTGGAAGTGGTTCGCGGTTCCATCGTCGATCGGGGCGACGTCCGCCGCGCGATGGAGGGCGTTACGCATGTCCTGCACCTTGCCACCTGCAAAGAAACGCCGGACGATATCATTGACGTGAGCGTGAAGGGGCTGTTTTGGTTGTTGGAAGAGTGCCGCGCAGCAGCGGACTTCCGGCAGTTCATGCTGATCGGCGGCGATGCCGGCATGGGGCATTTTTTTTATCCGCATCCCCTGCCGATCACCGAATCGCAGAGACATTCGGCGTATCCCGGTTGCTACGCACTGTCCAAGGTGCTGGAAGAGGTGATGCTGGAGCAATACTACAAACAGTACGATCTCAACGGCTGTTGCCTGATGGCGCCCTGGATTATGGAGAGGGACGACTTCAAATACACGCTGTCGTTTGGCGACGACGTATTCGGCGGCCCGCGATGGCGCGACATCGTTGGGGCGGAGCGCGCCGATCAATACGTTAGATCGCAAGCCGTTCCCGTGTTGTGCGACGCCGCCGGCGTGCCGATTTTCCGCAATTTTGTCCACGTCGAAGATCTGGTCGGCGCCATTCTGGCCGCCATCGACAGTCCGCGGGCACGGCAGCAGAAATTTAATATCTGCATGGACCGGCCCGTGCACTATCGTGAAGTGGCCGATTACTTAGAAGAAACTCGCGGGCTGCCTGCGGTCGAGGTAAAAACGGATTTTTCCTCGACCTGGCTGGATAACAGCAAGGCCGAATTTATGCTGGACTGGCAGCCCGAATACGACCTCGCCCGGCTCGTTGACGCGGCCTGGGATTACGAGCGGAAAGCGGACGACCCCCGCGTCAATTGGTATCCTGGCTAGGCCCTGCACGCCGTGATTTTCAACCGCCGCCCACAACCTTAATCATCGAGCCGACGGATGCGACAAATCGGGTACATCGAAAGCCGGGAGGAGGCCCAGCGGTTCAGTGACTATTTACTCACCGAGGGTATCAGTTGCAAATTGGAATCGGGGGGAGATTGTTGGACATTGTGGATTCACGACGAACGATACGTCGATCGCGGCCGTGAAGCGTTAAAGCAATTTCAAGCGAACCCGGATGATCCGCGCTATACGAGCGTTTCAGAAGAAGCCGGCCGGCTGCGCCGCGAGGAATCCAAGCGAGAAAAAGAGCACGCCAAGAACCTTGTCGCCATGCGTACCCGCTGGCGATCTGCCAGCGGATATGGCCGCACGCCCGTGACGGTGGCATTTTTGTTGGCGATGGTTGTCGTCACGTTATCGACGAATTTCGGCCGCGATAACCGGTTCGCTCCCGGGCTTTACTATCGATCGCACCACATAAAGAATGTGGCGACCGGCGAGACCGTCAGCGAATTGCCGGAATTACGGCAGGGCCAGGTTTGGCGGTTAGTCACCCCCATCTTCATGCATGGTAGTATTCTGCATGTCATCTTCAATTCGTATATGTTCTTTCAGTTTGCGAGGTTGATTGAATCGAGACGTGGCTCGTTGCGATTGGTCGGTTTAATCATCTTCACGGCGGCGGTATCCAACACAGCGGAATTTTGGATCAGCGATTTTCGCGAGTGGCCGGACGGAATTGTTGTCCCCAATCCGCACTTTCTTGGTATGTCCGGCGTCATTTACGGTTTGTTTGGTTACGCCTGGACGAGAGGCAAATACGATCCGAGTTCCGGGCTCCACCTGAATCCTCAAGTCGTGTTTATTCTGGTGCTGTGGCTGGTCATTTGTCTGTTCGGATTTATGCCGATCGCCAACGTGGCGCATGTAGCCGGCCTGCTGTCGGGAATGGCGGTCGGATGTTGGCCGCTGATCGTCGGGCGCCGGTTCTAGCGTGAAAGCCAGTCGTATTCCGGATCCGCCCCGCCTACAATAAGCGGGCTGTTAACAACGCCGTACGCAATGCCATGGGAGGTCCGCCATGTCGGATCAAAAACTCGACCGTCGCCATTTCATCACAAAAACAGCCGTGGGCAGTGCGGCGGCCGGACTGGCCATCGCCCAAACGGCGGGCGGCGAAGAAAAGTCGGCCAGCAACCAGGTCGTCGTCGGCGTTATGGGGCTCAGTCGCGGCAGATCGCTGGCGGCGACGTTCTCAAAACAGCCGAATGTCGTGGTGAAATATATTTGCGACGTCGATGCGACCCGCGCCGATAGTTGCGCGAAAATGCTGGCCAGCCAGTTCGGCAAAAATCCGCAGGCGGTTGGCGATTTCCGTACCATGCTTGACGACAAAGAGGTCGACGTACTGGTCTGCGCCGCGCCGAATCACTGGCACGCGCCGGCCACGATCCTCGGCTGCGACGCCGACAAGCACGTTTACGTCGAAAAGCCGTGCAGCCACAATCCGCGCGAAGGCGAGTTGATGGTCGAGGCGGCCAGAAAACACAAACGCGCCGTGCAAATGGGAACGCAGCGGCGGAGCAGTCCCGGCTGGATCGAAGCGGTCCGGCAGCTTCGCGAAGGCGTCATCGGCCGGGTTTATCTTTCCCGCGCCTGGTACTACAACCTTCGCGGTTCCATCGGTCGGGGCCGGCAGGTCAATCCGCCCGGGCACCTCAACTATGATCTTTGGCAGGGTCCCGCTCCCCGCGTCGAATATCGCGACAACGTGGTGCACTATAACTGGCACTGGCGCTGGCATTGGGGCAACGGGGAACTGGGCAACAACGGCGTACATACGCTTGACCTCTGCCGCTGGGGGCTGGGCGTCGATCTGCCGCTCCGCGTGACTTCCAGCGGCGGTCGTTACCATCACGACGACGACCAGGATACGCCAGACACGCACACGGTCTCATTCGATTTCGGGGATCGCAGGTCGATCACCTGGCTGGGCCTTAGTTGCAACCGCCATGGCGGCGGTTTCGTTTCGTTCTACGGCGACAACGGATCGATGGACTTGACGTCTGGCGGTGGGTACTCGATTTTCGACCGCGGCAACAAGCTGGTCAAAGAGGGCGGTGGAAATGAAGTTGGCGAGTCGCAGCACGTGGCAAATTTCGTCGCCGCCATCCGCAGTGACAAACCGCTCAGCCTGAATGCCGAAATCGGCACCGCGCACAAGAGCACGCTGCTATGCCACTTGGGCAACATCGCGCAGCGCACCGATGGAGCGATCGCGTGCGATCCCGCCAACGGTCACATCAAAAACAATCCGGCGGCGATGCGGCTTTGGTCCCGCGAGTATGAGAAGGGGTGGGAGCCGAAGGTGTAGCGTTCGTTGTTTGACGCAGGGACAACAATCGAGCCACAGCGATCCACCGCCGCGGGGATGGCGTTCGGGAGGTAAATGCGGTTGCGGGGAATGGCACCCGATCGTTAACCGCGGGCTTTGTGCATCAAAAACGGTGTTCGCGGAGCCGCCGTTACGGTCAAGAATTGGAGCACGTCATGCGAACCGCAAACTGGGTGAACGCTACCTTACGCATGCTGGCCGCTATCCTGGTGTCTGCCACAATTGCTCGAACCGACGCGGCGGAAATTAAACTGGATGGTCACGCATTTAGGCTGCCGGCGGGCTTCTCGCTGCAGCGGGTGGCCGGTCCTCCTTTGGTCAATCGCCCGATTTGCGCCGACTTCGACGAACAGGGACGATTGTACGTTGCTGATTCGAGCGGGTCGAATGAACCGGTTCAGGTCCAACTTAAGAAAAAACCTCATCGGGTGATGCGACTGGAGGACGCGGACGGTGACGGGCGATTCGACAAGAGCGTGGTATTCGCCGAACGGCTGATGTTCCCCGAGGGTGTGCTATGGCACGACGGTTCTCTCTATGTCGGCGCGCCGCCGCAGATCTGGAAGTTGACCGATACGGATGGCGATGGCCGGTCCGATGAGCGCGAGGTGTGGTTCGACGGCAAGACGCTCAACGGCTGTGCCAACGATATGCACGGTCCCTATCTGGGGCCGGACGGATGGATTTATTGGTGCAAGGGCGCCTTTGAAAAGCAGACGTATCAGCGCAAGGACAGGGCGGCATTTGTCACGCGGGCTTCACACATTTTTCGCCGGCGGCCCGCCGGCGGCGAAATTGAGCACGTCATGACCGGTGGCATGGACAACCCGGTTGAAATCGCCTTCACGCCGGGTGGCGCCCGCATTTTTACCACCACATTTCTGGTGCATCCGGGCGCCGGCCTTCGCGACGGGCTGATTCATGCGGTCTACGGCGGCGTTTACGGGAAAGACCACGGCGTGCTCGACGGCCACCCGCGAACCGGTCCGCTGATGCCGGTACTAAGCCACCTCGGCGCGGCGGCACCTTGCGGTTTGATGCGGTTGAAGTCAGACCAGTTCGGCGCGGAATTCAAGGACAATCTGTTTGCGTCGCTGTTCAACATGCACAAAGTCACGCGGCATATCCTCTCGCAACAGGGCGCGACGTTCGCGAGCCGCCATGAAGATCTTCTGGTTTGCGACAATGTCGATTTTCACCCGACCGACGTACTCGAAGATGCCGACGGTAGCATCCTCGTCATCGACACGGGCGGCTGGTACAAGCTGTGCTGTCCGACTTCCCAACTGCATAAACCCGACATTTTGGGGGCGATTTACCGTATGCGGCGCAGCGGCGGGCACGCGGTCGCCGATCCACGGGGAAAGCAACTGGACTGGACGGGCATGAATCCACCGCGACTGGCGATACTACTGGGCGACCGGCGGCCGGCGGTGCGCGAACGGGCGGTTCATCAACTCGGCAAACACGGCGGCGCCGCGGTGGAGGTTTTGAACAAACAACTGGCTTCGTCCCCATCGAGACTCGTTCGTCGACAGGGCGTGTGGGCGCTGACTCGTATTGCCGGCGACGCGGCCCGTGTCGCGGTTCGGCGGGCGCTGAAAGATTCGGACGAACTCGTGCGACAGGCAGCGCTGCATTCGGTGAGTCTGTGGAAAGATCGCGGCGCAATTGCCGCTTTGACCGAACACTTGCGGGGGCAGTCGGAACACATTCGCCGCGGAGCCGCAGAAGCATTGGGGCGAATTGGGGATCGCAAATCAGTCACGGCATTGTTGGAATGTGCCGCCAAATCGGAGTGCCGTTTTTTGGATCATGCTTTGACCTACGCCCTAATGGAAATCGGCGATGCCGATCTCGTGCGGCGTGGTCTGCGGAGCCCCCGGGCGGGGACCTTGCGCGCCGCAATGATCGCACTGGATCAGATGCCGGGCGATCAGTTGTCCCCCGAGGACGTTGTGCCGCTGCTAACCTCCAAGCAAACGGGGCTGCGCGAGGCGGCTTGGTGGATTGCCGATCATCACCCGGGCTGGGCGGCGCAGCTGACCGAGGTTTTTCGTGAGGAAATCATGACCGGCGAGCTGCGGAGCAAATTCTCGACACGGCTGGCGCGATATGCGCACGGCGAGGCGGTTCAGACCGTGATTGCCGCGGGGCTCGTGGGCGAGGGGTCGGCGGCGACGAAACTGGCGATTCTCGACGCGGCGGCCGCCAGCGGACTGCAGCAAATCCCCAAAAAATGGGCCGGGCCATTGCGGGGACTGTTGGCGTCGGATTCGGTACAACTCGTCGCGCGGACCGTGGCGACGGTCCGTGCGCTGGCGAAGTCGGCGATCGACGACGCATTTGTCACTCGGTTGCAATCGCTGGTCAACAACAAGAAGTACTCAAGCGAATTGCGGATTTCGGCACTGGCGACAATCTACATCGGCCGCTCAAACGCGAAATTGGAGCCGTCCTCGCTGCATTTTGTCTGCAAATGCCTTTCGGTCGATCTTCCCGTCCGCGCCCGCGCCCGCGCCG
>JAYGDO010000117.1:0-2428 GCA_046582885.1 Pirellulales bacterium | reverse complement strand
CGGCATCTTGCGTACTGTAGAAGCCGCCTTCCGGATGCTGCATCTCTCGTAGCACGTAATCAAGCGTCTCCCTGGCGACGCGGGCATACGCGTCATTTCCCGTCGCCAGAAACGCCTCCAGGTAACACGTCGCCAACAGCGCGTTGTCGTAGAGCATTTTTTCGAAATGAGGCACCAGCCAGCGGGCATCGACCGAGTAGCGATGAAACCCCCCGCCTAGCTGATCGTAGATGCCTCCGGCCGCCATTTTGTCGAGCGTCAATGTGACTATGTCTTTCAGCGCAGACCTGCCCGTGCGCTGCCACAGCCGCAGTAGCAATCGCAAGTTCATCGGATGTGGAAACTTCGGAGCGCCGCCGAAGCTACCGTTGGTGGGATCGAAGACGTGCCGCAGTGCCGCCTCGGCGCGGGGGAGCAGAGACGCATTCAGCCCCGTGCTTAAGGCCTCCTCATTGTCGATACCGATCACTCCGTTCCCGTCATCATTCGTCGGCTGCCGCATCTGCGGCCCCGATTGGCCACCAGCTTGTCCGCGAAGAAATTGCGTCAGCTTGGCGGCCTGCTCCAGTGCCTGCTCGCGCCGATCTTTCCACGCCGCCTGGACGCCTTCGAGAACTTGCCCGAAACCGGGCATGCCCATCCGCGGCGCCGGCGGCCAGTACGTGCCGCCGTAGAACGGTTCGAGATTGGGAGTCAGAAAAACCGACATCGGCCATCCGCCACGCCCGGTCATCGCCTGGACGGCATCCATATAGATTTGGTCAAGGTCGGGCCGCTCTTCGCGATCGACTTTGATCGAGATAAAATCGGCATTCAGCTGCGCGGCGATCGTTTCGTTTTCAAAACTCTCGTGTTCCATCACATGGCACCAGTGGCACGCCGAGTAACCGATTGAGAGGAAAATCGGCTTGTCCTCGGCCCGTGCAAGCCGCATCGCTTCGTCGCCCCAGGGATACCAGTTGACGGGATTGTCTTTGTGCTGCAACAGGTACGGGCTGGTCTCGTCGGCGAGGCGATTAGGCATGATAGGAAGCGGAGGACATCGGAGATGGAGTACCTTGCTCTGTACCCCATTGGCCTAGAGCTCATTTAAACGATTGCTCATGGGTGGGAAATGCGCCATCACGGACTTCGTTTCGGAATTGGACGGCGGCGGCGGTGATTTCTTCGCCGAGATTGGCGTAGCGTTTCACGTGGCGCGGCAACTTGCCGGCCGTGATTCCCAGCAGGTCGTTGATGACCAGCACTTGCCCGTCGCAACCGGCGCCCGCGCCGATACCGATCGTGGGAATCTGCAATTCGCCGGTGATTCGCTCGGCCGCCTCCGCCGGAATACACTCCAACACCACCGCGAAAGCGCCGGCTCGTTCGGCGGCGCGCGAGTCAGCCATGAGTTGATCAAAATCTCGCTGGACTTTGTAGCCACCCAGCCGATGGACGCTCTGTGGACGCAGCCCGACGTGCGCCATAACAGGGATACCTGCGCAGGTGAGCGCCGCGATAACGTTAGCCTGGTCTTCGCCGCCCTCGAGTTTGACCGCCTGACAACGCGTTTCTTTCAATATCCGGCCAGCGTTTTCGATGGCCTTGTTCGCTCCGACTAAGTAACTGGGAAACGGCATGTCAACGACGACCAAAGCATGTTCGACCGCGCGGCCGACCATTTCGGCGTGGTAAATCATTTCATCCAACGTGACCGGTAAGGTGTTGGCGTGGCCTTGCACGACCATCGACATACTGTCGCCGACCAGAATTCCGTCGACGTGGGCCGCATCAACCAACTTGGCCATTGTGTAGTCATAGGCTGTCAGCATGGTGATCTTTTCACCAGCCGATTTCATGGCCGTCAATTTAGGGACGGTGACTTGGGGCACAATCGCGCCTTAAAGTGAATGAACAGGTTGGTAACGGCAGCCCTTGGCCACACCTGCATTGTTACTGGGAAGTACAGCAAAGACAACTAGTAGAACTTGCCGGCCGGCATGCAGTGGGGGATGCTGACAGAATTTGTCGCTGGCCAATTCGGCCAGCGCCGTGTAAACTCGACACATTGATTCATTGTTGCAGTTCTCGCACGACGATGGCATGACCGCGGAAGAAATGAACCTGTTGCTCTTGTAATCGGAGGCGGGTCGTCGCAAATCGGCAATTGTGTGGCGCGGACGCTCGCAGCCAACGGTTATCAAATCGCGATTCATACCCATCAGGCGATCAGCAAAGCGGAAGAAATTTTGCGGCAACTTACGGGTAAAGGCACGCCTGCCATCACGGTCCCCGCCGACATCACGGACGAAAACGACGTCAGACAAATGCTGGTCACCACGCTGGAGCGGTTCGGTCACGTCGAAGCGCTCGTGAATTGTGCGGGCATGTGGGAGTCGGCACACTTAGAGGACATCACGGCCGATGATGTTCGTCAGCATTTCGA
>JAYGDO010000065.1:0-3495 GCA_046582885.1 Pirellulales bacterium | reverse complement strand
GATTTGCAATACTCGCCGCATGAAGATCTTTTTTTCGGTTGGCGAACCGAGCGGCGATTTACACGGCGCGAATTTAATTCGAGAGTTGCGGCGGCTTTGTCCGGATGTTGAAGCGGTTGGGTACGGCGGTCCCAGAATGGCGGCGGTCGGTTGCCGTCTAAACGCGGACCTAACGCAACTTGCTGTAATGGGTGTGGGCCCGGTACTCGCACACATTCCCAAGTTTTTGAATCTGGCGACAGAGGCCGACCGTTGGTTTCGCCATCGACGTCCGGATGTCGTCGTGCTGATCGACTACCCGGGGTTCAATTGGTGGATTGCGCGGCGTGCAAAAGCGCATGGGATACCGGTCGTCTATTACGGCGCGCCGCAACTTTGGGCTTGGGCATCGTGGCGGGTGAAGAAGATGCGCCGCTTGGTCGATCATGTGCTTTGCAAGCTTCCGTTTGAAGAGCGTTGGTATCGCGACCGCGGATGCCATGCACATTTTGTCGGGCACCCCTACTTCGACGAGTTACGCTCGCAGAAGTTGGACGAGCGATTCCTGCGGCGGCAACGCTCTCAGGGCGGCCGCCTGATAACGATCTTGCCGGGATCGCGGACACAGGAAGTGAAAAACAACATGGAATGCTTCGCACGAGCCGCGGCTCGAGTGAAGTCCTCGGTCTCGGACGCACGCTTTGCGGTGGCTTGTTTTAAGCGGAAGCATGTCGATACGGTGCGGCCGTTTCTCCAGCGGACCGAAATTCCGATCGAAGTGTTCTCCGGCCGGACCCCTGAGCTGATTCGATCGGCAGATTGCTGCATGGCCTGTTCGGGTTCGGTGTCACTCGAATTGCTCTATCACGAAAAGCCGACGGTAATTCACTATCGCGTGCCGCGACTGACGGGCTGGTTGTTTCGCGCCTCGGGATTGATCAAGGTTCGGTTCATCACGTTGGTCAACCTGCTGGCGGTGGATGACCCGTTTTGCGGCGGGCTACAGCCGTACGATCCGACCGCGGCGGACGCGGATCGAATCCCGTTTCCCGAATACCCAACCTATGAAGACAAATCCCGGCAAGTCGCCGATCACTTGATTGACTGGCTGACCGACGCAACCGATCGACGGCGGCGGATCGCGCAGCTCGCCGCGCTGAAGGCGAACTTTGCAGATGGCGGTGCGTCGCTGCGGGCGGCGGAATATTTGATGCGGAATCTGGCTCCGCCGCCGCCCCCCGTACCGCGTCCGCACTTTATTTCATCCACTCCTGTCTCGACCGACATGGTCGCATCAAATCGGTCCGGCTAGAATCGGTCCGTGGACTTGAGAATCCGCGTCCCACACTGGAGACACCTGTGCTGCTCGGCGAACCACCACCTTCGCAAGGCGATTTGCATTTCAAAATCTTCGACATACCGGTGCGCGTGCACCCGTTCTTTTGGATCGTCGCACTGATTTTGGGGATACCGGCGGCGGAATCTGAAGACGGAGGACTGAAACTGTTGATTTGGGTCGTTGCGCTATTTGTTTCGATCCTGATTCACGAATTGGGCCACGCGGTGGCGGCACTGGCACACGGTTGGAAACCTTGGGTCACGCTTTATGGGATGGGGGGACTTGCTTCCTATCGGCCGACGTACCATACCACGAGGAGTTCGGTCGTTATTTCTTTTGCGGGGCCGCTGGCCGGTTTTTTGTTTCTCGCTATGGTGTTGGCGCTCATGTTAGCGGCGGGGCGAGAGATCGCGTTGGTTTCGGGACTCCCGTTCATAATTTTTGATTACAACCCGATCGCCGAAGTCGACTGGTTGATCTACTATTTGATTCAGATCAATTTGTTTTGGGGCCTGGTCAATTTGTTGCCGGTTTATCCGCTCGACGGGGGCCAGATCTCTCGAGAGATATTTCTCCGGGCGAACCCGCATGACGGAGTGCGACAGTCATTGCTGCTTTCAATCTTTACCGGCGCGGGCATTGCCGTCTGCGCGTTAATGGTTTTTGAAAGAATGTTCATGGCTCTGTTGTTCGGCTACTTGGCATTCTCCAGCTACACGGTATTGCAACAGATGTCCGGGCGAGGTGGCTTTGGTGGCCAGAATCGATGGCATTGAATCGCGCGAATCAAATCGTGATGTGGATCGTGTAGACCCCACGGTTGTACTTTTGGGTGCGAGCAATCTCACGCGCGGTATTTCGACGGTCGTAGAAACGTCGAGAATCTCCGTCGGCCGGCCCCTCCGCGTGATGACGGCGCTGGGACATGGTCGGTCGTATGGTCAGGCGGCATCTGTGCTGGGTCGTTGCCTGCCGGGAATTGTCGAGTGCCAGTTGTGGCCCGCGATTAGGCAGCAACCGCCGCAGAATTTGTTTGCACTGCTGACCGACATCGGCAACGACATTCTCTACCATACACCCGTCGCAACGATCGTTGCCTGGGTTGAAATTTGTCTGCAGAGGTTGTCCCAACTTGACGCCAGAATCGTCATGACACAACTGCCGATATCAAACCTGGAAAGCCTTTCGGCTTCAAGGTTTCGGTTCTTTCGGCGGCTCTTTTTTCCATCTTGTCGGTATTCGCTCGGTGAGGTCTCCAATCTCGCCCGCGAACTCAACGAGCGTATCACCCACATCGGTATTTTATATGGGGCGAAAATGGTCGCATTGGATCCACGGTGGTACGGCCGTGATCCGATCCATTTGAGGATGCGACATTGGCAATCCGCGTGGCGGACGATCGTTAAATCTTGGCGCGGCGCGGAGGAGGAAGTGCCGCTGGCGCGCCGTTCAATGCGCCGCTGGGTTTATTTGCGGACTCGCCGACCGGATTTTCAAAATATTTTTGGCGTATCAATGCGATCCTCTCAACCTTCCGGCCAGCTTGAGGATGGAACGACAGTTGCGCTGTACTAATCGAATAAAAACTTTGAGACGGGCGAGAAAATTTTAGATTGGCGGCGGCGACGAATGAGTTAGTCGAATCGAGTTTGGCGAAAAATACAAAGGTTTTTCTGGGTTGTTCGGTTGTATCGCGAATTACTGAGAAACAAATCGGTCACGCACTACGTGCGGTTGCATGCGAGGAGGGAAACAACTGTTGGACATCGACGTACGCGACCAAAAAAGCAAGAAGTAAAGTTATTGCTCGTCGCAGCGCACACATTGCGGAATTTTTTTTTCAATTTTTTGCCAAGAAGGTATTGACGCAAAAACGCAGATTGTGATGATTTTACTCAACGTCGATGATTGCAGATGAACTAAACGACGTTGACATCGAGTGAAAGGAGTCTACGGGCCACTGAGATTTGTCGTTTTGTTTGTCGCGTGCGTAGCGTGGCGATGGCAGATCGGAATGATGTGGTCTCTTGGTACCAGGCGAGATGGACTCGTGACATTCAGCGTGCTCTGAAGGACGTCGAGTCGCGTTTAGTCTGGAAATTAGTACGGAGGACGGACTGTGGCTAAGAAGAAAGCGAAGAAGAAGAAGAAGGCAGCCCCCAAGAAGAAGAAGGCTG
>JAYGDO010000062.1:0-4520 GCA_046582885.1 Pirellulales bacterium | reverse complement strand
GGGTTCAGACGATCCGGCTCGGCGGGGTTGCTGTGCAGGCGGATGGTAAAATCTTCCGGCAGCGCCCCGGGCAGTCTGCCGATCACCACGGGTTCCGTATTCTTCGATTCGGGCGGCGGCAACGAAATTGTCTCGGCCAGTTGCTCCAACGTAAACGGCTTTGAAGATGTTGGTGGCGGAGCTTTTTCGGCGGCGGCTTTTTCGGCAGCGGCTTTTTCGGCAGCGGCTTTTTCTCTTTCCACCCGCGCTAGCTTATCTTGGCGTGCTTTTTCGGCAGCTGCCTCTTCTCTTTCCGATGCCGCCGGTTTCTCTTGGACATCTTCCGGCAGATCGGTCTTGGCATCTCCGCCAGCGGTCGCTTCGCCGCCGTCGGTCGTTGCGAGCGGCGTGTTGGACTGGCCGGGTGCGTCGGGGGGCTTGCCGTCAGAATTTCCAGCTGCAGATTTAGGTTCGCGGGACGCTTTTTCGGCGGCTGCTGTTCCGGCAATCGCTTTTTCTCTTTCCGCCCGCGCCGGTTCATCTTGACGACTTAACGGTTCTTGGGAAGCCACCTTCGACTTGCGGGCCTTCGGCGATCGCCGAGCGTGCCTGGTGTCGTCATCCGGCAACCATGTATAGACCGTCACGCCACCCGCAACGAGCAGACCCACGAGAACGACAGCCGTTACGATGATCTGTGGTTGTTTACGTTTGCTTGTGGCCGCGTAGCGCGAGCTTTTACTTTTAGCCGCAACGGTGGAGCCCAAAATATCAACAGCAGCCGGTTCCGCTTCCCGCTCGTTTGTGCGATTCGCGCGTTTCGGCGTGGCGCGGGCGTGAGCCAGGGTGGCGGTCGGTAGGCTGCCTACAGAATTGTCCGCATTATCGAGGTGGAGCGGAACCACGGAAGTCGGCGCGTCGTCGGCTTCGGGCGTTGTCGTCTGCCAGGGCGAAAGTGCTGCGACGACGTCATGGGCATCGCCATAACGCGATTCAAGCGACGTCGCCAGCATCGTTGCGCAAACGGCGGCGATTTCCTCCGGCACATCGGAACGAAGCTCGGTAACCGGCGGCGGCGCGTTTTCGAGGCGTTGCTGCAGTTGCTGTTTGGTGTTGCCGTCGGAAAAAGGCGGTCGGCCGGTCAACAAAAAGTAAAAGATGCAGCCCAGCGCGTAAACGTCGGAAGCGGGGCCAGCCTCGTCGCCGCTGGCCTGTTCCGGCGACAGATATTTGACCGCATCGGCCGCCGTCGATTTTTTCGGAGAATTCTGCGCGAGACAGGCCACCCCGAGGCCGCCGATCTTGATCGTTCCTTCTTCGTCAACAAATAGGTTGTCCGGGCGCAGTTCACGATGGACCAGGTCGTGGCTGTGAACCTCGGCCATTCCTTCGGCTGCTTGGCAGATATAATCGGCGGCCAGTTCCGGCGAAAGGAGATGTTGCTTTTCGACCAGGCGCTGCAAAGCACGGCCGCCGTGATCTTCCGTCACGAGGTACGCCGTGCCGCTATCGAAAATGATCTCGCAGATCCGCAAAACATTCGGATGGTTGATCGAGGCGATGACCCGCGACTCGTTGACGAAGCATTTAAACTCCGGCGATTCACTATCAACTTTCTGGCCGATGGTTTTCAGCTCGACGCGGTTTCCCGTCTCGATGTTTTCGGCGGCGTAGACCGGTCCCAAGTCGGTGAAACCCGTTTGGTCGCGGAGGCGGTACTTGCCGATCTTTAACGGGATGCGGCCGCTAATCAGTTCAGCGGCCTGCCACCGGGTGAGCAGGCTTTCGGTAACGAGTTTGCGCGCGATCACGGAAGGATCCGACAAGTCGCGGGTGGCGACGATCGCCTCGTCGAGCTCGTCGGGCGCGAGCAACTGGCTCTTGCGGAGCTCCGCAATTACGTTCTGCCACGTGGATATCGCCATCGTTCCCGGTCCTCGGGCATTGCAGCCGGGCTAAGAAACTCCCAGCGGTCAGCATGGCCTAATTTCCGCGAAATTTCAAGCGATTCCCAGCGCGGTTTGCGGTTCGAATCGGCGGAATGCGGATGAAATCTCGGAAAAACGGCGTTGTTGCGGATAATCTCGCCACTTCACCGTCACGCTTAGTCCGCTGGTTGCGGCGAGCCGATCGTAAGTCCTTCCACGTTTTGCGGCCGGCGCCGGATCAAGAACCCGGAAATCGCGCCGACGCCGACGCAGGCCGCCATCGCAATCGCGCCGTGAACCTTGCCGCTCAGGCCGGTGCCGTACTTGGCGTAGCCCATTGCCGCGGCTGCGGCGACCACGCCGATCCAGGCATGGATGGAACTCGTGCGCCGTGTAAAGATGCCTAACGTAAACAGTCCGCCCAATGTACCCAGCAACAGTCCCACAAAGCCGATGTAGTAGTCCCAAAGATTGCGGAAATTGAAGCCCCAGATGACAATCGCGCTGACCGTACCCAGTACGCCAAGGAGTATCGTTAAAATTCGCGCGACTTTCAGGAAGTATTCCTCCGACCTGTCGGGTTGGAATCGCCGGTAAAAGTCGATGGTCAACGCAGTTGCGATTGAGTGCATGCTGCTGTCCAGCGTGGACATGGCGGCCGCGAACACCCCGGCGATCACCAGCCCGGCCAGTCCGGCGGGCATTTCCGTGACGATAAACCACGGAAAGATTTGTTGGCTGTCACCGATTGGTACCAGTCGATCCGGGTGATTCAAGTAAAAAACGTACAGCGCGGTGCCGACACCAAAAAACAGAATTGACGCTGGAATAACGAGTAGAGCGTTCAGCCAAATCGCGCGGCGGGCCTCATGGTCGGTTTGCCCCGTCATATATCGTTGGACGATTGCCTGGTCGCTGGTGTATTGCAATAAGTTGTTGAGAATCGAGCCGATGATGATGATCGCCAGTGCGTCACCGGTCCAATCCCAGTGCATTTGGGCGAGGTTAAATTTGCCTTCTTTCAATCCGATGTCGACTATCTCGCCGAGCCCGCCATCGATGTTGGTTGCCATGATAAACACCGCCGCCAGGGCTCCACCGACGAGGACTATCGTCTGCAACACGTCCGTCCAGATAACGGCTTCGATTCCGCCCAGTACGGTGTATGCGGTGCTGAGCACACCCATGATGATGATGCACGTTACCACCGTTAATCCGGTCACTGCCGACAACGCCAGTGCGGGCAGTAAGACGACGATTCCCATACGGCCCAATTGAAACAGGATGAAGGATGAACTGCCGACGATTCGTATGCCGACATCGAACCGCGCCTCCAGGTACTCGTAGGCCGTCGTGACGTTGAGTTTTCTGAAAAATGGCAGGTAGAAAAGGATGACAAAGGGCGCAACCAGCGGAATTCCCATGTTGTAGAGGAACAGTGTCCAATCACCTTCGAACGCCTTGGCCGGAATCGCCAGATACGTAATCGCACTGAGCATCGTGGCAAAAATCGAAAGCCCGGCGGCCCACCATGGAATTCGTCCCCGGGCCAGAAAGAAATCGTCCGTCGATTTTTCTCCTCCCGAAAAATACACGCCCAATCCGAGCAAGGCACACGTGTATAGCACCACCACTGTCCAGTTGGCGACGCCGAAACCTTGTGCGTTCTCGAGCGGCTTGGCCATCCAGATTTTGCGTGTACGGACGCCGGGGCGGATCTCGCCGGTCGGAATGACAATTCGGTCACGCCATTGGACGGCCGATGTTGTAACTTGACTGGTCTCCGGCGTTTCGCCCTTCTTGACCCAGGTGTCTGTGATTGTGTGATACAGCAGGATGTCACGGCTAAATCCCGGATGCGTGTCGCGCAGCTTGTTCCGCTGTGCCCCGAGTTGGTCGGCCAACTGTGTGTCGCCCGTGCCGGCCGCTGCTTTAATTTGCAGGGGAAACTCGTTTTCAAGTTGTCTGAAGAGCTCTCCCGTATCGCCCCCAAAGACGGCGATGTGTTGGTTGCCAAGTTTAGCGCCGGTTCCGGCCATCAGGCAGCGCGGAGATTTTTCGCCGTGTACTTTGATCTCTTTGAGTTGTTTCCAGACTTGGAACTGTTCGGAGGACTTAATCTTTCGTTGCTGGCGGCTATACTCTTTCGGGCTAAAGCGGTAAGCGTCAGTAAGCAGTTTGAACGGCGTGGCGGTTTGTTTGTTTCGTCCGCTAAACAGGTAGAAGCAGTTGCCGCTGCCGTCATTCTGTACAACGCCAATTGCATGACTGCGGGGGGGCCCGGGCCAGGAGGGCAATTTCTCCCAGTTGAAAGCGTTCGCGTTCCCGCCGCTGCCGGGGGCATCACCGCGTTTCGACAAATCGAGACGCCAAAAATTGTCGGTAGCGCCGTTCGAGGTGTTTCCACCCGCCACGTAAATAACATCGCCGATCATCACGGCTGCCATGTCGCTGGTTCCAACCGGCAAAGCCGGCAGCGTCTGGAGGTCGTCAAGTGGCCGACCTTTCAGGGGCAGTTTTGACGTAATCTCAACATCTTTTTCGTTTGCGTTCCAGCGCAGCACGAACACGCTTGTCGATTTTCCAGACTGGGACTGCACCGAGCCGCCAGCC
>JAYGDO010000057.1:0-4623 GCA_046582885.1 Pirellulales bacterium | reverse complement strand
GGCTTTTTCGGCCTCTTGAAAAACGCGGCGCGTGTTGACTTTAATCCCTCCCGCCGCCTCGACGAAAATCGCTGCCGTGTCGACACCACGTAGCGCGCCGATAGCCTGGCCGATTAGATCCGGATATCCGGGCGTATCGATGACGTTGAATCGCTTGCCAGCGTGTTGGAAATGCGTAATGGACGATTCGACCGAATACTCGTGCGCTTTTTCTTCCTCGTCAAAGTCGCAGATACTCGTGCCGTCATCGACGCTGGGATTCGCTTTTATGGTACCGGTTTCGGTCAGAAACTTGTCGGCCAGCGTGGTTTTTCCCGACGAGCCGTGTCCGACCAAAACGATGTTGCGAATATCTTCCAGCTTGTGGTTCGCCATGAGGTGTATCCTTTAGGTTGCTTGAAATCAAACGTTGATTTGTGGTTGTGGTTTCTATTGCAAAGCGGAGTGGGCAACGGCCAGTGCCTCCGGTAGTGAAACGGTGCCTTCGTAGAGTGCTTTGCCAATGATGCATCCGGCCATGGGAATTTTCGCGAGCCGGATGACGTCTTGCGTTGTACCGACGCCGCCGGATGCGACTACCGGTATGGCAACCGATTGTTTCATTTCGCACATGGCGTCAAGGTTCGGTCCAGTGAGCATTCCATCGCGGGCAATGTCGGTATAAATCAACGCGGCCAATGGCAAGTCCGCAAATTGCAAGGCCAATTCAACCGCCGGTGTTTGACTCGTTTCCAGCCAGCCGTCGGTGGCGACCATGCCATCGCGAGCGTCAATGCCCAGGACCAGTTTGTCGGGATACTTGTTACACATCTGGCGAAACCAATCGGGGCTTTTCAATGCCCGAGTTCCAACGACAAGCCGGCTGAGCCCTAGTTGCAATAGCTCCTCGATGGCCGCTTCGTCGCGAATGCCTCCTCCCAGTTCACACGTAATATCTACGGCACGGACAATCGCACGCACCGATTCCAAATTTACCGGTTGGCCCTCTTTGGCACCGTCCAGGTCCACCAAATGCAGAAACTCGGCACCCTGCTCGGCCCACTGACGGGCCATTGCGACCGGGTCGTCAGCATAGGCCGTTTCCCGGTCGTAATCACCTTGCACAAGTCGCACACAACGGCCACCGCGAAGGTCGATCGCAGGCCATATCTGCATCGGCAGTCCGTAGCCCGTCGGGCGGGTCGTAAAGTTGTAAATAATCCCGGAATATGGCAAAGACGGCGTCCCTTTTCAAGGTGCCAGTAATGCGGCTCGGCGGTTCTGACAGTTCAGGCTGGTAGAACGGTCGCAAAAAGAAATGAAAAAATCCGCCAACAGAAAAGTACAAATCACGTTGAGACATTGAAATTTGAACGGCCGTTTGTCCCGAATAGGTCGCAAACTTTCGTTCCACGAACAAGTTCCTGTACTGCTTCCTGTACTTCGCGTTGCAGGCCGGCAATAAATTTTGGAGCTTGTCACTCCTTAGTTTCTCTGGACGGAAATCCTGCCGGTTGCGAGGAATTCAGGTTCTGGAGGAGGGGTCGCGACGGGCTTTGCTTGATCTCTCCCGACTGCCGCCAATAGAATTCTCGCCTCCGGCTGACATTTGTCCAACCGAAAGTTGCCCCTGTTGCGATGGTCCCTCGTAGTTCGTTAGATCCCGGGACTACTTCCGCGGTTGTCTACCCAAATACGAAATGGTCAGCGTGGGTGATTATTGTGACGCTGTCCCTGGCGGTCTGCTGCTGGTGGATCCGGCACAAGACCGGCTGGAAGGGTTTGCCGTCCTGCATCCAGGTGGTGGCGAGGCGAAATCAGAGCTTTACCGATGGGCGTTTTTTATTATCGTTCGCCGTGTAATTCGGCAAAGTTTTGCAGAATTCGCAGCCCGTTGGTTTGGCTCTTTTCGGGATGGAACTGGGTGGCAAAAAGGTTGCCGCGCTGGATCATTGCACAGAAGGGACGGTCGTAGTTCGCCACCGCGACCGTAACCGACGGCTCTTTCGGCACGACGTAATACGAGTGGACGAAATAGCAGTAGATGCCCTCGTCCAGGCCGTCCAGCAGCGGCGAGGCCTGTTGATACGTTAGCGAGTTCCAGCCCATGTGTGGGACCTTCAACGGTCTGGGGACGTCAAATGCGACGACCTCGCCGGCGACGACGCCCAGCCCAGCGTGTGCGCCGTGTTCGTAACTGGTGTCAAACAAAAGTTGCAGTCCCAGGCAGATACCGAGAAATGGTCGGTTGTCTTCAATGGCCGCTTTAATCGGGGCAACCAGATTTCGCCGCTCGAGTTCCGCCATCGCGTCCTCAAACGCGCCGACGCCGGGCAGGACGACTTTATCCGCATCGGCCAGCACGTTCGGGTCGCTGGTGATGGTTGCCGCGTGCCCGACGCGTTCGAAGCCCTTTTGAACGCTGCGGAGGTTGCCCATTTGGTAGTCGACGATTGCAATCATTGGCAACAAGACGCGCGGGCGGTGGCGTAAGTTCGCATGCGGGGTATTGTAGCCTCTTGGAAGCAAGTGAGGCTATGGATGGCGATCGGCAAGATCGTTAGAGAGTTTCAGGATAGACGACGATCTCGACGCGCTGATTTTTGCGTTGGCCCGCAGGTGTGGCGTTTGAATAGACCGAATGATTCGCGCCGTGGCCGGTGATGTGGAGCTGGTTGGCGGCGATCTCGGGCTGGCGGGAGAGCAGTTCGTAGACGGCCATCGCCTGCGCGGATGACAGATGGTGACCGTCGCGCCACGGCCCGCCGGCGCTGGCTTGCGCAGTGTGGCCCTCGATTCCAATACGCTGCTTTGCGTACGTGCGTGAGATGGCCGCGGCGACTTGCTGGAGGGTCGCCCGTCCACTGGGGATTAGTTGGACGGTCCCGGCGTTGAAGAGTTGGTCGGCCGAGATTTGAATCCGGACGACGTCACCATCGCGCCGGACCTGGACATTCGGCACGTTGATCAAGGGTAGCCGGCTACCGGCGTTGGGCGTGATCGACACATTACCGCGGGCTCGATTGGACACGAGCCGTTCTTGCGAGGCACGAGCTTTGGCCAACTCTGCGTCCCTGTCCTCCAATTGGTTGCGAAGTTGCGAAAGTTGTGTTTCTAGACGCTGGACATCTTGGCGCGCGGCGGCAAGCCGCCGCTCCTTTTCCTGATTTACGCGGTCAAGCGAGTCGGCCCGCGATTGGCCGCTGGTATCCTTGCCTTGCAATTGGGCAAGTTGGGTTGCGGCCTGCCGCAGCCGTTCGTTGACGGCCCGCAAATGCTCGTCCTGCAACCGCGCGTGCGCGCGTGCGTTCTTTAAGTCTTCGGCCAACGATCCGCTCTTGTTCGGCAACGGTGAAACGCGGCTGCCGAACTTTCGCGTATCGTTTGCTAATCGTCGGTCGAATTGATTTGGCTCCGCCCCGTCGCCATTTGGATTGGCTGCATAAGGGCCTCGCGCGAACGGAGGCAATCCGGCGACCGAGCCGCCGTTACGACAGCCTGCCGTAAACAGCACGCAAAGCAACGATAAACAAACGGCGTACCGACATGCGACTGGCCGCATGGCGAACAACTCCTATATGTAAAGGTGTGCGGTGAACGTCCGCGCGGACAAGGTACCGCAGCTAAAATCGGCGGGAAAATAGCAATACGGATACCCGCCGGCAATATCAATCGGCAGCCGTGGGGTAGCCCGAAAGCGAACGCTAGCATGCGCAGGTCGTCGAAAATGCTAGAATGGCGGCTCGATACCACCAACCCCCCGACCGCAATGAAATACGAAGTAGAGCAGAAATTTCGCGTGGCAGACGTTGCTGCGGTCGAGAAGAAGGTAATGCAAGCAGGCGCGAATTTTGGGCCGCCGATCGCACAGGTTGACTGCTACTTTGCGCACCCGGCCCGCGACTTCGCGGCGACCGACGAGGCGCTGCGGATTCGCCGGAGCGGCCATGATGTATTCATTACATACAAAGGACCGCGACTCGACCAGCAAACCAAGTCGCGTCGCGAGATCGAATTGCCGTTGCCTGTCGGGGAAACAACGGTCGATCACTACATTGAGCCACTGGTCGCATTGGGGTTTTCCCAAGTTGGCGAGGTGAGGAAGGTGCGGCGTTACGCCGTGATTGAGCGGGGCGACTTTTCGGTCGAGGTGGTAATCGATCACGTCGACGGCGTCGGTGCGTTTGTCGAACTCGAGGTCGTCGCGGACGACGAAACATTCGCTGCCGCGAGAACCTGTGTGATCGAATTGGCCCGGGAATTGGCACTTTCGGTCAGCGAGCGGCGGAGTTATCTGGAAATTCTGATGAAAGACGGAAAATTAGATAGCGAAAGTGTGTAGAATTCGACCCCGATCGTCCGTTAGAATCGTTAGCGGGCGAGGTGAGAACTCCGTCCGGCGGCTCTGCCGGAATCTGGGCCCCGCAATCCTTTTAATTTGGGGGATTGGGAAGGCCGCAAGCGGCGGTGTAAGAGTAGCCCGGGTCTGTCGGGGGTTGCGTATCGTCGGTGGTTTTACGTTTGGTTCGAGGGAACATTTTTGGGAGGTCTTTCGATGAAGCAAAGCTTTTTACTTTCATTGCTGGTGGCATTTTTCATGGCGCCGGTGGCGTTGGCCGAAGAAGGCGAACGTCCGGAGCGGCC
>JAYGDO010000607.1:0-16673 GCA_046582885.1 Pirellulales bacterium | reverse complement strand
CGGCGCGTATCGGCAGGCGGTTCCGGTCATGCCCCCATTTTCCACCTTCGATGGACCCTCGACCAGGACCTGCAGCCGTCGACCAAGCAGTGATTCAAAATATCTGTCTCGCAATTCCGCCTCGACTTCTGCTAATTGGCGAGCGCGTTGTTGCTTGACATGTTTCGGCAGTTGGTCGTCAAAATCCGCGGCGGGCGTGCCGCGACGGGGGCTGAACGGGAAGATGTGAATCTTCGAAAATCCAACTTCGCGGGCTACCTGGCAAGTTTCTTCGAATTGCCCGTCCGTTTCACCGGGAAATCCGACGATGATATCCGTGGTGATCGCCGGGTGATCGAGCCTTTCTTGCACCAACCGGCACCGGTCGATATAGCGCCGACTGCCCCAGCGACGGCGCATCCGCCGCAGTACGGCGTCGCTGCCGCTCTGCATCGAAACATGCAAATGCGGACAAACACGCCCCGAGTGCCCCGCCATGACATCGATCAGTTCACGCGTGACTTCGGTCGCTTCAATACTGGACAGCCGCACCCGAAAGTCGCCCGGCAATGCGGCAACGCGCTGAACCAAATGCGACAGTCTTGTCCACTGTGACTTCGGCAACCGGCGATTGAAATCGACGCCGTAGTGGCCGAGATGAATGCCGGTCAGCACAATTTCCCGATAGCCGTTGCCGACCAGTCGGCGAACTTCCTCAATGATTTCCGCCATCGGCCGACTGTACATCGTCGGCCGAACTTTCGGAATGATGCAAAAGTTGCATCGCAGCAGACAGCCGTCTTGTACTTTCACATAACCGCGATGCCTCCCACTCAGGCCGCTGACACCGGCGGGAATATCGACGACGCCAAAGCGGCCCATCAAATCCGGTAACTCCCGTTTGTCAGTGACAACTTCGACCACCCCCGGCAGCGCGGCGATTTCGTCCGGCGCCCGGGTGGCGTAACATCCCATCACGACAATCCGTGCGGCAGGATTGCGCCGCGCCAGTCGGCGGATCGTCTGACGGCTCTTCGAGTCGCCTTCGGCGGTCACCGTACACGTGTTGACGATGCACAAATCGGCCGTTTCGTCCGTCGCAGCGTCAACGTACCCTGCGGCTAACAACCCTTCGCGGACGAGTTCCGTCTCATATTGATTGACTTTGCAGCCGAGCGTGACGGTTCGAAGTGTGGCCTCGGACATGGCGGATGGGGGGGATCAAGCAGATGACAGGAATAAAGGGCCCCGCGGCCCCATGCCCTAATCATTCATTGCCCTCTAGCTCTCCGGTTCGATCGTTGAAGACATCGACCCCGAGCAAGCTTTGATCACGGGGTCCCTTCCATAGGCGTGAATCTGCTCACATTTCAGTTCGGCGTGTTCCTTGGTCGTCGTTAAGATAATGGCCCGTCCACGCCCGTCAACTTCCTCCGCCAACTGAAATCCGTGTTCCATCTGGTGCCCGAACAACTCGCGCAGCATTTTAACGACGTATTCGTAAGTATGATCGTCGTCATTCCACAAAATGACGTGGTAACGCGGCTGCCGCTGAGGCCGCCGGTCTTGATCCGTTTTGCGTTTTCTCGTCGGCCGGACGATAGTCGGCGTTTCTTCTTCCATACTTCTCCCCGTCGCGCGACTCATGGCCTAATCGCGAGCGGCTTATTATATTGTACGCCGATAGGAGTGGCAAAGAGCCCGCTGCGGCACGAAACACCGCAAAGCAAAAACTCAGCGGGGTACACGCAGTAGCACTCACAACGAATCCCTCGTTCAGGCGTTGGATTACGGCAGGCAATAGGAAGTTGGCAAAAAATGGGCCCAAAGCTCAAGGAAATCGACGACTATCTCAAAGCGAATAAAGAGGCGTTCGAGTCGCAATTGTGCGAACTTCTGCGTATTCCCAGTGTCAGTGCCGACAGCAACTTTGCGGACGATGTGCATCGCGCCGCCGATTGGATGGCCGATCATTTTCGTCAACTTGGTTTTGCCACACAGTTGGATGAAACGCCCGGTTTTCCGGTCGTCTATGCCGAGTCGCCGACAATCAGTGGAGTTCCGACCGCACTGGTTTACGGCCATTACGACGTTCAACCGCCCGACCCGCTGGACGAGTGGATTTCGCCACCGTTCGAGCCCACCGAGCGAGATGGGAACTTGTGTGCGCGGGGGGCAACGGACGACAAGGGCCAAATGTTCACCCACATCAAGAGCGCCGAAGCCTGGATGAAAACGGCCGGCAGCGTGCCGATCAATTTGAAATACGTCATCGAAGGTGAAGAAGAAGTCGGCAGTGAAAACCTCGAAGCTTATGTTGCCGCGAATCGTGAAAAACTCGCTTGCGACTGTGTGGTAATCAGCGACACGTGCCAGTTTGGACCCGGCCAACCGGCGATCACATACGGGCTGCGAGGAATTGCCTATTACGAACTTCGGCTTTCCGGCCCGAAGCAGGACTTGCACTCCGGCACATTCGGCGGCGCGGTCACCAACCCGGCCAACACACTGGCCCACATGCTGTCGGCGCTAACGGACCATGAGTACAAGGTGCAGGTGCCCGGTTTTTACGACGACGTGGTGCCCATGACGTCGCGCGATCGAGAGTCCCTGCAAGCCCTGTCGTTTAACGATCAACGCTTCTTCGATCAAATCGGCGTAAAAGAGGCGATTGGCGAATCGGGTTTTTCGGTACTCGAACGCCGCTGGTCGCGACCCAGTTTTGACATTAACGGCGTCTGGGGTGGTTATCAGGGCGAAGGCGAAAAAACGGTCCTACCCGCACGAGCCGGTGCCAAGTTTAGCTTTCGGCTTGTCCCAGATCAGCAACCGGAGAAAATTACCGAGGCCCTGCGAGCGTTTCTCGAAGAACTTTGCCCGCCGGGAATCTCGATGGAACTGATCGCGTCACATGCTTCGCCCGGGGTCGTCGTACCGCTGGACAGCCCTTATGTAAAAGCCGCCGCAGCGGCAATCGAAGGCGGTTTTGGCAATTCCCCGGTATACATCCGCGAGGGCGGATCGATCCCCGTCGTGACACAATTTGCTGAACAACTTGGCGCCGACACCCTGCTGCTCGGCTGGGGACAAAGCGACGACAACACGCATAGCCCGAACGAAAAATTCAGCCTTGCAGATTTTCACCGCGGCATTCGGTCGAGCGCTTACCTGTGGGCGGAATTGGGGAAAATTCAAAAGGACTAAGGTCTCATGCCTGCTGAAGCACCCATAACCGAAAACAGGGCCAATTGTGCGGAAATTCGCGAACGTTTGGGGCTGGGACTTCATCGTCCCTTGGTCGTTGGATTTTAGACGTTTGGGACACCATGCTAGATCGCAAATTCATCGTTGAAAACATCGAATTGGTTGAAGAAAATTGCCGCAACCGCGGCGTCGATATCGATGTCCACCGAATGGTCGAGCTGGACCAAATACGGCGCGAAAAACAGACGGACGTTGAACAACTTAACCGCCGCGCGAACGAAGTCAGCAAGTCGATAGGCCAAGCCAAAGACGACGAAGAACGCGAAGCGAGAAAAGAAGAAGGCCGCCAACTGCGCGAACAAAAGGATGCCGCATTGGCGGAGGTCGACGCATTACAGACGCAAATCGACGCTATCCATCGCTGCATTCCAAACATGTCGCACGCCGACGCTCCGATTGGCGTTGACGACAAGGCCAATCTTGAACTGCGCAAAGGCAACACCGCGCCGGCAGAGTTCGATTTTGCACCGAAAGACCACGTCGAACTGGGCGAGGCGCTTGATCTATTCGACTTCGAAGCGGGCGGTCGCGTGGCCGGGCACGGGTTTTACTACTTAAAGAATGAAGCGGTAATGCTCGAACTGGCCCTGCAGCAGTACGCCGTGCAGATGCTGGTGAAAGAGGGCTTCAAACCGATTATCACACCCGACTTGGCCCGCAACGAGATCCTGGACGGCATTGGCTATATTCCCCGCGGTCCGGAAACGCAAATTTATAGCATCGCTGACAGCGATCTCAGCCTGATCGCCACGGCTGAAATCACACTGGGCGGCATGTTTGCCGGCGAAACGCTGGACGCCAGCGATTTGCCCATGACGTTTTGCGGCATCAGCCATTGCTACCGCACCGAAGCCGGCGCGCACGGCAAGGCGACGCGGGGACTTTATCGCGTACATCAGTTTACCAAAGTCGAAATGTTCGCCTTCACCACGCCGCATGGAAGTGACGAAATGCTCGAAAGACTATGTCGACTCGAATGCGATATCTTCAACGGGCTCGGCATTCCTTTCCGCGTGGTAGACACAGCGACCGGCGATCTCGGCGGACCGGCCTATCGCAAGTATGACCTTGAGGCCTGGATGCCCGGTCGTGGCGATGGTGGCGAGTATGGTGAAGTCACCAGTACGTCCAACTGTACCGATTATCAGGCACGCCGTCTGAAAATTCGCTTTAAAAATAAGGGCGAAAAAGGAACCCACTTCGCGCACACGCTTAACGGCACGGCCATCGCAATTAGCCGCGCATTGATTGCAATTCTTGAGAATTATCAGCAGGCCGACGGCACAGTTTTGGTTCCCGATGTCTTGCAACCTTGGCTGGGAAAGGACCGTATCGGCGGAAACGGTTAAGCCGCTGTGAAGCCGCCGCCCATTAGCAGCCTACTGATTTGGTGTAGAATTGGAGTAGCTGCGGGTTCCGTAACCGTTTGCCGCCGGGCCGCAGCCGCCAGTTTGGTTCCTGCCTGCGGACCGGTAGCCCCGGTTCAGCGTTATTCCGAATCGGTTTGGATACCGACGCCGGCGAACTACCCCATGAAAGATCATCTCGAGATGTCCACCGTTCAGCCAACCCCCCGCGACACCGAACGCGTCGTCGAGTTCCTCGACCGTGATCTGAGTTGGCTGGAATTCAATTATCGCGTGTTGCATGAGGCGCTGGACGAGCGGACGCCGCTACTGGAACGGCTGTCGTTCCTCAGTATCTTTACCAGCAACCTCGATGAATTCTTCATGAAACGGGTCGGCATCATCCTGCGGCGGCTGACCGACTACGAAGCCCGCAAGCACAGCGATTCAGAACCGTTCTCGCGCCGCGCCGTCGCGATACGCGATCGGCTGCTGCCGATGTTGGAGCAGCGTTCCCGCTGCTTCCGCGATGAACTCTGCCCACAACTGGCCGACCGTGGAGTTCACCTGTTGCGGTGGGACGAACTGACTGACGAGGAGCGACAGTTTGCCAATCGGCACTTTGGCAAAAGCGTTTTTCCGGTGCTGACTCCTCAGTCGGTGGACCCGAGCCATCCATTCCCGTTCATGTCGAACCTGTCGGTTTCGCTGGCAATTGCGATGAAGAACCCCAACACGGACGAAAAACTGTTCGCCCGCGTTAAGGTGCCAAAACTGCTGACTCAATGGATTCAAATCCCAACCGCAAGCGGACAAAAGCAACGGCGGTTTGTCAGTTTGCGCGACATCATTCGTCACAACCTGCACGAACTCTTCCCCGGTATGACGATTTTGAACGTAATGACGTTGCGGATCACGCGCGATGCTGAGATCGATTACGAGGATGACGAAGCGGAGGATCTATTGGAACTGGTCGCCGCAGAAATTCGCCAACGCCGTCTCCAGCGCGTGGTGCGGCTCGAGCATGGCAAAGTGGCCGACCGCTGGCTGCTTGACACGGTGGTCGAACAACTCGACCTGATGCCTGATCAGGTCTATGCAATGCCGGACGATTACGACTATCTAGATTTGCGGCAGATCGCCTCGCTTACCATCCCGGAACTGCGATACCCAGCGTGGACGCCAACAACGCCGCCGACGTTGGCAGACGAACATTCGGACATTTTCGCGCTGATCCGCTCCGGCGACGTCATGGTGCATCACCCGTACGAAAGTTTTGATTCGTCGGTGGCGAGGTTTGTCCGCGCAGCGGTGGATGATGTTAACGTATTGGCCATCAAAATGACCGTTTACCGCACCAGTGACGACAGCCCGTTTTTGCCGCTGCTGGTTCAGGCGGCCGAACAGGGTAAACAAGTCGCCTGTTTGGTGGAACTTAAGGCACGTTTCGACGAGCAGCGGAATATACGCTGGGCCAACATGCTGGAAGACGCCGGCGTACACGTCGTTTATGGATTGATCGGCGTCAAGACGCACAACAAGACCGTAATCGTGGTCCGCCGCGAACCCGACGGCCTCCGCTGTTATACGCACATTGGCAGCGGCAATTACAATCCGCAGACCGCCACCGTTTACACCGACCTGGGGCTGTTTACTTGCCGTCCCGAGATCACCGAAGACATGGTCGAACTGTTTCATTCGCTGACCGGACGGTCGGTCAAACAAAACTACGGAAAACTGCTCGTCGCCCCGATCAACATGCGGGAGCGATTTATGGAAATGATCGGCCGCGAGATACAGAACCATCAGGGAGGCCGGCCCGCGCACATCATTGCCAAGATAAACCAATTGCAGGACCCGGACATCTGCCACAAGTTGTATCAGGCGTCGCAGGCAGGCGTGCCGATCGATTTGATTGTCCGCGGTTTTTCCGTGTTGCGACCGGGGGTACCGGAACTGAGTCCGACCATTCGCATCGTCTCGGTCATCGGACGTTTTCTGGAACACTCGCGAATTTTTTACTTTCGCAACGGCGCCGAAGACCCAATCGACGGCGAATTCTACGTCGGATCGGCCGACTGGATGGTCCGCAATCTCAGCCACCGGGTCGAAGCGATCACGCCGATCGACGACCGCTCGTTCCGCGAGCGGTGTTGGGAGATTCTGCAAATATCACTCAACGACCAACGCCAGGCGTGGGACATGCAATCCGATGGTTCGTACATTCAGCGCACACCCGGCGACTTGGACGATCAATCATCCTGGGGCAGTCACCAGGTACTGATGGAAACCACCCGCCAACGGAATGAAACGCCAACGTAGTTGCGCGAACCGTCGCCACCGCCATCGAACGCGGTCGTCTGCCCGAAAATTCTATTTCTCAGCGGCGGATACATCGCGATCCGCCGCAGGTTCGCTGAGTTGGTTTTGCAACTCCTGCAAGCGTCGGTTCAGGTCTTCCAACTGCTTTCGGATGTCTTTGTCTAGATTACGCGGCAGCGGCAGTGGCGGCGTAATGTTGAGGTCACCTGGCTCCGACAATTCCGAAAAATCAACGTCGGGCAGCTCGATTTCGAGGTCTCGCTGAAAATCCGGCACGGGAATCGATGCGTTACTGCCACCGGACAACATCCGCTCGACGAACGGCCGCAGCTTTGCGGGCAATTCGCCCAGTTCTTCGCGGCCAATTTCCCATTTTTCCTCGCCCTGTTCAACCGTGATCTTCAAAGCCTCGCCACCTTGCCGCGATATGCCGATGCTCAGATCACCAGGCCACTTCCGCTGTTCGGCTTGACCCAGTGCCTGTCCCGGGTGGAAAAATCGCAATTTGAATCGCCGTTGGCCTTCCGGTGCGGCGGTAATGGTCTGCGGCCAGGGCAATGCCGAGCGACCGTCGAACTGTTCTAGCCAATCCCGCAACGGCCGCGACTGAATATCCCTCACCAATGGTGTGTCCACGGAAAATTGACCCTCCGGGCGATCTGCCGGCTCGACATCCAGCGTCGTCTTCTGACCACCACGAAGTAATTGCAAAGAGAACTTCTCTCCCACGGCGACAACCTTAGAAAGTGACGGAACATCAGCCAATGGCTGGTCGGCGGCCTTTAACAAGACGTCGTGCCGCTGAAGACCGGCCTTCGCCGCAGGACTGTCCGCAACAACGTCCATCACCAGCAACCCCTGGCCTTCCGGCAGGCGAAGTTGCGAGCGAAGTGCCCCTTCCAGCGGCACGCACATCGCACCGACCCATTTTGCATTGGGCTGTGGCAAAGCTTGCCCGGCCGGTTTGTCCGCCACGGCGGTGCCTCCGACGACGACGAACAACGCGGACCACACCGTAATTCGATTCATTTTCAACATAACCCTCTCCTGTTCATGAGTAGATCGTTCGGCAACCCCTCTTCCGCGACACAAAGCGTAACGCCAAACGGTGGCTGGGGACTCCCACGTCCATCACCTCACCGGCGCACCGGCGTTACCGATACGGCCTTCATCCACTACTGATACGCCCCCTGCCCTCGCAGTTCGACTTCAACCTGTTCGACCGGGACAACGATTCGCTGGCCCGAGGGCAAAGCGATGGGAATCAACCTCCGACGACTTTGGACACGATGGCCCATCCGCTCGAGCTGCCGCCGCACGGAAGGTGGCATGGCGGGACCCGAAATACGGTCCCACGGGTCGCCCCCGTTTTCGCCCACAAACACGACGGGCAAATCAATCGGCTCGTCTTCTGAATTCAACTCCTCCACGCCCGGCACGGGCAGTTCGGGTTCGCGCAATTTCTCGGCACGCTCTTGTTCAGTTTCGCCAGAAGGTATGGCAACGACCGACTCCGTTTCCATCGATTTGCCGGCATCGCCACGAAACAGCGTTGCCAGACCGAAGGCAACGGCGAAACTGGCGGCCATCGCGATCAAAATCGTCCACCGCGACGAACTGCGGCGTTCGCTAATTGCCGGTGCCGGCACTGGTTCCGGTTGCGGATCCGATTGCGACAAGTCCCGGAAATCATTCTGCCAAGACTGGGCCTCAACAAACGCCAGCGCGAGCTTCCGCCAACCGTCCGACATGAAGTCGAGAGACAAAAGCAGTTCTCGCCGCTTATCGTCTTCCAATTCGCCATCAACCAACCGGTCGATCAATTGCACTTCTTCGTCGTTGACCTGTGAGCGTTCGTTACCGTCGTTCATATTCATGGTGTTGCTTCGGTTACTTGCGCCGCCGCCAGCCGATCGCGGAGTCTCGCACGAGCGCGATGCAGCCGTGCCTCGACGGCGCTGGTGGAAATTTTCAGTGTGTTGGCGATTTTCTTATAGCTCCAACTCTCGGCGTATTTGAGCATGAGAATCTCAGCGTCTTTTCCCGGCAGCGACTGAATCGTCTCCCGAACTAGTTCCCGCCGTTCGTCGGCCAAAAGCCAGCGCAGCGGGTCTTGCTCCCGTCCACTGCTCTCCGTAGGCTGAAACCGCTCAGCGTAACGATCTTTCAACTTGCGGCGGCGGCCCGCCGAACGACGGTACAGCAGCGACTGGGTAACCGCCAAGCGATACAACCAGGGCGCGACTTTCGTTGCGTCCTCAAGCGGTGCCTGCTGCCGAACAGCCGCAAGCGCGATTTCCTGCATTACATCATCCACCGCCTGCGACTCGCCGACACGCGCGGCGACGATACCGCGCAACCACCGATCATGACCCGCCAATTCAGCTTGCCAATCGACTTGCACGGTTTGCGTCATCGCGTCCGCCACTTTGTCTTTCGCCATGCCTGTAGATACGGTTTCCGCCGCCGCCCCGTTCTTGCGAAAAAAGCCGTCGGATCGCAGAACGTAACGTTTTTGCCAACTTATTATCGCAACCCCAGACGAGAAAACCAGTTACGTCCAATGCCGTTCGTCCACTAGTCTCTGGGCGACGGTTGGGCCATATTTTGAGGCTGGATTCCACGTCGTTTCTCGCTGGAAATAGAAAGCCTGTCCGAGGTATTGAGATGCCCAACCGCCGTATTTCTTCTGTCCTCACGGTGAGCCTCCTTTCGTTCGCCGTCGTCGCTGCGACGCCCGCCGAACCGTGGAAGCGGCACACGATCGACGATTCGTCTCGGGGAGCGGATGGAGTCCGCCTGGCCGACGTCAATGACGACGGTTTGCCGGACATCGCCACCGGTTGGGAAGAAGGCGGCGTGATCCGTGTCTATCTTAATCCCGGAGCCCGGGCCGTTAAGAAACCGTGGCCCCGCGTCACTGCGGGTAACGTGAAGGCTCCAGAGGACGCCGTCCTGGTTGACCTCGATGGAGACGGCCGCATGGACGTTGTGAGCTGCTGTGAAGGCGGGACGCGTACGATCTTCGTTCACTGGGCGCCGAAGACTCGGGATGAGTATTTGACCGCCGAGGCTTGGCAGACGCAGGCGTTCCCCGCAACAACTGGAAAACAATCGTGGATGTACTGCCTGCCAATGCAAATTGATGGCCAGCACGGTGTTGATCTGATGGTTGGCTCCAAAGGTGGAGGTGCAACGGTCGGCTGGCTGCAAGCCCCAGCGGATTCGCGAAATGTTTCAGAGTGGAAGTTCCACCCGCTCTACAAGGCCGGTTGGATCATGTCGCTGGAATCACTCGATGTCGATCATGATGGGGACCAGGACGTCGTCGTTTCCGATCGAACGGGTGCCCGTCGAGGTGTCTTCTGGCTCGAAAATCCAGGACCGCCAGCCGCCTCGGCCCGCCGGGCCTGGACGGAACATCGCATCGGTGGGGATGGTCTGGAAGTCATGTTTCTGGCCGTGGCGGATTTGGACCAGGACGGGCAGACCGATATCGTGACCAGTACACGTAATAAACAACTGCTTTTTTTTCGTCGCCAGTCGGTTGATCCGGTCCGCTGGCAATCCCGGGCGATTGAGAATCCGCATGGAATTCCCCTCGGCAAGGCGGTCGCGGTGGCTGATATCGATCGAGATGGTCGGTTGGATCTAATCCATGGCACCAATACGGGCGGTAAGCGATCTTTTCCCGGCCTGGTTTGGATGTCCTATCAAAAACAGGTTAGTGAAGCCCGTTGGATTCCCCATGATATTAGTGGTCCCCAGGGCGTGAAATTTGACCTGATTCAGGTGTTGGATCTCGATGGAGACCGCGACCTGGACGTGATCACCTGCGAGGAGCGCGACAACCTGGGCGTGATTTGGTACGAAAATCCGCTGCGGCCGTGATTGCGATATTAGGAATCGCTCGTTTCGCCAAACATGAAGCGGCGTTCTAACGGAAGCATCTCGGCCGCGGTGCCGACGATCAGCGGGTCGGGCGTCGTAACGACATCCGAGTTCTTATCCGGATATGGCAAACGATTCAGCACCGACAAAATCGCGGCAATCCGTGCACGTTTTTTGTCGTCGGATCGGACTACCGTCCATGGCGCGTGACCGGTGTCGGTGTAGAGAAACATTCCGTCGCGGGCTTTGGTGTAGTCGTCCCATCGCTCCATCGCCGGCAGGTCCATGGGGCTGATCTTCCAGTGTTTGAGCGGGTCTTTCTGTCGCAACTCCATGCGACAACGCTGCTCGTCGCGGCTCACGTCGAACCATAATTTAAACAGCCACAAGCCGCTTTCGATGATCGCCTCTTCAAAGTGCGGCACTTGATGGATGAAACGCTGGTAGTCCTGCGGGTTACAGAAACCCATCACCGGCTCGACACCCGCGCGATTGTACCACGAGCGGTCGAAAAACACGATTTCGCCGTCCGTTGGTAGCTGCGAGATGTACCGCTGAAAATACCATTGGCCCCGTTCTACGTCGGTGGGTTTGTTCAAGGCAACGACACGGGCGCCGCGGGGATTGAGGTGTTGTGTGAAACGCTTGATCGTACCGCCTTTGCCCGCCGCATCGCGTCCTTCGAAAATGATCGCAATTTTCTGGCCGGTCTGCTTAGCCCAGTTTTGAACTTTGAGCAGCTCGATTTGCAACTTGACCAGGGACTTTTCGTACTTCTTGGTCTTCAGCTTCTTCTCGTAAGGAAACGGTCCATCGGCGGTCCAGCGCCCGCGTACGGCGCCGGGCTTGGATTTTCCGTTGGAGGTTGACTTGGCCGACTTGCGGGCCTTTGAATTGGACGCTCGCCGAGTCTTTTTCTTGGTGGCCATCGCACGGTTTCACAAGCTGAGGGGTCAGACATTTTGACTCTATCACACGCCGGTCCGGTTCGCCAGTTTCCGGAATCCCCAACCGACCATTTTGATCGAGGACACTAAAGCCTGCCGCGAATCGCATCACCATCGCGGCTGCCTGGTCACTTGCAACACGGCCCTCCACAGGTCGCCGGTGACATCCAACTGCTTCGTTCGTGCGATCGCGGTTGGAATCGGCACGTTGATAAACTGGTTGTGCTCATGCCCGATCAACATTCCGGACTTGCCAGCCATGGCCGCGTGGACAGCATGCCGACCCATCTGATCGCACAGAAACCGGTCAAATGCATTGGCCGGTACACTGCGAATGTGGTAGCTGGGATCCAAGTATTTCATCGAAATCGGAAACCCGCGACTGGCGAAGTGTTCAACGATCTTGTCACGCAACGCCACGCCGACATCTCCCATTCGCCCGCTCTCCGCAGCGTCCTCGTTCAATTCGGGTTGTTTGAACAAATGCTGGCCGGCGCCTTCAGCCACGGCGACGACCGCGTGTCCGCGGTTGTGCATGCGGCGTTCAAGCGCCGCCAGAAAACCGTTTTCGCCATCCAGCGGAAATGAAATCTCGGGCACGAGCGTGAAATTAACCTCCTGCGAAATCACCGACGCGCCGGCCGCGATGAACCCGGCGCACCGACCCATCAACTTGACCAGCCCCACGCCGTTAACCGCATCCCGCGCCTCTACGTGCGCGCTGCGAATTACTTCCGCCGCCTTTTCCAGCGCCGTTGCATATCCGAACGACTGGCGGACAAACGGAATGTCGTTGTCGATCGTTTTGGGAATGCCCACGACCGAGATCGGTAACCCGCGCCGCTGCACGTCGAGAAAAATCTGCTCTGCGCCGCGCTGAGTACCGTCGCCGCCAATGCAAAACAGGATGTCGACGCCCTGGGACTGCAGGAAATCAATCATCAGCGAAGGATCCTGGGGGCCGCGCGACGAACCGAGCGCCGTGCCGCCCAATTTGTCGATCGGCTCGACAAATTGCCGGTTCAACTCAATCGGTTCGCGCCCACTCTGCGGATTGAGCCCCAGATAACCGTTGCGGATTCCCAGCACACGGCGGACTTTGTAATTGTCGGCCAGTTCATAAAACACCGAGCGGATGACGTTATTCAAGCCGGGCGATAAACCGCCACAGGTGGCAATTGCGGCCGTTGTTTCTTTAGGATCAAAAAACAACTTTTCGCGCGGACCCGCCTCTTCGAACGACAAGTCGCACTCTGCGGGTTCTGTCGGGCCACCGATTTCGACGTTGTAGCGAATCCGCATCGAGTCGGAAACGAAATGCGCGTCGCGTTCGTGACTGGGTGAGTCAAAGACGAGGGGCGATTCATGTCGGCACGGGCCGAGGGCCGTCACGGTCAGATCTTGTTGTTGGAGCATCGCGGTTTTTTCTGGTTGGTGTTTCGGCATCATTGGCCAACAGACTGCGAACTGCTGCAAAACGGCTCGAGCCGGACGCCAATTTTCGCACATTGCCGATTTTCGCACATTATCGGTGCGATTTTCAGCACTCCCGAAGGACTTCTGCCCAAATCATGCTTGCCCGCCGCCGGTCCCGCGCTAGAATTCTCAGCGAGGTGCGATCGGAACGACGTCTCCTGCCGGCTCGGCAGCCGTCCTTGAATCGGATCGGTATCGAACCGGTGGTTCCGTTGATCGGTTTCGAGGCCGGTCCCATCACCATGCGGGAAGAACCTCGGAGAAAACGATTGTCCGCGACCTTTCGGGCAAAACAAGATCATGATTTCGTTATCGAAAAACCACGTCGCAGGTTCGATCGTGATTTCGGGCGAGGCCCGCCGCGCAATCGCCGAAGGTGTGCGCCGAGGTGATCCGGTCGCCAACCTCGAATATCTGGGGCTGACACTGCGGACCATCAACATTTTGGAGAATTCGGAATACGGTATTCTGGATTTGGAAGAACTGGTGAGTCGAAATCGCGACGAATTGCGGGCAATCTCAAACGTCACACCTTCGGTCATGCGCGAAATATTGCAGTCGCTAGCTCGTTATCACACGTTGGAAGATGCCCAACGGCAAAGCCCGCCGATGTTTTGACCGATCGCCTGTCCGGGACGGTTGATCGCTTCGCACCGTGCAAGTAGCCTTGTGGCAGCTGAATCGGATTCATATCAGCGCTGCGGCCTAGCCAACCGATTTGCATGAACCGCAGATTCCTGCAAAATGGCGTTAGACAAACTGCGGGGTTCTGACATTTCGAAGAGGTGCGGCAATGAGAATCAACACCATACGAACATCGGTCTGTGCAATTACCCTCTGCGTCATCTTCGGCGGTTGTTCTGCTGAGGAAACTCCTGCCGATCCCAGTCTCGCCACAGGCCCGGATCAGCCGGGAGATTCGCCGAACGCCTCTGCCGGTGATGCGGACAAGAAAGACGGCGATGCAGACGACGGCAACAACGTGGCGGATACAGACCCGCCGCCGAAAAAGCGTGCCGGCCCTTCGGATGAAGAGATTACACAACTTTTTAAGGATGCCGGCGTCGACGGGGGGTTCCGTCGGCGGGGCGATGGATTATCGGTACTGGCGGTCGTCGGTGACGGCCAGGAGGACGCCGCGTTTGAAAAACTGTTTGCGGCAATTCCGCAAACGACCAGTATCACGCTTGATTACAATCCCGATGCGTTTCTGCAGCGGCCGGTTGTTAGCGTGGCGGGGCTATCGCAACTTTCAAAGCTCAGCAGCCTGATTGCGCGCCGCGTCACGATCGATCCGGTTACACTTGGCTCGCTGCAGAACTTAAAGAAGCTCGACCTGACCCGCAGCCAAGTATCCGACGAATTGCTCGCTCAAATTGCGACGCTAAATAAACTGCAGCAACTCAATCTATCCAATACCGACATCACCGATGAAAGCCTCGTCAAGCTGACCGGGATGAAAAACCTGGTGTTGCTCAATCTGAGTAATACGGCCGTAACCGTTTCCGCCGCGAAGACTCTGCGCAAGTCAATCGCTTATCTGAAAATTGTAGTCAGCAAATCGCGCGAACCGGAACCGGAACCCGCGGCGGATGCTCAGCCGCCGCCGGCCCCAAAGGACGATCCAGATCCGCCGTCGGAACCCGAGTAGTCCGTCTGTGCCGGGCGCAAGGCCAGCATAAACGTGAAACATATCCCGCAAATCAACCATTGCATTCCCAACAGGCGGGCTTATTGGTGTGGCAAGTGCAAATGCCACAGCCAGTTCACGATCCGAAGTTCGGGGAGCGGTGATCAGAACTCTCTGAACTATATCTGCCTGCACTGCGGGTCTCGCCAATTCTGTCCGCAGGCGGTAATACCCTGGATGTACGGATTACTGGGTTTTGCGTTTGTGACGATTGTGGTTGTCCCTGTCTGCTGCCCGCTTTTTGCTTTCCTGGACGAATTTGTTGAGCGGAACGGAATCCCCTGTTCGATAAGTATCGGTGTATTTTTCGGATTGATCGGCTTTATGATGCGGACGTCCCTGAAGAAATGGGATGCCTGGCGTGCCGAACAAAGATGGAAATCCCCATCGGAACTGGAGGCCGAGGCGCTGGAACACCCGCACCAGCCGGTCTATGGAGATTCCGAGACCGATTTCAACGAGTGGGCAGCCCAGTTCCTTTCACCCGGGCAACTGGACCGACTCCACGAAGAACATGGCTCCGCCAAGACGGACGAAGAATTGAAGGCCGCCGGCAACTAAACCAACCTGCCACACCTATCAACTGGTGCCGGCGATCAGCGCCACCACCAAAGCGAGGACGACGATGGCGGCCACGATAGCCCACGTGAGCCAAGCCTTGCCGAGCTTGTGGTCGTGCATCGCTTGCTTCGTCGCGACATCACGCTTGTGCTCCAGTGAATCCGTGTAATGGAGTTCGAACTGTTCGCCACAGTGGGGGCAGAGCACCGAATCGCCCATGGTGCTGTAGGGAGTGGTGAGCGGATGCTGATTGGGACAGGGAATCGTAACCAGTCGCTGGGAGGCGGTTTCTCCGTTTGGGTCAAAGGCGTCGCGCGGCCCGACGCTTAGCATGTCCGCCGCATTGGAGTCCTCGTCATCGCCGGTTGATTCTTCTCCGTGCAAAAACTCAAACCGCCCACCCCGGCGTCCGACATGCACCGTATCCTCTTCGGCCGCGTCGAACCCCGCATTCGGCGGCGGGACAGCGGTCGGCGATTCTGCCGGTTCCGGCGACGGAATGATAAAGGTTGTTCCGCATTGCGGACATTGAATGGTCTGCCCCGCATGCACTTCGTCGCCTTGCAGGACGTGACCCTGCGGACACATGAATTGAAACGCCATACTCAAAACTCGCGGTTTACGTCGCGGCGGTTCCGCGTAGAGATTTCATCATAAAATCGCCCCGCGGCACGGGCAAGACGGAAGTGCAGAAGCCGGGATTTAGACGATCTTCCGGTTCCAGGCGTCGCAGGCATACTTTTCACGGACAAGTTGGGTTGTCAATTCGCGCGGCCACGGGTCGGTCGTGGCAACTGCCTGCCAAACTCCCACAGTTCTTGAACGAACGTCGCCGCCAGAAATCGGGAGATTGGCCACAAACGCCCCGTGCTGCCGCGCTTCGCGGTAATCGGGTTGCCGTGGCGGCATACACAGATAGCGATCGATAAGTTCCAGCGGCATATCGTAAAGCAACGTTCCATGATAAAGCATGCTGTGACGGCAACACCGCATACTGTTACCGGAGACTTTGCGGTTGACGAGGGCCAGATCGCTGACACCCGCCTGGCGCAGGCCCGGCGCGACGCGATCACCGCGCGAAGGCGGATGTGATCGCTAAGGCCGAAGAGCGCCAAGGTCACCGACGTCGGACTGGAGCACCTGAAAGGGCTGACGAATCTTAAAAAGCTGTACCTCAGCGGCACCCAGGTCACCGGC
>JAYGDO010000603.1:0-6424 GCA_046582885.1 Pirellulales bacterium | reverse complement strand
CCTGGAACCGGCTCGAAGCCGTCAGCGGACCGCTGCGGCATCCGTTTCTCGGCGGTCACTTCGGTCCCATTTTCAACCGTGACGCCCTCGCCGCCGGCCGTAGCTGGGAGGATTTACAGCGGTTCGCGGACAGCGTGTCCGACAGTGTCTTTGTCACCCGCAACATGAAAGACCTTCGTCGCCGCGGCGTCGACCTGCTGTTTCACCCCGGCACGCACGACTTCGTCGCCTATGATCTGGCCTGGGGTGGCCAGCACCATCCCACCATCCCTATCTACCTGCGGGCTAACAGCGGCCACGGCAAGAGACGACCGCACCCCGCCGCCGAACGCGACGAACAGAACAAGGCTGCGTTTTTGCTCGAACACTTTTTTGAAGACGTTGAGCCACTCCTGGAGGCTCCGGTCGTCGAGCAGCAGATCGAGGCGGACGCCCTGAAAGTCACTGTCCGCTTCAAGCCCAACTCGGGAGAAGAAAGCGGGCGCATCTGGTGGCTCTACGATCGTCCGCCCGACGGCAGTCCGGGCTATCTTGGAGAAATGATTCCGGAGGAGAACTGGGCCGACATGAAATACGACAGAAGGCAGCGAGTCTGGACGGCGACCATCGATCTGCCCCGTCGGGCCAACCACATCGACTTCTACAGCAACCACCGAAAGACGATCCGCTACCGCGCCGAATCGTATCCGACCTACATTTCCTCCCCCTACACCCGGGTCGCGGTGCGGGTCCGGTAACCGGACCGCGAAACGTCCCGCAAAACGTGGGGCAGGTTTATACCGGCGCTGCGCCCCGTCCGGCCTACGCGGACTTGATCCATCAGTCATCGCCCCGAGAAAAATGCGAGCTAGCGTTCACCGTTCAACAGGACCGTATCGCCTCGACTGCGAAACCATTGCTCCATTTGGCTGCGTAGTCGATTCACGCGGTCGGCATGCGCGGCGTCGGTGGACAAGTCGATCAACTCGTGCGGATCGGTCTTGAGGTCGAAGAGCTGGCAGCGATCAAGGTGGGGATAGAAAATCAGCTTCCAGCGATCGCTGCGCATCATCCGTTGGCGATCGTAGAAGTAAGCATAGGCCGTCTGTCGCGATGCGGCTGGTTTTTCGCCGCGGAGGATCGATGCGAAACTCTGTGCAGTGACCGTCGCCGGGATATCGACTCCGGCAAGTTCGCACGTCGTAGGAAACATGTCCCGGAGATAGATACACGCGGATGACCGGCGGCCTTTGGGAATGCCCTTGCCCGCGATGATGAACGGAACGCCGACCGTGTGCTCGTACATATTCTGTTTTCCCATGAGGCCATGGCTGCCGATCGCCAGCCCGTGGTCGCTGGTGAAGATGATGATCGTGTTGTCGCGTCGTCCGGTTTCTTCCAGCTTCTGCAGGATCCGGCCGATTTGCGCATCCATGTCGTCGATCACGGCGTAGTAGGCGGCAAGTTGACGCGGATGTCGTCTCTGGTGCGGGGCAGCGGCAGTAGTTCCTCGTCACGACTTTTGGCATTGCCGTGATCGAACGGATGTCGCGGCGCAAAGTTCTTCGGCAGAGGCATTCGAGCGGGATCGTATTTCTCTTCGTAGCCCGGCGGGATCACGAGCGGATCGTGTGGGGCGGTAAAGTTCACGTGCAGAAAGAACGGCCGATCAACCTCGCGTTCGAGCAATGCGATGGCTCCGTCTGCGATGTAGCGGCTTGTTTGGGCGGCAAGCCCGATGCCTTTCTCCAGTTCAGACTGGCCGTCGTTGGTTTTGAATGTCCATCCGCGATAACCAGTAATGAGCCGGCCGTTGCGGTTATAGCGAGGCTGCTTTCCCGCTGCGCCCGCACCGCCCGAGCTGAAGAGGCCGCTTGTTTCGTCATAGCCACGTGTCTTCGGGCTACCGTCGTTCATCCACTTGCCGCAGTACCAGGTGTGGTATCCGCTACTGCGCATGGCATCGCCCCACAGAACAAGCTCGGGTTTCATGCGTCCAAGCCCGCGCTGAATACGTCCTTCTTTGAACGGCACTCCATTTTCGAATGCCGACCTGCCAGTCAGAATCTCGGCCCGACTGGGAACACACAACGGAAACGGACAAACCGCCCGCGTAAACGTCATGCCTTCCCGGACGAGGCGGTCGAGATTGGGCGCATGAATGATCTCGTTGCCGAGTACATGAATTGTGTCGGGTCGTTGATCGTCGGAAACGATCACCAGAAAGTTAGGCCTGTCGGCAGCAACCGATACCCGCGCGAGCAACAAGAGCGGCAGCGCAAACGGTACGATCCAGCATTTCGGTTTCATACATTTCTCCGCATTGCGTCACACGGCGTTTCGCAGGTACGAGAGCGGCCCATGTGGCGGGCGGAAAACGCCCCGCAGGCTTTAATCGTCCGGGGACCGCACTGCAGGAGCATTCACCCGCCGTGACCAAATCCAACGCGGCCTGGCAGCCCCTAAATTCCTATTGGCCGCCGGGTACGTTCGATCTCTTCCAACTGGGTGTCGCGATTCTTTAATCTCATTTTTTTCCGTCGCTGCCAACTGTCGGCCATCTGTCGATCGACGGTATGCGTCAATTCCGGTTCCGCGACATGCGTCCTCAATATTTCCATCAAGTCCTTTACACCCCGTTCGCCGCCACCCATCCATTCGTCGATGCCATCCGGCTCCAGCAGGAATGGCTGCCGGTGGTGGCCGTTTTCCATGACGTACCGGCACGCCGGCCGCATCAGGAAGGACATTGTAACTATTTGCTGACCGCCGTCCGGGCTCTGCCAGAGGTTGTAGATAGACGCGACGAACAGCGGCTGCATGTCGGCCGCATGAAAATAAGCCTCTTGGCCTTCGGGTCCGCCCCAATAACAGGGTTCTCGAAATGCCAACAGCGGCACAACACATCGGCTGCGATTAAAGGGAATATCCCAAGGCCATTTGTGGATTTCTTCGACGCGCGCGTTATTCAACGCGTACTTTTCGTGCGTCGGCGTCTTGCAACCGATAGGAGCCAGGCCGAATTGCATCGGCTGCAGCAGCCGCCCGTCCTGACCGGCCAATGTGATCCCGGGCGAGATACCGCGGGGCGCAATGATTTCCCTGCAATCAAACTCAAACACGATCCGTGCCTGTAGGTCTCGGGCAATTCGACGCAGGTTTGTGTCGACTTTGTAGAGGTTGCACATGACTGCAGGCGGTCCGCTGACCGCCCCGCTTGGTAATCTTCTCACGCAGCGCAAAACCGGTTATCGGCTATCCCGAACGCCGTTGTATTCTGCGCCCCTTGACCGAAGAACGATAAGGATAACAGCAACATCGACGCCGCTGGAGGGGACCGGCCAAGGGTTGCCAGGCTCGGTTCTGCTTGACAGAATGAGGCGGCAGACAGGAACTTGAATTTCCGTAAGGACCGGAAACCGGCCAGCCTCCGCGAATCCGTCTCGTGCCCAACTAAAAGCGGGTGCAGAACCCCGAAGCCGCGGAAGAAAAACTCTGGAGGTCTATCGTGATGGTGGTTAACTGCACTGCCTGCGGGGCGACTCTGCGGTTTAAGGTGCAGGAGCCCGGAAAAAAATATCGTTGCCCAAAATGCAAGTCCGCGGTTGAGTTTCCTACCGCCAGCGAAAATCCGGAATCCCTCATTATTTCTCCGCCACCGGATATCCCGATCGGCAAAACGGCTGAACCGTTTCCATCCACGGCACCGCCCAACGCTAATCCCGTTATTACGCGACCTACGCCGTTATCGGTTCCGATGGATTCCCCCCCGAGTCACACACCGGTGACAACCGGCCTCCCGCCGCAATTCATCGTCCATATCGACGGGGAAGACTTTGGGCCCATCGATCAAAAGGAATTACAGCTTTGGGCTTACGAGGAGCGTATCGAACCGGGTACGTTGGTTCGCCTTTCAAACAGCGATCAATGGATGGCTGCAAGTCAGTTCTCGCTCAAGTTTCCGGGGCAAGAGGCAACTGTACAACAGGTTCAGCAGACCGTCGTGATCCAGAATCAGGCAACACAAAACGTATCACACGGTTCTTATGACACCCATCATCGCAGCGGCAGCAATAACGGCATTGCGGCCATTTGCAGTTTTCTGCTTCCGGGGCTCGGCCAATTTGTACAGGGTCGCGCCGCCGCCGGCATTGCCTTTCTCATTGGTGCCTGCGTATTGGCGTTCCCGTTTATTTTTCCCGCGATCATCGTCTACCTTTGGAGCATCATCGACGCCGCCGTCTATAAACCGCCGCGAAGCCGACGTCGCGGATACTAGATCACAGTTCCTCCGCTGCGAAACCGCGACGAATCACTTTGCCTTTGTGTTTTTCTCTTCGGCCCCGCCCAGCCGCCCGCCGTCTCATGATCAACCACTAAGACCGCAGGCCGATGCCCGGGTTCCAGAACCCGGGTGTGTGCAAATCACCGTACAACCAGAGTGACAGCCAGCGACTAATTTCAACAATCCCTACGACCTGCCGGCACAGCCCCCCTCGCAAACCCCACGAACTGCAAAACTCCTCCAAAATCCCCTTTGCTTTTTCGCAGTCAATCTGCGTAGAATAACAGACGATGATAACTGTGGCGGTTTTACATCACTCCAACTTATCGAGAGGGAGGGGTCCGTGTTAAGGCGTAGCATGTTGGCCACCAGCGTACTGCTACTGGCATCGGGAGCTATTCACGCCGCCGGGTTGACACCTGAGCAGGCGTCCGAAATGTCGGCAAAAACAGGCCGGCCGATCTTTGCCGTCTACGGAAGCGAAACGTGAGGCCCCTGCGTGGCGCTGAAAAAGAGACTGAATACCGATCAGTCCATTCAGCCGCTGGTCGCACAGTATGTGCGTTTGAATTTGATCGGCAGCAACGACGACGACGACGACCTGAAGGCCGCGAAGCGGGCGTTCGTGAGGCAGTATCCCGCGGAGGGCAACGCCATTCCCCAGGTGTTCGTCATTCGAGCCGACGGTGAAAAACTCTTTGCCGCGACCTTCCAAGAAGATTTGCCGGTTTTTCTGTCGGAGTACCTGAAAAAGTCGGGCACCCCACTGAGCGACTCGGAACTCGCGCGACTTGAGTCGGCCGTGGCAACAGCCAAAACGGCGATCGAAGAGCGGGACGTCCCCGTTGCTATCCAAGCGCTAAAGAGCGCCCCGGGTAGCGGTAGCTACGCCACTGCGGCGGTCGAAGCCGCCGAATTGGTCAAATCGATCAAAGAGAAGGCGGACGAAGAAATTGCCCGCGCCGGTGAGTTACTCGATGAGGACGATAGCGTTTACGAAGGCGCGGTAATCATTTCCAAGGCGGTCAAATTGTATTCCAAACTGCCGGAACAAAAGCGTGCGGCCGGCAGGATGCTGACGCAATACAAAGGCAACGAGGCCGCTGCCGATGCCTTGGAACAGGCCCAAGCGTTTGTCCGCATCCAGACGCGGGAAAAATCGAAAGATAAAACACTCGCCGTCACCGGTTATCAATCACTTGTCAAGAACTATCCCGAATCCTATGTGGCAGAGTTGGCGACCGAACGGCTGGCCGCGCTGGGCGTCGAGCCAGCGGATGCCCCGACCGCAGTTTCCGGCACCCGCACCTGGGTCAGCAGCGACGGCAAATTCAAAATCCGCGCCACCATGGTTCAGTCGAATGCCACACACGTCCAACTCAAAACCGACGCCGGGAAATTGATCGCGGTGCCGCTAGGCAAACTGAGCCCGCAGGACGTTCAATTCATCAAGGACAACGCCGACGGCTAGTTACTCGGTAAACATCCGTAACAAGACCACCGAACTGCGGTGGTCTTTTTTTTGCGCGTTGATTTTTACATGGCCGGGGAAGCAACCTGCCCGGCGTCCGCCGTTGTTGGAATCGCCTTGATCTACTAGAATCGCCGACCCGGACCCCCTCGATGCGGAGTATTTAAAATGGAGCGGACGTTAATTCTCTTCAAGCCCGACTGTGTTCAGCGGCGACTGGTCGGACAGGTCTTGGCCCGCTTTGAAGAAAAAGGCTTTAACATCATCGCCATGAAGATGTTGCAGGTTACACCAGATTTGGCGAAGCGCCACTATGCCGAGCACGTCGAGAAGCCGTTTTATCCGGGGCTGGAAAGATTTATTACCGGCGCACCGATTGTCGCCGCGGTGATCGAGGGACGTGAAGCGATCCGCGTCGTCCGTGAAATGCTCGGCGCAACCAACGGTTTACAGGCCGCACCAGGCACGATTCGCGGCGACTTCAGCAGCAGTCGACAAATGAATCTGGTTCACGCTTCCGACAGCCCCGGTGCGGCGGCGCGCGAAATTGAACTCTACTTCGCCGACAACGAGATTCATTCGTACGAGCCGACGATCACGCCTTGGCTAAAAGCCGAGGACGAATGACCTAAGACGGCTGCGATGGCTCACTTTCCCCCGGACGCAGCCGCCCCACGGCTCGCCTGACC
>JAYGDO010000590.1:0-2615 GCA_046582885.1 Pirellulales bacterium | reverse complement strand
TGAAGGATTTCAAGGGAAAGGCGTTTCGCAAAGTGAGCCTGAAGGGAAATCGGCGGCTCGGTGGAATACTGACGCACGGGAGTTTCCTGATCGCCACGTCCAATCCGACGCGCACGTCGCCGGTCAAGCGGGGACTTTTTGTGCTGGAAAACATACTTGGCACTCCGCCTCCTCCCCCTCCGCCCAATGTTCCCGACCTCGCGGAAGCACGCAAAGAGGTCGGCGCAGCCTCGACAATGCGGGAAAGACTGAAGCATCACCGCGCTAAACCGCTGTGTAATTCGTGTCATGCCCGAATGGATCCGATTGGACTCGCTCTGGAAAACTACAATGCAATCGGCCAGTGGCGCGAAGCCGATGATGGGAAGCCTCTGGACACTACCGGGGTCCTTGTCACCGGCGAGAAGTTTGAAGGAGTCGGGGGGCTCAGGCAGATCCTCGCTGGACCGCGAAAAAAAGACTTTCACCGCTGCCTGACCGAGAAACTCCTCACCTATGCCCTGGGTCGCGGGGTCGAGTACTACGATGCGCCGACGGTCGACGGGATCATCAAAAAGGCTGAAACGGCAGGCGGGGGCTTACGGGAGTTCATTTATGGCGTCATAGAAAGTGCTCCATTTCAGCTGAAACGTCTTGGCAATGGAAAGTGACGCTGTTATCTATAGAGTTCGCTGGAACATCCGCCGAAGGAGATTTCAACATGAGTTCGTCCCCGCAGATCGGACGCCGGCACTTTCTTTGCGGCCTGGGGGCCTGCGTTGCCCTTCCCGAGATGGTCTCGCTCACCGGGGCTGCGGCTGCCGCAAAAGCTAACGCTCACGCGCGGGGAACGACCGCCACGGGGGCACCGCTGCGGACGGCGTATCTCTATGCGCCAAACGGAGTCATCATCGACGCGTGGAGACCCCAAGGGTTTGGGGCGGACTTCAAGTTGAACAAGACGACGGAGCCGCTTGAGGCCTTCCGGAAAGACCTCCAGCTCATCAAAGGGTTCAACCAGAAGAACGGCGCGCCTGGTAAAGAAGGTGCAGGCGATCACGCGCGGGCCAATGCAACGTTTCTCACGGGGGCCCGACCGTACAAGACGGCGGGCGCCAATATCAAACTTGGAGTCTCGGCCGACCAACTCGCGGCCCGCTTCCTCACCCAAGAAACTCGTCTCCCCTCTCTGGAACTTACCTGCGAACGGGTGCGGCGCACCGGGAGTTGCGACGCGGGTTATTCCTGCGCGTACCAGTACAACCTTTCCTGGAAAAACGAAAGACAACCGATGACGCCGGAATTCAGCCCGCGGGCTGTGTTCGAGCGAATTTACGGTCGCGGCACGGCGGAACAGCGCTCTGCCAACACCGCACGGCGCCGGGCCCAACAGCAGTCGATCCTCGACTTCGTTCGGGAGTCCGCCCGCAAGATGGAAAGCCGCCTGGGCCAGGAAGATCGGGCGAAATTGGACGAATACCTGACTGGCATTCGGGAGGTCGAACAGCGCATCGAGAGGGCTGAGAAGTTGGGTCCACCGCCTGCTCCTGGGCGGCCCGCTCCCAATCCCGGTGTGCCCCGCAATTATCGCGAGTACATCCGGATCCTCTTCGACATGATGCTGTTGGCCTTTCAATCCGACTCAACCCGGGTGGCGAGTTTCCTCATCGGGCACGACGGCAGTAACCGTAGCTTCAGGCAAGTGGGGGTAAGCGGCGGTCACCATGACCTTTCCCACCACGGGAATGACCTGGAAAAGATGCAAATGGTCAGCCGCATCGACCGGTACTACATCGAGGAGTTCGTCTACTTCCTTGAACGCATGCGGAAAACAAAGGACGTGGATGGCAACTCGCTGCTTTACAACTCGATGGTGGTTTGGGGCAGCGGACTGTCTGACGGCAACATGCACAGCCATGATGATCTGCCCATCATCGTGGCCGGACACGCGGGAGGAAAATTCCGAACCGGCCGGCACATCGACGTTGATTCCGCACCGCTGAACAACCTTTTCGTGCGCATGCTGGAGGAGATCGGTCTACGCGACGCGCAGTTCGGCGATTCAACCGGATCCGAAAAGAGAGTATAGAACCATCGCCTAAATCTTGTTTTTATTCGCCTCTGCGTCAAAACGCTTTGGTCGCGGCGAGGCCGATGCGGAGGTGATTCAGTTGACCGCCGAAGCCTATGGTAAGTCGCCGGAGTTCTACGAGTTCCTTCGCCGATCGGCGGTCTTCAAAAAGACGCTCAACCGCGACACTCGCTTGATCTTGTCCACCGAAAGCGACCTGTTTCGACTGCTCAAGGAGCCCGGCGCGCAATCACCTGGACCTGTTAAACCCCCAGTCCTCAGCCCCTGACGAATCCAGATTTACCGTCAAATCGGCGCGAGTCGGAGTCGGAGACGGCCACACCGTGAAGGTCTGGAACGTTGTTGAATGAAGTGTTCGCAGTGGCCGTAGCGAACCCCGACTACCGAAGTCGATGCAGCCGACTGCACGAAGAACAAGCAGTTCAAGCCAGCGGTCTGAAGACCTCGGCAGGTTTGACAGCACCATTTGCGAGCCGATTCGCCCTCAGGCCAACAGATCCTTTTTGACCTCGCCGAATTCGTCGGTCAATCGGTGGTCGCGCCC
>JAYGDO010000557.1:0-1950 GCA_046582885.1 Pirellulales bacterium | reverse complement strand
TGATGCGATACCAAAGCCGGCTGGCCTTCAGGTCTCCGGGTTTGATGGCGGTCGCGCCCTCGTGCGTCCGCAGCGCCCCGTCCCCGCCATCCGGTCGGTCAAGACGCAGATGAGCCTCGCGATTTTTTTCGGCGGGCCCGTGGCAATGAAAGCAGCGGTCGGCGAGTATCGGCCGAATGTCCCGGTTGAAAATGACGGGATCCGCGCTGCCGGTGCCGGCCGACAGCAGGCTCAGCAGAACGAAGTAGCAACCCGTCACGGTTCGTTTCATTTCGGTGAAACGGGTGCCGCATGTTTTGCGCGAATGTGCCGTGAATGTTCTTTTCATGGTTCTTACTCGGTCTGATTGATATCGAGCTGCTGGCGGCTCGAGTCGCTGCCGAAGGTGCCGTGAGCGACGATGCGGGCGGATGGTCCGGCCCGGCTAAGTAAACGGTGGTACCGAATGTTTCGGGTTGGGTTGCACTGTCGACACGAAGCAGCTGCCGCCGGCGGCGATGACGCAAGCGGGGGAGAGAGGCCCCGGACCCCCCGCGGGCCGAAGACGGCCAGGCTCCGAAGGAATCCGCGAAACTCTGCTGAATTACCCTCTGGTCATCAGCAGCACTGATTTTAGGTCAAGGTGTCGCGATTGTAAACGAATGCGAGACTTCTCCAGAAGTAGGGGTATTATCGCCGGGAAAAGGGGTATTCGGAGGGAGGCCCCGTGGTGGCTTGGAGGGAATCGTCACTCGGATACACTACGAGCAGTAAGACAACCGGTCACGCACCCCGCGGCGTGGAATCCATCGCATCGGCTTGTCGAACACATCGGACGTGCCGAAACCTATGACTGAAGGGGAGTTGTTTTCATGAGAAACAAATCGGCAGTGTGTTTGTTTGTCTTTTTAATGGCGGCTGCAAGCCCGGGTGCGGCGAACGATGCGGCCAAGCCGCAACGCCTTGCGCTCTGGGGTGGCCGCGCGCCCGTACGTAAGGGAAACTTCGAAAATGCCGAAGCTTGGATTACCGTACATCGTCCCGCCAAGGGCAACGGTGCGGCGGTGGTCATTTGTCCGGGCGGCGGTTATGGCGTGTTGGTTGCCGGGCCGGAAGGACACGGTATCGCCAAGTGGCTGAATCAGCACGGAATAACGGGCGTGGTTCTCGAATACCGTCTGCCGCGGGGGCGGCCTTTTGTGCCGTTGCTCGACGCGCAGCGGGCCATTCGTACCGTTCGCGCCAACGCGGCGGACTGGGGCGTCAAGCCGTCGCGGGTCGGTATCATGGGGTTTTCGGCCGGCGGCCATCTGGCCGCGACGGCCGGCACGCACTTTGACGGAGGAGACGCGGCGGCAGATGCCGCGATCGAGCGGGTCGGCTGCCGGCCGGATTTTGTCGTACTCGTCTATCCGGTTGTCACCATGGGCAGGGCGACGCACGGCGGTTCGAGAAACAATCTGCTGGGAGGGAATTCGTCGGCCAGATTCGTCCAATTTTTTTCGAATGAACGGCAGGTTACCAAGCAGACTCCCCCGACGTTTCTGGCGCATGCCCTGGACGACCGGGTGGTATCGCCCGCCAACAGCCAGGCGCTCTACGATGCACTGCGGGCGCACAAGGTTCCCTCGCAATATCTCAAACTGCCCTCCGGCGGTCATGGCCTCAATGGCTACAAGGGACCGATGTGGGATGCCTGGCAGAAGCAGTCCCTGGCTTGGCTGGCCAAGCTAAAATTCATCCCGTCGCCCTAGCGGCGTTGTCCGGGCGACGACCAAGTAATCTGCCGAAAAATCCGCAGCGGTTATCAGTCGCCTCCCGGTATGCGGGGCTGTACCGCTGACGGGCGACAACTGCCTGCGCGTGCTGGAAGACAGCTTTGCCGCCTGCCGGGCGGCCGAAACCGGAAAATTGCAGACGATTCCACCGGAGAAATCGGACGCGGATTCTGGTTTGGCTCCGTAACCCAAG
>JAYGDO010000535.1:0-5934 GCA_046582885.1 Pirellulales bacterium | reverse complement strand
CGCAGCCCAGTGGGCGAACGATCGGCGGTCTCCAAGACGTCGGCCGGCAGGCCGGTGGCGGGCCAGCAGGCGACGAGGCAGGTGGTGATCCGGAATATTTGCTGAATGGACATGAGGAAGCCCCTTAGTGTGTGTGGCCGTTTTTTCGGGCGATCCCGAGTGCTGTAGGATACCGCGCGGGGGATAAATAAGCTGCCTGCCCGCCGGTCGTACATCGTTTACTAAACCCGAAAACGCAAAAAAATGGAGAACGGCAATTTCGCGCCGGCGCCAACATCCCGGGGCCTTCCGGGCCCGCGGCGGATTGCCGGCGGGGCCCCGGCAATCCCGAGACGGCAGTTGCCGAGGGGCCCATTATTGCTGGACATACTTCTGAATTGCCGTTTGCAGAGCGATCGGGTTGAGTTCGAGGATTGGTTCAAGCCAATCGGCGTGATCGCGTATGTCGAGAGGATCGGCCCCGGCTGGACGGTCCTGGTTCGCCGCGTGGATGGTGAGTACCAGCCGTTTTTGACGCAAGCCGGCCTGGCCTAAATTTAAGCGGCCGGTATCCAGGAGACTTTGGGAGCCGACCAGAAATTCGCTCTGGTATAACCGCCGCGAGCTGTTTTCCGTGTTTACGTACACCTCGGCACGAATGCATCCTCCGTCGCCTGCCATATCGTCCAGCCCGATCAAGCTGCGGAAACTCGTGACGAAACTTGGAACGGCAAAATGCAGCTCGTTGGTCGCGTGGACACCAAATCCCCAGCCGTATTCAATACCGGTGTTGCGCAGCGCGCCGCCGCGGATATTGCGATTGGTTTGCCAGCTCCAGGTTTTTCCTAACACGGATTGCTGTGTGATCCTGACCGGCTTCAGCCGCGATAGCGGCAGTTCGTTGGGAGCAAATGACCAGCGGGTGCGAATCGAGTTGAATCGTATCCACAGCGGATCCAGGCTCCATGCCGGCTGGACCATGTGAAACCACTGTTCCGGTTTGCCCTGAGCGTTAGGGCCGATCCCTCCCTGTTGCTCCACCTGCTTAATCTGTCTGTCCAAGTTGCGGGCAGAATCCTGATGGCGTTGAATATTCCTCGCGACGATGGCCTTGAAGTTCTTGGTTAGACGGGCGAATTGTTCCTCGATCCTTTTCCGGGTCTGTTCGTCGAACTCCTTGACTTTGCGGTCCACCTCGTCGGTCGGCGACTTTTTCATGCGATTTCGCATGTTTCGCAGGTCGCTCTGAAGTTTCCGCAATTGCTGATCGCGCTTGCGCTGGTACTCGCGAAGTTTTTGATCGAGTTTTGTTTGTTCCGTCTTTTGTCGCGCGACAAAATCGCGTTGCCGCTGCTGCAGGCGAGTAATTGTTGCCTCGATGTGCTGACGCTTTTCGGCCAGGCCGGTAACGACGGCATCAAACCGGGACTCCGAGGCGGTCGCGGTAATGCCCGAGGCGGTTTCCAGTTTTAACAGGCGGGCCGAGAGATGGGGGCTGAGCGTTGCCAGCTCTCGGTAATAAGTCTTCCAAAAATCTTTGGCCGGGAGGCGGAGCTGAGAAATTGCGGCAAATGCAAACCGTTCGATGCCTCGGTCCGTAAGCACCCGCGCCGAGTCGTCGGACCACGTTATTTCGCGATAGAAAACGCGTCTGCCATCGCCCAGGAGAATGGTGCCGGGCGCGTCAAAAGCTGGCGATGTGCGGTCCCAATTGATGCCGCTAACGAAATCCAAGTCGACGCGAACACGCTGCCTCGGTTCGTCCGTCGGATGGCCGATGTTCTGATTGGTTTGCACCAGCAAATGTGCCGGGGTGCCGTCGGCGGCTGCCGCCACAAAAGCGACGACCTTGCCCGGCAGTCGGTCGCCACCAATAAATTCAATCGAAGCGGCGGCGGATGCGGTTGGCTGCCGGAGGTAGAGCGACCGGTCCCGCAGCCAGCGCAAGTTGCGTTTGTCGTCTCGCAGGCTGATCGAATCCAGCATGGGCGTGCTGTCGGGAACGTGCCAACTGGCGATGCGGTTGCCTTCCAGTCGCTCTCCGTTGGCGAACACGGCCAGATACCGTCCGTCGGCCGCGCAGATTGTCTGGGCGGCCGCCAACAACAGCGGAGTGGTGAGAAACAGAGCTAGGGAACGGGGAACAGACATGATTGCGGGGGTCAGGAAGCGATACGGTTTCACATATGCCCATCATATCCAGCCGACGTTTTCGGAAAAACCCAGAAAAAGTCGCCCGCCGACGCCGCGTGTCCGCGTTTAATCGCTCAGCCATTTTTGAAAGCCCGCATTCGTATAGACCTGTTCGGCAAGTTGGGCATAGCCGGCGCTGAGCGGATGGCTGGCGTCGGCGTACTGCGGGCTGGGAAGTAGCGCGGGGGCCTGGTGTGGGATTGCCCGGTCTCGCAGCCAGTCCTCAACCTGCCGGCGGATATTGCGATATCGCCGCTGACTCGCCTCTGTAAGCATGTGCTCATTGAATGGGCCGACGATCACAAACAAGCGGTTGCCGCGGTGTTGCAAAAGATCAACGGTTGCACGGAAGGCCCGCCATTGCAGCGAGGTGTCCGGATCGATCCAGGGAATATTCTGAGGCTTGATTTTGCGTTCGGTCCAGGAAATCGGCCGGCTGTGTGGCCGGCTTTTCGGCGGGGGCGATTCCAGCCGGATTTGGCTGAGCGGATTCGCGTAGGGATGTTCTAACGTCCAGCCGGGGAGATCCTGGCCGCCGAGGTCGGCGATGCGCCAATGACGCCCCCATGTGCGAAAAGGAATTACGCGGTCGATGGCGATGCTCATCCGTGCGTCCAGCGGGGCCTTGTAACAGGGTATCGCCGGCGAGAATTGCGACACGAGTCGCGGATGGTTGAAGGCCAGTTCCTTGTCGATTTGTAAGTCGCGTTCTTTGAAACTCATCCACAACAGGTTGCAGTGCAAAATGACGCGAGTGTCGTTGATGCCGTCGGCGTAATAGGCAATCAGGCCCTGCAGCGCGAGTGGATGCCCGCCGTTGAGCCCCCCGTTGGCAAAGCGGTTGTGGCCGTGCAGTTCGTTCAGATGCTGAGGCAGTGTCTGCTGCGGGATAACGTACTCGCCCCACATAACCGAGTCGCCGATAACGACGATACGGTCACGATCGACAGCCTTTTCGACAGCCCGCTGGTAGGTCCAATAGTCCTCGGTGAGGTCGTACGGGACGCGATAGTTCGGTCCCGGTTCGAACGTCTCAAGTTGCTCCCAGATGGCCGGAGTGGCGATTGTTGCGATCAATACCAGGGCGGCCGCGGTCGTCCAATCGCGCGCGGTTAACCGCACGGCGTTCGCTCCGAACGTGCAGGCGTTATCCCCGGTCCGAGCTTCACCGTGCGGGCCTCGGTTGGATGTTTCAGGCGGCTTTTTTGCGGTCATCTGTCGGTGCTTAGAATTGGAAGTAAATGAAGGGCGTGCCGCTCGAACCGGCCGCCGTCAGCAGGTACAGGATCATCGCCACGGTCAGCGCGATACGGACAGTCGGCGGCTCAAGCAGCCTCCGCGCCGTCGACTCGTACACCGCCTGGTATAGCCAGACCCCCGCGATCAGCATGAATGCCAATACAGGCAACTGCGGATCAGCCCAGTCGGCGGTGAAGATTCTGGCCACGATCAGCCAGGCATCGTCCAAATTATCGGCCCGGAAGAAAATCCACGCAAACCAAACGACGCCGAACACTGCCAGTTGTTTAACGAGTTTTGGGACGCGGTCGGCATACCAGGCGGAACGCTCGGCACTTCGTGTGGCGCTGCTGGCCAGGGCGTGGATTGCTCCCCAGACGACGAACTTCCAGGCGGCTCCGTGCCATAGCCCGGAGATGACCATCGTCAACAACAGGTTGCGGTACAGGGTGAATACTCCCCGGCGGCTTCCGCCCAGCGGAACATAAACGTAGTCGCGAAACCATGTCGACAGGCTGATATGCCAGCGAGCCCAGAAATCGCCCAGGCTGGTCGCCAAGTACGGATTGTTGAAATTGATCATTAACCGCACGCCCATCATTCGCGCGACGCCGCGGGCCATGTCGGTATAGCCGCTGAAGTCAAAGTAAATCTGCCAGGCGAATGCGAACGTGGCCAGCATCAGGGCGGGACCGCCGAAACGTTCCGGTGTGGCGTAGACGGGGTCGACGTACTGCGCCAAATAGTCTGCCAGGGCCACTTTTTTAAACAGGCCGACGACAAACAGCGACAACCCGTCCGTCACATCCTGCCCTTTGACGCCAGGGAACCTGGTCAACTGGGGCAGCAACTGCCTGGCCCGTTCGATCGGGCCGGCCACCAGTTGGGGAAACAGCGACACGAACGCGGCAAATCGCACGAAGCTGCGCTCGCGTTCGATGTCGCCGCGGTAAAAGTCGATCGTGTAACTCATCGACTGAAAGGTGTAAAAGGAAATGCCGACCGGCAGGAGGACGCCCGGGGCGCTCAGGCGGTAGGCGGTGCCGGTCTCCGCCAGCAGGAAATTGATATTGTCCGTGACAAAGGTGCCATATTTGAAAAATCCCAGCAGCAGCAGGTTGTTCGCGATGCTGACCAGCAGCCACAGTTTTTTGCGACCGCTGCGTTCCATGACGACTACCACCAAGTAGTCGAGCACCGTCGAGTAGGCGATTAGCAGCAGGTAAAGCGGGTTCCACCAGCCGTAAAAAAAATAGGACGCGGCCAGCAGCCAATGAAGCCAGAACGGCGTCTTGCCGAGGGCCAGATAGACGGCGTAAACGATCAGAAAGAACAGCAGGAAAGGCCAGGTATGAAACAGCATGGCGACGCCAGTGTAGCATAGCGTTGGCATCCGAACCGGGGTGAGGTGCCGCCGTAATTTCGGCACCCGGTTAGGGTAGGCGATTTTGGTGTTCGCCGGGTCGCCGCCCGTTAACATCGCCCGTTCCGGCGATGCCGCTAAACAAAAGCAGCAGCGGAAATAAAGGGAGGAATGTGAAATGCCGAACTAAGGCGTGCCCCGATGCCGGCTATTGGCTGGGCCGAAACCTCCCGGGTAAGCCGTTCCCTGCAGTTTCGAGATCCGCTTCCCGTTAACGGCGAGGGGCGTCCGCTTGGATTGCGGCTGGGCCACGTCTAAACTAGTCACATCCGCGGGCCATGGCACGAGCATCTCTCTATCAGGGATTGGTTAACGATGAAAGTCATTCTGGCGCTGGGCGTAACGATTGCCGCGCTGTTCGCAGTTCGTGCGCAGGCTGCAGACGCCGAAGCACTGAAAGCCGAACTGGGGGCGTCGCCGCACAAGATCGTTTTTGAATCCTACGCCGATAGCAACTGGGATCTGTTCGTCGTGAATGCCGACGGTTCGGGACGGAAGAATCTGACGAACACATCGGACGTCCACGAACTTTATCCTCAGGCCTCACCGGACGGAACGAAGATTTGCTTCTTGGCGGACGTCGGCCAGGGGCGGGAGACACTGCGCAGTGTCTACTATATGAACGTTGATGGTTCGGGTCGCAAACTCGTGGCGGAGAAATCCAGGCAGCCGTGCTGGAGTCCCGATAGCGCGAGGATTGCCTATCTCCCGCAGGAGTTCGAGCGGTTCAACGTCACCGATTACGTCAGCAAGGGTTTGGCAATCTACAGCCTAAAGGCCGGTAAGTCGACGCCGCACCCCAATCCGAAAATCCATCACCTGTATACGCTTAATTGGTCGAAGAACGGCAAGTATTTCGTTTCCACCGTGCACGGCGGCATGGGTTACGGACATGCCATCCTGGCTTTAGAGGCGGATGGAGAAGGCGTTTACGATTTGAAGATTCCCGGCTGTCGGCCCTGCCTCTCAGCCGATGCAACACGCATTACCTGGAGTTCAAACGACCACACGATACGCATCGCCGACCTCGATCTGGAGGGCGGCGTGCCCACGGTGGCAAACCAGCGGACGGTCGATCATCACGACAAGCTGCACCTGTA
>JAYGDO010000412.1:0-4651 GCA_046582885.1 Pirellulales bacterium | reverse complement strand
ATTTCTACCTGCCCTGGCTCAAAGACAACCCCCGGCCGGCAAAAACAAAAACGACCGCGAGGCTGCTATGGAACCGGCAGTACTTGTACTTTTTTTCCGACATGCAGGACACCGATCTTTACGCCGACGTAACCGAACACGACGGCCAGACATGGTCCAACGACGTCTTTGAGTTGTTCTTCAAGCCGTCCGACCGGCACACCGGCTACTACGAATTCCAGGTCAATGCGGCCGCCACCGTGATGGATATGTTCATTCCGCGGAGGTCCGCAGGCTTCTTCAACCGGTTCGTTAAAGAGGATGATTTCCACATCGAAGCAAAAATTAATCACCGGGGCACACTGAACCGTCGTCAGGACAAAGATCAGGGCTGGTCCGTCGAAGGCCGCATACCGTGGCGCGATTTCATTCGGACGGGTGGGCGGCCGGCGATTGGCGAGCTGTGGAAATTCGCGCTGTGCCGCTACGATTACTCGGTTAATTTCGACAAACCCGATCTGTCCACATGCGCCCCGTTGTCGTCAAAGAACCGCGCGGACTTTCACCACTACGAGGATTACGCCGCGATCGAATTCGTGGGCCCTGCGCCAGGTGCGGATTTACCGCCCAACATACGCCGCCCCATCGCCGCGACTACTTCGCGGGTTGTAGGTTCACCCGATCCGCCGACTCCGTTTATCGCGAGCCGCGCATTGCCGAAATTAAAAATAACTTTGCCCATTTGTGTTGTTAACGAACCGGGAAGCCGGCGACTGATTTTTATCGACCAGAATCGTTCGTACGGCCCCTCGCGTCTTTGCCGCACGGCGGATGATCCGGCGAGCGGAAAAATTGACACGCTCTTGGAACTGAAGGACACATCGTACAGTATCGCTTTCCATCCCAACTTTGAGAAAAATGGTTTTATTTACATCGGCGGAAACGGTGCGCCGCCAGGTGGAGGCAAAAAACAGTCGCGGATCACGCGATACACGATCGACCGGGAACCGCCTTTCAAATTGAATTCCGATTCGCGGCGAGTCATTATTGAATGGGAATCGGATGGGCACAACGGCGCGGCGATAGCATTTGGTTTGGATGGAATGCTATACGTTACGACTGGCGACGGCACTTCGGATTCGGATACCAATGTAGTTGGCCAGGGAATGGGCCATTTGCTGGCCAAGGTGCTCCGCATCGATGTGGAGAACCCCGACACCGGCCGCGGCTACGCCGTGCCGGATGACAATCCATTCGTTGGCCAAAAAGATGTGCGACCGGAAACGTGGGCTTACGGATTTCGCAACCCGTGGCGGGCGGCGGTCGATCCCAAAACCGGACATCTGTGGGTCGGCAACAACGGGCAGGATTTGTGGGAGCAGATTTTCCTCGTCAAGCGGGGCGCGAATTATGGGTGGAGCGTTTACGAGGGCGGTCATCCGTTTTATCTCAAACGAAAGCTGGGACCCACGCCGCACGTGATGCCGACGCTCGAGCATCATCACTCCGAAGCGCGGTCGCTGACCGGTGGGATCGTTTATTACGGTTCTGGATTTCCGGAACTTCGTGGCGCGTATATTTACGGCGACTATTCGACGGGAAAAATCTGGGGCGCCAGGCACAACGGCAAACGGATTACATGGCACGAAGAGTTGGCCGACACGGCGCTGCAAATTACGGCGTTTGCGGCGGATGCGGACGGCGAATTGCTGATCGCCGATCATCGCGGCGACGACAAAGGTGGTTTTTACCGACTCGAGCGGCGACCGAAAGACGATCGGTTGCAGCCGTTTCCGCGCAAGCTCAGTGAGACCGGACTTTTTCGTTCCGTCGCCGAGTTTGAACTGCAGCCTGCCTTGATTCCGTATTCGGTCAATTCGCCGCTGTGGTCAGATGGCGCTTATAAGCAGCGGCACCTAGCTTTGCCCAATGAAGACTTTAAGTTGGACTTTCCGAAAAAGGGCGGATGGCCGTTCCCTGACGGGACGGTTCTCGTCAAATCGTTCGCGTTGGAAGCAGTGGTCGGTGATGCCAATTCTCGGCGTTGGGTCGAAACACGATTGCTCACCCGGCGGCAGGGAGAATGGGCCGGCTATTCGTACGCCTGGAATGATCAACAGACCGATGCCGTGTTGGTCGGTAAGACGGGAGCGGACGCCGAATATCACATTCGCACAGCCGAGGGGCGAAAAAAACAGACGTGGCATTTTCCCAGCCGCGCGGAATGTATGGTCTGCCACAGCCGTGCGGCAAACTTCGTCTTGGGTTTATCAACGGAGCAGTTGAATAAGGAACATAAATACGGCGAAGTCGTTGCGAATCAGCTGCAGATGTTTGAGCGGCTCGGCGTGTTACAAATCGACTGGATGGCGGAGGCCCGGGCGGCCATTCGTGGCGAATTGAGAGCCGAAGGTCTGTCCGAAGAGGCGGCGAACAAACAGATTGATGAAATTGCGAACGCAGAAAATCAACGAACCGCGCCGAAGTCCACATTACTGTTCCAGCGGCCCGATCGGTACCCGGCGTTTCTCGACCCTTACGATGAAAATCAACCTGTCGCCGCGCGGGCACGGTCATACCTGCACTCGAATTGTGCTCAATGCCACGTCGAAGCAGGCGGTGGTAACGCGCAGATCAACTTGGCCTTTGACACCCCGCTGCAGAAGATGAACGTTGTCGATGTCGTGCCGCTGCACCACAAATTCGATTTGCCGGCCGCGCGGATCATCGCGCCCGGTGCGCCGGAAAGATCCACATTGTTGCACCGCATGGCGAATCGCGGTCCGGGCCAAATGCCGCAGTTGGCCACTTCCATTGTTGATGAAAAGGCGGTTCAATTAGTGCGTGAGTGGATTGAGCAAATGCCGAAGTAAGCGGGGCGCCCCGTGCACCCGCGAACCGCTCGCTCCCGGGTAGAATTTGGGAACGAGAAACGATTCGTGCAATGACTGAAAAGACAAATTCCTCCGAATACGACCCCGTCTTCCTGCATTCGCGTCGAGAAGCCATCATTATTTTCTGCGTCTGGTTGGTGGGACTCTTCTGGGCAGTTCCGTACTGTTACCTCAACGGCTACGGCAAAGATTTCGATCCGCAGAACTTCAGCACCACCTGGGGAATCCCCACCTGGCTATTTTGGGGGATCCTGGTTCCTTGGATTGCCGCCGATGTATTCACAGCGTGGTTCTGCTTTTTCTACATGAAAGACGATGACCTGGGCGAGACCCGCGAAGAGGACGATTTCCAACAGCAAACTGCCGAAACAACCGTACCGCAGCCGGAGGCCGACGTATGAACCTAAGCCCACCGGCCCTTTCGCCCGTGTTGGCCCAAGGCACGTCCAACGCGGCACTGATCACGTTTTTCGTCTACACGATGTGTGTCTTCGGCCTGGCTTATCTGTCGAACCGCCTGCTGCAAGGCAAGGGTTTCCTGAGCGAGTACTTCTTGGGCAGCCGCAGACTGGGCGTATGGGCGTTTGCCTTGACCTTCGCAGCAACCAGCGCGTCGGGCGGTAGTTTCACGGGATTTCCGTCTAAAATCTACACCCACGGCTGGGTTCTGGGCCTGTGGATCGGCAGTTACATCGTTGTCCCCATCTGCGCAATGGGATTGCTGGGAAAGCGCATCAATCACGTGGCCCGCATTTCCGGAGCGATCACTGTTCCAGATGTACTGCGCGATCGATTCGGCAGCGCGAAATTCGGCCTGCTCGCCGTTTTGCTGATTGTGTTCTTCATGTCGTTTAACCTGGTTGCCCAGTTCAAGGCCGGAAGCCTGATTCTGAAGACGCTGCTGAACGGCGTTGATTTTTTTCACACATCGGCCGTTTCGTTGAAGTCGGTGACCGACAACATTGACTTTTTGGCCGGTGTCGATCCGGAATACTTGATCTGTCTGCTGACGTTTGGAATTGCCGTGATCGTCTACACGACCTACGGCGGTTTCCGCGCGGTCGTCTGGACCGACGTGCTGCAAGGCATTGTTATGGTGTGCGGCGTCGTACTGATGTTGCCGTTGGCCCTGTACGAGGTGGGGCGGGGAGCGGCCGATAATGTGTCGGGCCTCGAACACGCCACGAACGAAATGGTCAAGATGCGACCGCCTCAACGGGGAACGGCAACGATCAAAATTTCCACTCCGCAGAAGGAGGATTTCGGTATTACGTCGGGGACGTGGATCACTTTGCCAAACGCCGGCAGCGAACGGCCCAGGTTGTTTCGTGTGATTTCGACAACGGTCATCGCAGCCGGCCAAACTTCGGTGGCCAATGCCCCCGTCCTGGAAATCATGACTCCCGACGATATCGACCGCGTGCTGAAATCGTCTTCGGCAGCGGTCAACAAAGAACTCACGTTAACCGAGGCGGCAACGGTGCCGTACAAGTATGGATCCGATCCGGACGACAAGGGCGTCTACGTGACCGGCCCGGGACCTAGTGAAACCGATCCCGACGGTTTCCTGCCGCTCAGCCTGGCCATTTCGTTCTTCTTCATGTGGGCGATCTCCGGTTCCGGTCAGCCCAGCAGCATGGTTCGGCTGATGGCGTTCAAGAATGCACCGACGTTGCGACGGGCAATCTTCACCGTCGCCATCTATTACTCGTTGATCTACTTCCCGCTGGACATTATCTTTTGCTGTGCCCGCATCCTGATGCCGGGCATGGATGCCG
>JAYGDO010000353.1:0-2621 GCA_046582885.1 Pirellulales bacterium | reverse complement strand
CGACGCTCTTCCGATCTTCTTACCAACTGAGCTACGGGCCCGGGCCCCTACGTTACAAGGACTCAAGTCACATGGGAAGGACGGTCTGTCGCCGCCGCAAACACGGGCCGCGGAGTACAAGTTGGTACCAATTTCAAAATCGGCCGCCTGGTCCTGCCGTCCGTTATCCTCAAGACAATCCGGCGATCAAAAAACGACAAGTTGATGCCGCCGTGGACGTCTCCCTCGGATCGTTTTGACGCGACCTTCGGCCGTGGCAATCGCCGTCACGAATTCGCAGTCGCATGCCGCAAAAATCGGTTGAGACGATCCGACCCGTCCCGCCGACGGCGAGAAGCGATGGCACAACCCGACCGCCAACGCCGGTGTGACGCTTTGCCGCGCGGTGCTGAAAAACCGGCAACTCCCGGAAAAATAAGTCATCGCCTTGCGATCCGTTTCACCGGAAGCAAACTGGCTCCTCCGATCCTCGACGATTCACATGCACCCGAATTGTGGAAATTCACGCCAATTTGATGACTTTACCAAACTGAAAAATCCACCTAGACTGGGGGCCGCTGGTTCGTGCTCTTCTCATACCGGCAACAAAGGAGGCGGAGAATGGACGGGTTTCTCCCATTTCGCCCATCCGTTTGCCGACGCTGTGGTTGCAATTCGAGGCCACTGGAGTCGGTCATCGTTGGTACTACCCCCAACGTGAAAGCGGTTTGGCTATGTCCCGATTGTAAACGGGGTAACAGCCAACGTGGAATTGCGGGACTGTGGTTTTCCATCCGCAACCGTTTTCGCCGCGGCGGGAAATCGAAACCGCGCGCAAGCGGCCCCTAAAGACGTTCGCAGACGATTCGCTTCGGCGGGTGGATGAAACGCGAACCCAGTTCCCGGGTTGCCGCTTCCGGTTTAGTCGCCACCGGGAAAAATAGCGTTACGGCAGAGGTAAATTCTTAAACTCGAACGGAATTTTTTGGCTGACGAGGGCTGCCGGTGTCTTATAGACAAATGTATATCCATCCAGATCACCATCGAAGCCGAATAAATATGCAACGCCAAATTCATCGTCCAACTCGCGCGTTTTTTCTTGCGTGTCCCATTTGATTTTCTTTCCATCCTTGGACTCCAAATAGGTTTCGTTTTCCATCACCCAGTCCATCAGGTGCGATTCCAACGCGCCCGCTGAGCTTTCGAAGCGGACGATGACACGAATCTCCCACACCGAACGATTCTTGCGCACCGACTCGAGCATAACGGTCGCGCCCGCCTTTTTTTGTTTGACGTGTTTTGCGCCGACGAGCTTGTCAAAACGAAATGTCTTTGCCTGGCCCGGTATCAGCGCTTCGATTGATCCTTTGACCGTTTGCAGTTGATTGGCATCGCGAGCCGGCAATTCGAGCAGCAACGGATAGGCCGCCGTTTGGGATTTCATTTGGATCCGCCGCCGACCCTCGACAATCGCGTGCAGTGTGCGGTTTTTGTCGTCCGTTGCGATTAGCGCATCGGCCACGAAATCCATCTTGATGGGAATTAACCGCGGCTCCCAACAGGCCTCAATATCGATTTGCAACGTCCCAGATGACGCGCCGCGAAGCACGCGACGAGTGACCACTTCGATCGGTGCAAACCGAAAAGGACCTTCGTAACAGGTCCGCGCGGTCCGGCTTCCGATCGGCAGATCGGGCGTGGGCGATGCAATGGCAACAGCGCGGATAGGCTTTCCTTCTTCATCGATCGCGAACGGATAGGTCGTCAGTTTGGCTCGCTCTAGCACGGTGTCGAGCGCTCGCCAGAAAGTTACATCTACCAGGTCAACCGTGATCGGCGGATCGGTCTTGGGTTCCGCTCTAAAGATCGGATGATCGACGATTCGGTTACCTGACTGCTGCTCTAATAAATTAAGGACCTCGGAGAGCGGCCGTCCGTTGACCTGTAAAGTTAAACGACGCGATTTTGTCGTCGCTACCGCTTGAATCTTCTCCAACTGGTCGCGGACTCGCTGCAACCGCTTTCGCACCTCCAACGGCATGTTATCGCGGACTTCAGGAAGGTGCGCGAGCGCGGGGACACCCAAATCGAGCAATTCACGTTCGGACCTGTTGCGAACTTCGAGCGAACCCGCGGTCAGGCCGCGAACGAGATTGCGGACCTGATCGCGCAATTCCGTGTCGTTCGCGGCATCTGCTTGGGCCAGCGCCAAGGTTCCAGTGACGAGCAACGTAACCATAGTCATCGAGGAGAACTCCAACTCTTTGTGTGAATCCGGCGGCCTTTTCATTCTACGCCTCGATGATACCAAACGCCAGGATTTATGGTTTATGTGGGCGACGATTGAGCTTCATCGGCCAACGGACACCGGTCAAATAGGCTTCATACGCAGCCCCCATTCGCCCTCTTAACCCGGTTTATTTCACCGTGATAGTTTCGCTAACGCGAACCGTCAACGGTGCAGTCGTCGCAACTTCCGGTGTCTCGTTCGACGACTCGGTTGCCGCAGACACATGCTCGAGCTAGTGATCGGGGGCGGGCTGGTCGAGAGTCGACCGGTTCTCCAAACCCCGAATCGAGTACAAATGCTGTTGTTCGACCGCGGCTGGCCGTATTTTTCAGCCGTCGGAAGCCAAGGCACG
>JAYGDO010000324.1:0-1784 GCA_046582885.1 Pirellulales bacterium | reverse complement strand
CGACCCGAAGTCGGTCGCGGATACAATGACGAAAGTCGTCGCTGCAACAAAGAACGAGGAGATCGCCAATCGAGCGAAAGTGCTGATCGCGCGGACGAAGTAGAAACGGCCATCGTGGTTCGACAACATCGCCGGCTTGGCATACCCCAGCACGTCGTCCTCGCCGTAAACGCGAAAGTAAATCTCATGATCGTCGATTGCGGCGGTCAACGTCGCTCCGACCCGTTGCCAATTGGCTTCCTGCCTACGGTAAGTGGCAAAAGTACAAAAATTTGTATTTTTTAAACGATGCCTAAAGGGACTTTGGTAAATTTAGTCCGAGAAAATAACGCCCACCGCGATCTGCCCGCAACCGCTCGATTTAAAAAGCCCTTGAATGCCTTGCTTGACAGGCGTCGCAGTCCGGTAACAGTTGCTTCGGCAAGAAACCGCGAAAAGCAAATGGCACAGAGGAAACAATCATGACATTGATGCACCGACGTGACTTCTTGCAGCACGCGAGTAGGGCAGCCGGGACGATGGGCCTGGCGCCTTACTTTTTCACCAGCGATGCCGAGGCGGAGGACAAGCCGCGCGGGAAGAACGATCGATTCTCGATCGGCGCTATCGGCATGCGCTATCAGGGTTCGGTCATCACCGAAAAAGCCGTACCCTATGGTGACGTGGTGGCGATTTGCGATGTCGACCGCCAGATTGCCGAGAAGGCCAAGGTGCAATTCGGCGGTAAGGCCGAGCTATACGAAGATTACCGTAAGCTGCTCGAGCGCAAAGACCTTGACGTGCTTTTGATCGGCACGCCCGATCATTGGCATACCAAGATGGTTGTCGACGCCTGCCGCGCCGGGCTGGATGTCTACGTCGAGAAGCCGCTCACGCTGACTGTCGATGAGGGCAAGCTGCTGACGAAGGTCGTCCAGCAGACCGGCCGCGTCGTGCAGGTCGGCTCGTGGCAGCGGAGCGACCACCGATTCCGCCTGGCGGTCGAGATCGTCAGGCAGGGGCGACTCCGCCAGATTAAGCGAGTCGACATCGTTCTGGGTAAGAATAAAACGGGCGGCCCGTTCAAAGTGAAAGACCCGCCGCCGCATTTGAACTGGGACCTGTGGCAGGGGCAAACGCCGGCCATGCCGTACATTCATGAGCGATGCCATTACACGTTCCGCTGGTGGTATGAATACTCCGGCGGGCAGATGACCGACTGGGGCGCCCATCATCTGGATATCGGCCAGTGGGCCATTGGTGCCGACCCGATCGAAGTTGAGGGCAAGGCGACCTATCCGCAAATCAAGAACGGCTATAACGTGGCGGTGGACTACGCGGCCACGTACAAGTATCCCAGCGGCGCGATCATGACCGTTAAAGACACCGGGCAAAACGGCGTGCTGATCACCGGCGAAAAGGGCCGCATCTTCGTCAATCGCGGGCGACTGACCGGTAAACCGGTGGAAGAACTGCTGCAAGACCCGCTGCCGCGCGAGAAGTATCGCCTCTACGCCCACGACAACCTCGATCGCCCACCGCGGGCAGGCAAGCTGGACGCCATTGTCAACCACATGGGCAATTTTTTCGACTGCGTTCGCGCGCGGGAGCGGCCCATCTCGGACGTGTGGAGCCAATACCGCAGCGTCACGACCTGTCATCTGGCGAACATCGCGATGCATGTTGGTCGTCAGATAAGATGGGACGAAAAGTAATAGCAGATCGTCGGCGAATCTGAGGCCTTATAAATTATATCAAGAGAACAGCTTAAAGTATATGAATTTACATAGCAGATTAACGATATA
>JAYGDO010000323.1:0-6681 GCA_046582885.1 Pirellulales bacterium | reverse complement strand
GCCGAACAACAGTACGCCGATGATCCCGATGATGATCATCTCTTGCATGCCCAGCGAAAAAGCAAATAACGCCGGCGCAAATTCCATTTCGTTAAACATCTGATTGCCCTCAACGGCCGACTAATTAGTGATCCGCCGCGTTGTCCGCATCCGGCGAGGGTGCGGTCGTGGACTCGGGTTGAGACGAGTCCTCCACCTGCGTCGTCGAACTGTCCGGATCGTTCATGCCCCGCTTGAACTCGGTCAAGCCCTTGCCCATCGAACGCATGACACTCGGCAGGCGATTGCCAAATAGCAGCAGAAGGACAGCGCAGATGATCAGCATTTCCGGCCAACCAGGCATCCCGATAAACGCATACAGAAGTTTCATGGAAGTGGTCCCTACGTTAGGGATGAACGAGTGTCGCCGATGCCACGCATCGGTCCTACAACCCGGTGAGAAAGTCAACGACTCAAGCTGGCGCCCGAAAATCGTCCATACAGCCCGACAGATGCGAAATACCGTCTTATACCACTGCAGGAACCCGTGCGGGTGCGGCAATCGTCTGTCGGCCTCCATTCTACTGGAACCACACACCGGGTGTCAAACCGCAGACCCCGTTTGGGTCTTTGGGTAACCCGAACCGTCAGGAAGACGGCAGGTTATGGTACGCCGGTACCGCTTTGTGGGTTTTAGTAGGCTGGCGTAACATGGCCACGGCGGCGCCTGTTTGTGCTGCCGCTAGGGTTACAGATCGGCGTAAAGTGGTAGAAAGCGATAATACACCTCCAGGCACAACGTTGCCATTGCGGTGGTGTAAACGCGGCCGCCATAACCGCCCCAGGCCGTATCGGGATGCCAGCTGCCAGCCTGGTTACCCAGCCGTTCCTGGGAGGCAATCAACGTCGACTGCAGCGCCGCGTTCCACTGTTTCCAATGATCGTCCTGCCGCTGGTAGAGGGCGATCGTTGCATAGTAGTAATAGTAGAAGTTCAATTTCTGGCCGCGCTGCAGTTCGCTGCCCGGAAGTTCCGCCGTGATATACTCGCTGGCCTCGCTGGCCGCGGCGCTGCTCGGCGAATCACCGAGGAATTGCCGGCAGGCGAGCGCTTCGGCGGTCATTGGCCGACTGATCCGCTGCCCGGGCCGATAGCAGGCCAGACCGCCATATCGTCCCCGCGAGACGGACGTCAAATATCGACGAATTCCGTCTTCGGTGCGGCCGGGCATCGGGATGCCGGCCAACGCGGCGCTTTTCAAGGCCATCAGCTGCCAGCCGAGTTGACTGGTATCGCCGGTGTCACCCACTCGGTACCGCCAGCCGCCCGTCTTCGGGTGTTGAGCCGACACGATGTATTCAGTCGCGCGTCGCACGGTGGGCCTCAATCTTCCATCATTCGTCATGGCATACGCCTCGCTAATTGCGAACGACGCCATCCCGTGACAATACATCGCCGCAAACAACGACGCATTGCCCGAAAGATTCCCGTCTTTTGCCTGCCGGTCGATCAGAAACTGCAGGCCTCGTGCAACCGTCGTTTTATAATCGCCGTCGGTCGTGTGGGTATGTCCGTCACCCAAAAAAGCGAGCAGAGCCAACCCCGTGATGCCCATGTCGGCATTGGTTCCCGCCTGGCGCCGGTCCCGCCCGGCAACGGGGACCGCCCGACCCGCGCCCCAGCGACTGGCCGACCAGCTGCCGTCTTCGCTTTGCACGGATGCCAGCCAGCGGAGGCCGATCCGGACGGCTTCTTCCGATTCCCGGCTGCCGCCCAGTTTGCCCGACAATTTTTGTCGCTCCGGCGCGACGCGCAATCGATAAATCGGCGGCAATCCGCCGGCGTTGCCGGGCGAACGGATCGCCAGTTTTGAAAGCTCGGACGCGAGTTTGGTCAATGGACGGTCGGTCGCTGTCCCGCCAATGGCGGAAAGTTGCCGATCCGCTGATCCGCCCTCGAGCGTCGACTGGCCGTCCGCAACCGCGTCATCCGCGGGCACCTGGACCGGCGGCGCGGTTTGATTGACGGCGATCAGTGGATCCTCATCGGCGGGCGACAAGGAAGTTTTGACAACCGGATTGGGTAATGACGCGTCGTGCGTTGACGGGTCGGGTAACGTCGCCGCGGCCGTTTGCAGCTGCTCGAAGGGGTCGGCCGTCTTCGCGGGAGCCAATTGTTCGTCGCTAGTCCCCTGTTTTTGTGGTTCGGATTGGGCCAGTTGTTGCGGCTGTTGCGGGCTGGCTTCGACGACGGTTGTCGCGATCTTCGGCGGGGTAAACGATTCGAGGATCTCCGCCTCACGGTCCGGTAAATCAGCGGCGACCGCCGGCAAATCGGCGCGGGCGGTTTTGGTGTTCGGCATCAAATCGGGCTGATGCGGCGGCTCGGGGGAAGGGCTCGGCAAACGCTGCCAGGGCTGCAGTTTGGCCCTGGAGGACTCGCGAGGCGATTCGAGGGCGTCCTCGCCGATGTTGATTTCGAAAGACTCCACCGGCACCGTCGCGACGGCGCCGACGATCGTGACCGTGGCCGCGTATCCCGCCAGAAGGACGTGTCCCAAAAGAGAAAGAACGACGCAGAGGCGGACCGGCTTCGAACGGCCCCAGCGGGTAAAGTAAGTGAAACCCAGCGCGACCGTCAGGGCGGCGACGAGGGTGCACCAAACGACGATCCAGAGCAGACCGATTGACGTTACCGCGTTCGAGGTTGTGAGGATTTCGTCCATGTTGTTTTCCGCAACAAACGCGGTGTCGTGCCGGCGGGCAATTCTGCAGGTCAGCGCCGAGAATTAAGCCTGACGGCCACCGCCATTCTCGTGATCCGGGCTTCTTTACAGGAATTCAGTACGTTAATAACAGATTGATGACGAGAATCTGCGTCGCCGCGAATCAGCACACCTAAACGAGCGTACTGTTCTCGCGCCGCGGTTAGATTTTGTGTGAGTTGTTGGAGGCTGACGGGTTGGTCGTCCAGTTCGATACGTCCGTCGCGATAAACGTTGACGACGCGCTTTTCCGGTTCGGACGACAGCGTGCCGTTGCTGGAAACCAAGGGCACCTGCAATCCGATCTTTCGTTCCAGTTCGGAAAACTTTGTGCCCACCATAAAGAAGATGATCAACAGAAAGACGATGTCGATCATCGGCGTCAGGTTCAACGTGGGCTGTTCGTCACTATGAGTTTTTAAGGGCATGTTAGGCGACCTTTTTTCGGCCTTTCTGTTTTTTCTCCAGCGATTCCGCCGAAATCTCGCCGACGACGGCTTGCGATGTCTGATCAATGTTCATCACCAGTCGGTCCACGCGACTTTGGTAGTACATGTAGAAAATCAGCGCGGGAATTGCGACGGACAGGCCGCTGGCCGTTGTAATTAACGCCTGGCCGATGCCGGCGGCCAGTAATTCCGGTTTGCCCATCGCGTCGGCCGTGGCGATATCGTTAAACGCCTGGATCATGCCGACGACGGTACCGAGCAGGCCCAGCAACGGCGTTACCGTGGCGACGCCGTTGATCAAACGAAGATGACGGCGAAGGCCGTTTGTCACCCGCTCGCCCGCGTCGATAATCCCCTGCTCGACTTCCACGGCCGGCCGGCCCCATTTTTGCACCGCGCCGGCAAAGACGTGGGCCACGGGGCTGTCGTTTTCTTCGCACATGTCCAGTGCGTCGTCCTGGTCGATGAGGTTTTCGCGTAGTTCGTGCAGGAACTGCTTGACGAACGGCTTGGGAATCACGCGATGCCGTCTAAGGCTGATGAATCGTTCGAAGACAAACAGAAACAGCACCACCGAACAAATTAGGATGGGGATCATTAACGGCCCGCCCTGTTGAATGATGTCAATCAGATTGCGTCCCGCGATGGCGCCGTTTTCGTTCGCCGCTGCGGCAACGGCCTCCGGTTCGGTTGGGGCGGAGGCTGTCGTTGCAGGCGCCGCCTGCAGTGCGGCGGCCGCGGCTCCTATCAACAGCGTAACGGCAAGCAGTCGAACCGTTTTCAATCCGCTCGCTCGAAATGAATTCCGTATTACAACATTCGGTTCCGTCCGGGTCATGTTCTCGTCCTTGAGATTGTGGCTACGGTTTAATTTTTTTTGCTGCCCGCAGCCGTTGTGTTGCCTCCGGGACAAACGATGTGTCGGGGTAGTTGGTGAGGATGCGTCGATATAAAGCGATCGCTTCCGCGGACTCGTTGAGGTGCTCGTGACACTTGGCCGCCTGTAGCAACGCGGCGGCCTGCCAGCGGGGAAAGGCGAATAGAGCTTCGACTCGAAAATACTCTTCAATCGCCCGCTGATAATTGTCTTGGTGCATGTACGATTCGCCAATCATCCATTGCGCTTGAGCGGCGGTGTTGTTTTTAAGAGACCCGTCGCGGGGCGCCGCCTTCAGGTAGGCGTCCCGGGCTTGGTCGAATCTCGCTTGGGCCGCCAGGCAGCGGCCGATCAGGAAGTGAACCTCCTGAGCGTGAGCGGTGTCCCGGTGCGCGGCCAGCAGCGACCGACCCGCCTCGAGTGCCTGCGGCCACTTTTTGTCCATCGCCAGCAACTGCGCACTGCGCAGTCTGACGGTCGGCACCCAGTGGTCGGTTCGGCCTTCGAGGTCGTTCGAGAGTTTGCGGAAAAGTTGACGAGCCTCGTCAAAACGATCTTGTTGGTAGACGGCTTCGGCCAGCCAGAAGCACGCGGGAAGCCGCAGGGCTGAGTCCGGTACGTCGGCGATTACCCGTGAGAGTGATTTTTCGACTTCGCCCCAGTTGCCGGCAATTTGTGACGCACGGGCGTCCAGATACAGCGCATGGGCGAGAATCTCCGCCGGTGGCTCACCACTAAGGATCTCCGTCAGCTGTGCTCGCGCCGCCTTGTGTTGGCCGTTTTCAAATTCGTGTTTTGCCAACCGGTAGGTCGCTTCTGGCCAGAATTTGCTGCCGCGGTGGTCTTCGTAAATCGACTTGAATGCCGCGATCGCCTCACGTTGGCGGCCCCTGCGCTGTTCGAGCCAGGCAATTCGAAAAAGGACCGCGTCGGGATGCTCCCAATCGTCGCCATATTCCGAAAGTAATTGCCGATACGATTCGAGGGCTGCTCGTTTCTTGTCGGTTTCTTCGCAGAGCACGCCCAGCCGGTAGAGCGCTTGGGGGCGTTCGTCGTAATTCTGGAATTGATCGACGACGACGCGATAAGCGTCGGCGGCCGCCGACTTGCGGTCGAGTTTTTCCAGCAATGCCGCCCGCATGAAGGCGGCCTCCGCGGCGATTTCGTGATTGGGATGATTGACGAGCAGCTCGGCAAACGTGTCGACGGCGGTTTCGTTCTGCTGTTTGCGGTGTTGTACCCAGGCGAGTCCGGAAAGCCCCCGGGCGCGGTAATCCGCCGATTGTTTGTCGGCGGCCAATCGTTGAAACAGTTCCCCGGCCCAATCCAGTTTATCGGCGGTGAACGCCGCATCGGCCAGGTGCAGGAAATTCACCGAGTCGACTTCTTGTATGTCCCCGGAATTGGCCCACTGGGCGAAAGTGGCTTGGGCTTTTTCGAACTGGCCACTACGAACCAGTGATACCAGCCAGGGGCCGCGTGCGGCTTTGGCCCAACGGCTATCTGATGCGGTTTCGATCAGATTTGAATAATGTTGAGCGGCGAGTTTGAATTCGTTTCGTTCGAAATGTATGGCCGCGAGGTGATACCGTGATTGCTGTGCGATCTTCTGACGCGGCGACAACAACAAAGGGGTGTAGCCGTTTTGGGCGAGGTGGATGTCGTTGCGCAAGTGCGCCGTGCGGGCCATTCCAAATCGGCATTCGTCGATCAAGGGGCCGGTCGGAAAGCGGCGAATCGCTTCGGTGAAACGCGCCTGGGCGTCGGCGACGAGTGCCTGAGATTGTTCGGGCTGTTCGTCGTCGGCCAATTCGAGACAGGAACTGCCCAGATACGGCAGTACATACTGCATCAAACTGTCATCGGGATAGGCCTCGCTGAATTTGGCGAATTCCGCCCGCGCCCGCTGGTGGCGGTCTTGAATATAAAATACTTCGGCGAGCCGGTACTGCGCATTCCGGCGATATTGATTTTTCGGCGCACTTTGAAGAAACCGCCGGTAGCGGTGCGTGGCCTCCGGATAGTCGCCCAGTTGTACCAGCGATTCGCCGGCGAAGAACATCGCGTCGCTCCGTAGCCGATGCAATGGAAATTGGCGGACCAACGCATCAAACTCTTTGGCGGCCAATCGCCACCGACCCTGGCCGTAGTGGCTGGAGGCCACGAAAAACTGGTCGTCGCCGCCGTCAACAACCGCGGGCCGCTGTGCGAGGCCGCAAAAAATCAGTGTGGCAACAAGAAGAATTCGAAATCGCATAGGGTTCAAAACCCGCTAATGTGGAATGCTGGCCATGCTATCGCGCGACCGTCGAGCACCTGGCTGGCGCCGGCTGACGCTGGCCACTCCCCACTCATGCGATCCGACTCATGACCCCCCCGGTGGGCTGATTTAAGCTCCGTCCCGGGCGGCATGGTTTATGTCAGATCCTGCGAGATCGAAGTACGTTGGAAGTTGATCAAAAGTTCGCGCCGCGCCCTGTGTCGACGTCGGCGACCATGTGGAAGTGATTTCTGTCAATGTAGATCACCTCCTGGCCGTCATCGTTACGCGTTGTATATGGTATCGGCCATCCGATGCGAACCTTTTCGCTATAGTAGACGATACACTTCCA
>JAYGDO010000307.1:0-1536 GCA_046582885.1 Pirellulales bacterium | reverse complement strand
CAACGGCAACGCCAGCGACGCCCCCAATCCCCGCAGAACCTCGCGCCGGTTCAGCAACCAGCTCTGAGAAAGAAAATGCGCCATGTCGAGTTTCCTTATTCAGGTAAGCGAAGTGGCTTTCTGACTGTCTAGGCTGACATGAATACCGTGCCACCAGTTTATTATTTTACCAGAGTTCATGCTACGCTTTGTTCCCGCCCGAAATTGACAGCAACCCTTGGGTAGCGTATCACGCTACTTCGTCTACAGTCGAAGGCCAGATTGAGACACAAGGTCTCAAGTGGAAAGCGGGTCTTTTGTCCGTGGTAAGTCGGATCCGGGGTGCGGGAATCGCTGCGACCACGGACCGATGATTTTTCGATCCAGTGCGGTTAAAGTGATTCGTGGGGAGCCGGCCGTGGCAATTGACGGTAGCCAAGTTCCTTCCATTTACCGGCCGCCGCACCTGGATCAGTCAACATTACCTTTCCGTTTTCCGTTTGCAGGCGGCGGCGCGTACGATTCGCGAGTTGCCGACGGAAAACAGGAGCATGCGATCCGAGGATGATTAGGTGAGACAAACCGCGTTTGGATTGTTGCTGTTCGGAGTCTCATTGATGGGCGTGGAGGTTGTTTTCTCGCGGGAAGCGATGCAGCCCAATGTCCTGTTTATTTCGGTTGACGACCTCAATGACTGGATCGGTTGCCTGCACGGGCATCCACAGGCAAAGACGCCGAACATCGACCGGCTGGCGGCGAGCGGCATCTTGTTCACGAACGCGCACTGCGCGGCGCCCGCCTGCAATCCCTCGCGTACCGCGATCATGACCGGAATCTCGCCTCACCGGTCGGGACTGTATGACAATCGGCAAAAAATGCGGGAGATCCTACCGAACGCCGAATTGTTGCCGAAGTACTTCTCGCGGCACGGGTACTGGTCCGTCGGGTCGGGAAAAATACTGCACTACTTCATCGATGCCCGGTCGTGGGATGACTACTTCCCGCCCAAAAAAAATGAGAATCCGTTCCCCCGCACACTCTACCCCGAAAAACGGCCGGTCAGCCTGCCGCGTGGTGGACCGTGGCAGTATGTCGAAACGGCCTGGGCTGCGCTCGATGCGACGGATGAAGAGTTTGGCGGCGACTGGCTCGTTTCACGATGGATCGGGGAACAACTCGGCAAGCCGCATGACCGGGCGTTCTTTCTGGCCTGTGGAATCTATCGTCCGCACGAACCCTGGTTTGTGCCAAAGAAGTACTTTGAACTTTTTCCGATTGAGGACATCCAGCTCCCGCCCGGTTACAAGGCCAACGACCTCGATGACCTGCCGCAGGCGGGAAAGAGACGTGGTCCCAATCGCTACTTCCCTCACATCCGCAAGCACGGCCAATGGAAGCAGGGCATTCAGGGCTACCTCGCGTCGATCGCCTTTGCCGATGCAATGGTTGGCCGCGTGATGAGTGCCCTGGAAAACGGGCCGAATCGTGACAATACGATCGTCGTGTTGTGGAGCGATCACGGTTGGCATCTGGGTGAAAAGGAACATTGGCAAAAAT
>JAYGDO010000300.1:0-2149 GCA_046582885.1 Pirellulales bacterium | reverse complement strand
CAGCGACGTTAGAACTGCCGCAAACCGGTGGTCGTCGGGCTCAAGAGTTGCGATGATCCGCAGCAATATAGGAATCAACTTGGGGTTATGCACATCACCGATTCCGCGAATCGTGTACGTCAGGCAATCCGATTTAGCGGACAGCTCTACCAGTCTCTTCAAGGCGTCGTCGTTTCCAACGTACGCCAGCGCGCGAGTGCCTGAAAAATACACATCTCGACTCAGGGACCGGGTCAGCGGTTCCACCACCGGCCAAGCGTCGGCGGCATGCTGCCGCGCATAGGCCGCCAGCGCCCGATAACGGACTTCGGGCACCTTGTCTTTCAGCATCACTTCCAACGGTGCCCAATTCCCATCGGACGACAATTCTTCATACGCTTCGGCCGCCGCCGTTCGCAGTTTTGTTTCCGCGTGCCGAGCGAAGCTTTCGACATCGCTCCGCGCCGACGGCGGATCGATTCGGGCAAGCGCCACCAGAGCTTGCCCCCTCACCCAAAGCTGCGCAGCCTCGTCGTTGAGAAGTTTACGGATTGGGTCAACGGCCGCGACGGTACGGTGGTCGGCCAAATAACGCAGCGCCTCCGCGCAGAGGATCCAATCGCGATCATCAAGCTGCTGGAGCATCCTCCCGACACCGGCCGGATTCGAGTTTTCAGCTTTGTCCGGCTCCGCCGCCAAGGCCACGACCATCCCACAGGCCACCAGAAAGACAGCCTGTAACCCGGCAAATGCGCGGCGCCGTAAGAACCCACCCGGCCGCATTCCTTTGCATCTACCTCGAGTTAATTGCAAATACGCTGGTCGAACCATAACGTCTAGCGTTGGTAGATGGGCAAATATCGGTAGGGCACGCCGATGATCAGGATGGACATCCCGGTTCCATAAGCTTTTCCATGCGCCCCGCTCCAGCTTCCGTCTGGTTCTTGCTTGGATAGTATGGTGGCAGATATCTTCGGATACCACGCCTGGAATTCACTCTCACCGAACTGATACATGGCTTGCACCGCGTAGTAGTGCGAATAGTGAAACCGCGGGAAATTCTTGTCGAACTTTTGGCTGGGGTACGCCTTCAAAAACGCCAGGCCCCGTTGCGTGGCCTGGTGGCCTCTTTGGTCGCACATGATCAGGGACATCACGCCGGCTGCGGTGCGAGCGAAACCCGCTTCTCCACCCCCCGGCACGTACTTAAACCCGCCACTGGTCGGGTCCTGGCAGGCCAGGACGTAATTCGTGGCCAACTGGATCGTCTTCTGGGGCACGGCGATCCCCGACTCGCTGGCCGAGTTGAGCGCGACGAGTTGCATTACCGTCATCGACAGATCGGCATCGCGGGGCTCGGGATTGTAGCGCCAGCCGCCGGCCGCTCTTTGCACACCGCCGACATCTAAGGTGGTGTTGTTTTGCGAGCTTAAAATGATATCCACGGCCCGCCTCAGCGTGTTTCGAATCCGCGGGTTCTTGCTTTGGCCCCATGCCTCCGAGAGAGCGAGTACCGCTAGGCCATGTTCATACATCCCCGCATGATTATTCGGTGTCCCCAGAAACCCCCGCTGGGATTGTCCTTTGTTGATCAAGTAGGCGAGGCCGTTATCCATTACCTGCCCATATCGCCCGCGTCCGGGAACGTGGCCCTGGAGCATAAAAGCCATCAGGCTTAGAGATGTCTCGGCAACCGGATTGCTGGCACCGCCCCAGCTCCCGTTCTTGTTGCGCGATTCCGGTTTCGCCAGGTAGGCGAGGCCTTTCGTAATCGCAGTCCGCACCTCAGGCGTCAGGGAGACGTTGCTGACCCGCTGAAATCCCCCCTCCTGAGCGGATGCCGAAAAAGACCCGTGGCTCGTTAAAACCAAACAGATAACCAGCCCGATTGTGAGGGTGCCTGCACGTTTACCTGGACAGTTCATTCAGCTAGTGCCTCATAATACTCGGCCACCTGACGTCGAAACTCCGGCGGCAATTGTTTAACGTAGTTCTGAATAGCCCGGGAACGACCTCGCATCGACAACACTCCGGAAGCCTGGCGGCCCTTGGCTACTTTTTGGCCGCGGGCAACCGTTGATGACGTTCCCGCCGCAAAACTCTCCGCCAAGTCCGGTGGAAGGCCTTTCCCCTGGCCGCCCTTGCCCTGACCTTGACCTTGACCCTGACC
>JAYGDO010000278.1:0-2354 GCA_046582885.1 Pirellulales bacterium | reverse complement strand
CCGAACAAGCGACCGCTTGACACAAACCGTTTAGTTTGAGCGGGCCGCCATGGCCGGCGGCCCCATGCATCCCCAGCCGCGCTCAAACGCACCCAACCTTAGCGAACCGAGAGGTGAAGTCATGTTGTTGCGCAACACTTGGTGGCCAATTTACGCCGCTTTGGCGAGCGTTTTATTTGCCGGCATCAGTGCCAGCCCGACCAGCGCCGCGCGGCGACACCGGGGCCGTTTTAATGGCACGACGTCGACCTCAGCCTATGTCAAACGGATCGCCCCCAAACGCGACGCCGATGCCAGCAAACTGCGCCCCCTGAAAGTCAGTTACGACTACGATCTCGCCCGCAGTGAAGGGGTTGAATATCGGGGCAGCATCAAAGTATTCCTCCGGATCACGGACGAAAGTGTTCTCGCTGCGGATGGTGGCGTCGTCGCCGAAGTCGAATTCACCGACTTAAGCAACTACCATGTGAAAAAAGCGGTCGTCGTGCCGGTTTTAATCGATCGCAGCGAGGAAGGTGCACTGAAGCCGGCCACGTTTGAAATTCGCAACGATCCTACCAACAACCGGCTCGTCGAACCCGCCAAGGTTTACCGGCTATTTATCAACCTCCGCCACAAAAGTAAAAAGGGCGAAACGTCCGCGCCCCTCGGATGCGTTCGCGGACCGTACTACGCTGCCACATCGGGCGAAACGCGGTTGGAACGGGCCCGCCATCAGATCGTGATGCGAACGTTCCAGGAGTTTTACTACCGTCAGCGCGGTTGGCGGACCGGCGAAAAGTACCCCATGGACTGCTATTCCTATTACATGTGGGCCACCGGCTTCTGCACGGTCGGCGCGAAAAACGGCCGGACACAGCTGGCCTCACTATTCGGCGGTGATATTCTCTACAACAACGGCCAGGACATCCCGAAACTCGACGGCGCAAATCCCATTCATGGTGATTACGTCCGCAAACCGGGTCACAGTTTCATGCTGCTGGCGTACGACCCACAACTCAAACACGTGTGGACGATGGAAGGCAACTTCAACAGCACGATTGAGGTGGTCGTTCGGTCAATAAGTTCCAGCTGGAAGGTAGGCCACCTCCGCGATCGACACATCCGGCCGGGGCTGTTCGAACAACTGGCGGACAAATTACGACCGCGGGACTAGGTTTTTTGCCGGATGCCGTTTTCCCGGCGGTCGCGGCCCCCCTGTCCAGCGTTTTCGGTTTCTCTGCTCAACGGGAACCCGACGTTTCTCCTATCGAACCTCGTTTGCCGTTCGCCTGCTGGCACACCACAATTTCAGCGGTTAGAATAGGCGGCGATTTGCCCTCCCCGCCCAATTGGAGTCCCACCCATGAAACGCAAAGCCTGCTTCGCACTCGTCGTCTGCGTCACACTTGTCGCTTCGGGCACCCGTGCCTTCTTCAAGACTAGCAAGCCGGCCGCCAACATGACCAGCGGTGCCGCGGCGTTGCTCGACACGCTCGACGACGAACAGCGCAAGGTGTGTCAATTACCCTATGACACGGATAAGCGCGTCGATTGGCACTTCATTCCGAAAAAGGAACGCAAAGGATTGATCGTTCGCAAAATGGACAAAAACCAGCGCCAGGCGGGCTTTGCGTTATTGCGGTCGGCACTGAGCAAGGCCGGCTACGACAAGTCGCGTAAAATCATGGAACTCGAATCGATCCTGGCCGAATTCGAGGGTAAGAAAGCAAGATTCGAACGCGATCCGGAAAAATACTATTTTACGGTTTTCGGTTCCCCCCAGGCAGACCAGCGTTGGGGCCTGAGTTTCGAGGGCCATCACGTCTCCTTAAACTTCGTGGTCGAAGGTGACCAAGTAATTTCTTCCACGCCGCAATTTTTCGCCACCAACCCGGGCGTCGTCAAAAACGAAACCAAGACGGGCATTGCGGTCGGCACGCGGGTGTTGGCCAAGGAAGAGTTGCTGGCGTTCGACCTTGTGCGGTCGTTCGACGACAAGCAGCGAGGAGCGGCCGTAATCGCCGAAAAAGCGCCTCGCGAGATTCGCAATGCCGGCGCGCCGCAACCCCCGACGGAGCCGGCAGCGGGAATCGACGCCAGTCAGCTCAACAAAGGCCAGCGGAAGACGCTGCACGCCTTAATCGAAGAGTACTGCTCCGCGATGCCTTACGACGTCGCGGAACAACGCCTGGCCGCGATCGAAAAGGCGGGGTGGGACAAGATTCATTTTGCCTGGGCGGGCCCGCTCAAAGAGGGCATCGGTCATTACTACCGCGTTCAGGGACCGACGTTCTTGATCGAATTTGTCAATACGCAACCGGATACCGCCGGCAACCCCGCCAATCACATTCACTGTGTTTGGCGCGACATGC
>JAYGDO010000269.1:0-32360 GCA_046582885.1 Pirellulales bacterium | reverse complement strand
AGCCGCTGCGGCATACGTGGATGGACGTACATTTTGTACCACTGGTTTCGCGTAACGTTTCGCATCAAGGACTTTAGCAGCGGCCTCGGGCTGGTTGCCGAATTCCCGCCGTTATAAATCGTGTCAACGTCAATTGAATGCGGTTGCGGTTTGACGTTGAGAAACCGGCAGATATCTGTGACAACTTCTCGCCGGTTCGACACATAATCCTCAAAGCGGACAACGAAAAAGCTAGCGGGGCCAAATTCATTCATCCATGCGCGAAGTTGCATCGCGTAACTGCTATAGTCGATGAATTCGGGTACGCGGCGGATCGCTTCGTCGATGTTGATCGTCAAATCGCCCGAACGGCGCAAATGATAATAGTGACTTATCGCCCGGTCGATTGGATTGCGGACTAGGTAAACGAAGCGCGCGCCGGTTTTCAAAAGCTGTTTTGCGCGGCGCGGCACGCCGTCAATGGACGGCAGTTTGGTGTAGCCGGTCGATGCCTCGCCCCGGCACTGGCTGTCGATGGATGTCGAGAACAAACGGGCGTAGCGACGGCGGCCCGTAGAAGTGAGAACGGCGTCGTCGGTGAGGAAGTGTGGTTCTTTGACCGACGGAAAGAAGATTTTCGGGTTTGTCTGCAAATCGGCACTCAAGGACGTTGTGCCCGACTTCATCGCGCCGATTATGAGAAAATCGGGCAATCGCATATTGGAGTCGCTTCGTCGCATCTCTACGGATTCCTATGCGGCCCGGGCGCCGGTGATCGGTTTGGAGCGTTGTTTCTGGAGTCGGTCGATAAACCGCCGGGCAAGGACTTCGTATCTAAGCGACTCACGTACTGCTGCCCACGCCGTGTGGATCGTCTCGGGGTTTGTCGGCCGTGCGAGGTGATTTTGTAAAGCCGCGGTCAAAACATTTTCGTCGCCGGCGGGGATCACATCGCCCAGCAAGCGGTCGACAACCACATCGGGATGACAGCCAACTTCATTCGTGATAATTACCGGCAGGCCGGCGGCCAGCGCCTCGAGCACAACGACACCCCATGTCTCGGATGAGGGCAAGACAAAAAGATCTGCCATTGCGTACCAGACTGGCATTTCGTGCGGTTGGACGAATCCGGTGAAGTGAACGTCTTGACTCAAGTCAAGTTGTTCAACGCGCCGCTGGTGCGCCGCACGCTCGGGACCGTCGCCGACGATGATGAGTTGTGCGTCGTGCTTTTGACGAACTTTGTAAAATGACTCGATTAACAGGCCTGCGCGCTTCTTGGAAATCAGGCGGCCTGCAAACAACACAGTCGGACGGTCGTCCACGGTATGCCGGCGCCGCAATTCGGCCCGCGAGTTGCGCAACACACTCGTAGTTTGTTGCAATTGGATGACATCCGGAACATTCGGGATCCGCGTCAGCGATTTTGGTGCCGCACCATACTGCAACAAATATTGTTCGGCTAGGGAACCGGTCGGGAAGGTGCCGGCACAACGCGAAACGAGCCACTGAACGGGTATCTGCTTTAGCCTCCGCCGCAAACTGTTTCGTCGCCGCCACGAATGGGACTCGCACATCAGAAATAACGGAATATCGCGCGTCCGCGCGTGTCGGATCGTGGACCACATCGTCGGGTGGTTGTATCCCCCGAGGACAATCGCGTCGAACTTACCATCGCGCAAGCGACGAGCAACATCAGGATTCCAATAGCAGGACGCTTCACATCCCCGCCACGCGCTCAGATTGCAGCCCTTAAGCACCTCGGCGGCGAACGCCTGTGACCAATCACCGTTCCAAGGGCGATCACTTTTTCCCGAACTGCAATAATACACGTGCAGGTCGACATCGGCCTGCCGCGAGACGGCGGCCCAAAACGGATCGCGATAGGGAGTTGGGATTGGCGTGACGACTGCTAGCTTCATGCCGATGCACCGGTAATCTAGAACTTTGGGCAGTGGAGGATATTCACGAGAGTTTTCGCGTGTCAAACCCAATTAGCGACTGGCAGGCGAGAGTCCAAATTTGGCCCTCTAAACTTGTGTAGGCGACAGTGGAAGTCGCTTGTGACGATGCAGCAGCGTGTCGATCGTCGAACGCCAAAACTGCCGGTTACAGCATTGATAGCCTCGGAACATCCATCGGCCGACCATACATTTCATCGCATTGGGGCGATATTGCGGATATCGCTGCGCCAACTCGGTACGTTCTCGGCGGTATTGGTCGGTCAGAGTGCTGCCCTTGGTCTGAGAATGATAACGCCGTGCGGCGACATATTGCGGTAGTACATGCCAGTTACAATTGTGACTGAGCATGCGGCACCAAAGTTCCGTGTCGAGCACGCATTGCCAACGTGTATCCAGGCCACCAATCTGGTCGTAGAAATCGCGACGAAAAAACGTGCTAGGTTGACAAATGCGAGTAACTCCCCAGCGGAGCCAACTCTGTCTGACCCGCGGAACCCACATGCATCGCAACAGCCGCCCGTCCGCATCCGTTTGGTAATAATGGCCCGTGACGACCTGGGTTTTGGGATAGCTTGCAAACCGCTCGCGAATTGCCTGAATCGCGCCGGGCAACAGCAAATCATCGGAATTCAGCCAGGCTAACACATCGCCCGTCGCCCGCTCAAACCCCTGTCGGATCGCGTCCGCCTGACCGCCGTCCGGACGACTGACCCAATAATCGATTTGGCTGGCATACTTGTTGATAATCTCAACTGAGTCATCCGTGCTGCCACCATCGAGCACGAAATATTCGTGAATGTCTGCCCGTTGCGCGAGCACAGATTGGATTGTCTTTTCCAAGTATGCTGCTTGGTTGAAACTTGGTGTAACGATCGTGATACTAGGTTGCATTGGGGAGCGCCCTCGGTTCCCTTTGTGGTTGTGCGCGAAGTCCGCGGGTACCGACGCTTCGCGGTACCGTCCTTCGCTGGACTCCGGGCGCACATGAAATGCCAATGGCGATCATGAACCACCAGATTGGCGTGTAAACGAGAAAATAGATCAGAGTAAACCGCAAAAACATCGCGACTGCCGGCGCGATCGTCGTGCCGACACCTTGGCCTCGCAGTTCCGGCGCGAGACCGATCAGCAGCAACGACCAGCCAATGAGTCCGAATCCGTACAGGCCCCACAGCATTCCACTGTTGGGGTCAACGTATTTTCCGCGAAAGGCCATATTGGTTATGAGGTGATCGAAATGGAAGGGACCCATTCCCAACCCAACGCCGGTCATCGCAAGATGTGGGTTTTCTAACAGGTAGATCATAGCCGGTCGCTCTTTGTCCATGCCCCAACCTCGACCGTGTACGTCGGTTGTGATGCTGACGATACGGTGCAGCCGCGATTCCCAGAACGACTGCGCGTTGGCGGAGAACTGCGTTGCCGCTGCCACCACAAAGAGAATGGCGGCAACAGCGATTCGTTTCGCGGACGTTGTTCCGCTGCCAAGGATCACCAATCCGAGAAGAACCGCGGCCATCGCGATCGCGCCACTAGAAAATGTTAGTAACAGCGAGATCGATACCAATACAATGCTCGCGAGATGGCGACGGCGAGAAAACCGGACAATACCACGTCCAAAGGTTCCCAGCAGCATGCACAGCGACATGGCCATCGCCATACCTTGCGCTTTGGGTTCGCCGGCAAGTCCATTGGCACGCAGAATTCGCACACCGCCGATTTTGGCAAAGGTCATGTGAAATTTGTGTCGGTGAACGCGGTAGGTGCCCAGGGATTGCCCCGTCAACTTGTGTGCGCCGACTTGTAACACGCAACCAATCGCCGAAATCACCGCGACCCGCGTCCAGATTTTAAGGAACCATTGCAAATCTGCGGTGGTACGGATGCCGTCCGCCACCGTAAGGCTGAATGGCACAAACAGAAAAAATCTGACAAGTTGAATGATGGGTTTGACCGTCGAACTTCGCGTCCATCCGTACTGCGCGTCGTTCACGACGCTGAGGCAGAAAAATCCGACCATCCAAATACCTAATGTCCAACAGAGAAACAACAACAGCCGATGCGAAAATAAGCTGGCGGCGCGGGGGTGAATCGAAATCTGGCCGGTGATGATGAGAAATGTGGAAAGGATCATCAGCAGCACAGGCAAGTTGAGCCCGATGCCAACCTCAAGTTCCAGGTTGGCTACAAAGATCGACACGAGGATCAGTGCTGCGCGGATTCGGCGAGACCCGAAAACAAAAATGACGCCGCAAATCGCGAATAACAGTAAAATGGCACCTTCGATCATGCGGCCTTGCTCCCCAGAAATTGCGCATCGTCAGATGCTGCCTGCGGTTCATCACGCCAGAGTTTTGTCGCCCGACAGCCCAGGTTGGCCGATAGCATCCCCGCATGAACCATGATCGGCGCGCCCTTTTCAGTCACCCATGACCGGAAACTTCGATACCGAAAAATGTGCATGCCGGCGGACATGCAAAGCCAAATGATCCAGGCTAGCGATACGAGTGCCAGACGCGGCCGCTGCAGCGCTCCGCGTTTTACCGCCATTGCATAACGACACCGGCCGTTCAGGAATCGACGCTGAAGTACGTAGCTGGTTTTCAGTTTTTTTCTGGGAATCGCGTGTAGTATTTTGACGCGGGGATCATAGACGACACAGCATTTGCTACCTAGCTGTTGTCGCATTCGCATCAGCAACTCGACTTCTTCTCCAAGCCACAGGCGGTCGCCGTTCATTCCCAGTTGCGGATCAAATCCGCCTAGATTCTCTAGGACCGACCTTTCAAACATCGAGTTGCCGCCCATAAAGCTCTGCCGTTCGTTGAGTCGGAACGAAGAGTCGCCAAGATTGAATGTTTCGAACCGATCGTTAAACCAACGGGGCTTGCCTTCTGGATATCTTGGAAACACAGGTCCAACAACGGCAACCGGATGCGGGGTGCTGGCCGATGCGAACGACTCAAGTCCGGATTCAAGCCATCGTCTTGTCGCCAGTGCGTCGTCGTCGAGATATGCGACATACCGGCCGCCTGCAGCGAGGAATCCGGCGTTACGGGCGTGCGAAAGCCCCAGCGTATTTTCGCGGATCAGCCGAATGTCGTGTCCGGAAAACTTACGTTGACAATTGACAACGACCTGTGCCGTGTCGTCGGTCGACGCATTATCAACGACGATGATGTCGTAATTCGTCGGGTCGAGACTCTGCACCACCAGACTTTCAATCGTCTCCTCCAAGAGATGGCAGCGATTGTAAGTGCAAATGACAGCAGAGATCCGAGTTGTCGTCATGAGCGGCTTCCTGGCCGGATGGGTAAGCGATCAGCTATGCGCGATGCGGACCACCAGTTTTCAGGCTCTCGAGGTTTTGCGGTTGCCGCCAATGGTAAAGTCGCCTGGCGAATTGAAGTGGCCTTTGGCGGATCCGGGCAAGGCGGGACTGTATGACGGACTCCTTCATCTTTGTACTAGCCGGTTCTGTTTCGGCGAGATAATATTGCTCAAATTTCCGCATTACCGTCTCCAAAACATTAGGCTTCACGTGCCGATTATCTTCGAGGTACGGATCGTGGAAGTACTCCTTGACGATCTCATAGGATGGCCAATAGTAGAGGTTTTTGTCCCGCTCGTGGTTGCGAATTAATTCGTCAACCGCTGTTCGCAGGATTGCTTTAGAAACCGTGGATGCGGTTAGGCAACTAACGGGTCGGAAAGTCGCTACCAATGGAATGGGCGAGAGCGTGAAGACAATCGAAGCATCAGGTTTGCGTTTGCGGATCAGCGTGTAGATTTTTTCGAGATTGTCGATATTTTCTTGACAAGTTGACACCTTAAAACCATGAATGTCTGAGTCGAACTTTTCGCGAGGGATCGCCCGCCAGAAAACTTCACCCGTAGTCTTGTTGTACCAGACTTCTGACAGCCCGAGCGTCAGAATAAAGACCTCGGTTCGCTCAAAGAGTCGCGCCGTTGCAGCGCGAATGCGCTCGTTATATTCGGCCAGTTGGCCGTTGGAGCCGTACCAAAGATTTTCGGAGAAGTCCCTGTTTTCGCAGGCGAATTCAAATTGCTGTAAGATCGCAAACGTATTGACGATGCCCTCGCCGAATTCGATCACGTGGCTATCGTGAAAGTCGGAGAGCATGTCCTTTTCGACCAGTGTCGCGCCGGTCGTATATCCTTTGTTCTGCAGATATTCGGTAATGTGTTGCGCGAAGCAACTGCCGAATGCCGTAACGCAAGTGTCGCGACGAATAAATGGCGATTGCGGTACCCAACCGCTTAAGACGTACTTATCAATGGCGTCGGTTTCTTTTAGGTTATTTTTGCTGGCGATGAAGTTGCAGTGCTCGCCGCGATACCAGGTTTGATGCGCGTGGCGCTGCTTTCCATCCTTGCCGGATTGATAGAAAAAATCCCTCATCTTAATCATGGTCTTGTTGTCCATGGTCTTGTTGTCTTTTGTGAAACGCGAAGGTGGAACAAATGGCGCTAGTTCCATCCTTCGTATTCAAACAGTGAGGACGTGTTTTTTGCAAAAAGCACATCACACTGAGCCAATTCCAAATCATGCGGTCGCGGGCAGTACGAACAGATGTCAAAAATTCGAAATCCATGGTCTGCAGCGAAGCGAATGACTTCGTGGGCAAGAGGCGCCGAGTCGTAGATCCGCCGCATCGACACCTCGGCAAGCAAAAACTGAACATGATCGGTAGACAGCAGCTGCTCGCCGCCTCGCAACACTTTGAGTTCGTAGCCCTGGACGTCGAGTTTGATGATCGTCGGTCCCGTCAACTGCTCCGGCGCGATCAACATGTCCAGCGTTTGTAATTCGACCGTTGTTCGGTTCGTTTGAGGTGAATCCACATATTCGCTGGCGAGTACGCTAGTTTGGTTCCCGTGTTCGTAGATTTCCGCGTTCTTCGTCTGCGCACCGAGAGTGCAGATGGTGTAATCGATGTTCGGCTGTTGCTGCCGAAAGGTCGCCAGGGCTGCTTCGTGGGTATGCCGTGCTTCGACCAAAAAGTACCGGGCGTCCGGGAACACCTTCAAGCAACTGCGTGTCCACTGTCCATCCGAGGCGCCGACGTCAAAGATGTGCTTGATGCCGATGCCGCTATTGGCGATTCGCTGGAACGCGTCCGAAAACCCGCGCGGCGCCCGGAAGCGATTTACGAGTTTGAGGCCGAACGCGCGGAGAAGTGGATCAACAACTGTTCTTAGGCGTCTTCGGATCATGGTCGGGTTCCTGCACGGTCATGCGGCGACGGTGTGCCGCGCAGAATTGCCTCCAAAAATATCTCGATAATGTGTGCGGAACTGTTGCGCCGTGTTTTTCCAAGTTAAGTTTCGGACAACGCCGCGAGCATTCTGTGCAAGCCGCTTGCGAAGCTCCGCGTTCGTCCAGACCTGCCGTATCTGATACGCCATCGATTTAACGTTAAGTGGGTCGAAGTACGCTGCAGCGTCACCCGCTACTTCCGGCAAGCACGCTGCATTAGCGCAAGCGATCGGCCGTTTTAACGAAAGGGCTTCCGTGATCGGCAGGCCCCAACCTTCAAACAGAGATGGAAATACGACGCAATGACAACGGTGAAACAGTGCCGTTATATCGTCCGACCCGACAAAGCCGAGATGACGAACCTGGTCTTTGAGGCAAAGCCGAGCGATGGTGCGGTCGATAGATGCGGTTGCTGCACCAGGGGCGCCGCAGAGAACCAGCGGCACTCGCAGTTGTTCTTGGTCGCGAAGCCGGGCAATAGCTTTCAGTAATCGTCCATGATTTTTGTGTGCGTATGCCTTTGCGGGAAAAAGAGCAAATGGCCCGTTTAGCCGGTACTTGTTGCAAACTTGATCGAGTTTTTCGGACGATGGCTCCCTGTACGCACTTAACACCGAACCCCAGGGTACAACGTCGATCTTTTCAGGTTCGAGCCGGAGGCGATCGACCGCATCCTGTTTGCCCCAAGCGGTCATCGTAAAGACCCGAGTCGCCTGCCCGCACATTGCCGCATACATTGCGTCTCGCAGCAATCGCGTACGCCGCGAAAAATTTTCGGGAAAGTGCAAATGTTGAAGGTCGTGGATCTGGTAAAAACTCGGTACCCGCGTCCGGAATCCCATCGGTAGCAAGAAGTGGATTCCGTCGTAGCCTTGTCGTTCGACCGTGCCGTCAGACTTGGGCACGGCGGGCTTAGCAAAGCCCATACGCGCCGCCGCACTTCGCAACGTGACAGAGGATGTGAAGCCGACCTGTAATAGTTGACAGTTGTCGCCCAGGTATGCGTCAAGCCATCCGTCATAGGATGAATCGACCAGGAACGTGTATTCCTCGTTGCCGTCGGTTAGTTGCGACAACCCGTGGGCCATTCCGATAACAACCTGTAGCACGCCACCTGGCGAGGTGGGAGTCATACGAGCATCGATGGCAATGCGCGGTGCGGACAAAGTTGCATTCCGTTTCGTCGTTTGATTCAAGACGCGATTGCGAGATCGGCTTGTTGTAGGTCGATGTTTGAATTTTCGAAACAATAGCCAAGAGTGGTAATATCGCTGCTGTAAATGCGGGCAACGATCTCTCTGGTCTCATCCGAATAATAGGACTTGAAGTCTTTGGGTACCGACTGGCGTCGGTTTAGCGATGTCAACCGACACCTGATGCCGAGTTGCAATTGAACAAATCTAAAATCCGATTCGAGTTTTTCGTAGCGGCCAATAAAGTCGAGAGATGGCTTGCCGTCTATGCAGATGAAATGCGTCTGCGGGATAAAATGGACCCACGACCAGATGTTTTCCGGCGTGACCCAGTTGCGCACAAACGAGTCGAAGTCGTTATATCTGGACAAATGTTGTTGTGCCCATAGTCGGTCGGTTTCGTTGAATCCCCCTTGCTTCAGAAAGTGAAACGCCGAGACTAATCGGTCCCAGGGATTGCGAATGAATGCGAATTTAAAGTAGCCGTCGAATTCTTTCTTTCGAAATATCATCTGGTAGTGGCCGATGCTTCGGTGCCCGCCCGCCAATCCACCAAACAATGACTCGGACACGGCGACGCCCGCGCATTTGGGCACATGAATGAAAATGCACCGATACCGATCAAACGGCGCGAACGTGTAATCGTCGTGATCCTCGCGGGTTCTCATCTCCTGCCACAACCGATAGGTGTCCGGCCGGCGGAGGCGAAACACTTGCCGTCGAACGTCGTGGGGCAGCAGTTGATAAATACGGTGTAAGGGGCCCTTGGCCATGGTGTGTTCCAGAGATTAACGGGGCCGTCCCAATCCTTGCCTAATCGTCGGGCCCAATCCGATTAGCAGCAGCGATCGTAGTTGCATCCTGAGGATGGGGCGCGCGGGCGCAAATAACAGGTTGACGGGTACTACCGAAACGAAACACGACACAAGCGTTGCAGTGGCGGCTCCAATCGGGCCATATTGTGGAATCAGGATTGCATTCAAAGCGATGTTGGTGACAGCACCGAGCAGGGCTCGGCACAAGCCGAATTTCAGGTAGCCATCGTTGATCAGCCATTCACTCTGAGCGCGTTTCCAAAACACGAATAGCGCGGTCCAAATGTGGATGACCAGCACCGGTGCGGCCGCCGCGTAGTCCGCGCCGTACAAAAAATCGACCGCGGGCGCGGCGAGGAATGTTATCGGAATAGCCACGACGAGGGCCAGAGCAGTCATCGTGCTGAACATGCCTTGTAATACCTGAAGATAACGTTCGCGATTGTTATCTCTTAGCCGCGTCAGTGCAGGCTTGAGCGAGATGCAAATGGCAGCGGGCATGAAATACCAAACTTCGGAAATACGCAACGCCGCCGCGTAGATGCCAGCATCGCTGGTGCCCTTCATGGTGGCGAGCATCAATTGATCGATCCGCAAATAGATAATGCCCGCTACCTGTGACAGCATCATGGACCAATTATCGCGCAACAAGTTACCAGCCATCGTTAGATTGGGTTTGAACGTAATGATGCGATTCATCCGTGACCTGAGAACCCATGCCAACCCGAGTGCGCTGAAGATTGCCGTGAGCAACGGGATCGTTGCGAAGTAGATCAGCGAGGCGCCGGCGGCGAGCATCGCGATACGGGCGGCGGCGGTCACAACGAACGAGGTCGTTTCAATAACCACCAGCGGCTTGGCATTGATTTGCGATTGAAACCATAGTTCCAACGAACGAAAGAACGACTGGGGCAGTAGGCTCAATCCAACGAGAACGAACAACCAAGTGCCGGCCTCATGATTTCCAAAGTAAAACCAGCCAACGAATATTGCGGTCGCCAGGCCGATGACGGCACTCATTACGCGGATGGCGAGAATGGTTCCCAACAGATCGCGGGCCGATTCAGGCTGGCGTACCAAGTCGCGTACAACGATCGGGTTCATACCGAGTCGGCCGACGACGGAAAGAATGGAAACCAGCGCGATCGCCGACGCGAGTAGCCCGAAATCGGCGGGCCGCAGGTATCTGGCGACCCAAACCGAAACGGCGACGCCGATTGTCAGTCGGGCGATCCGTCCGAACACGAGCCAAGCGGCGTTGTTGAGTACTCGTTGGGCGGTACGATCTGAGTTGTAGGCAGATACAGTTGCCATAAAATTCTGGTATGCGGCATCAGCAAGTGGACAGGGTGAAATCTGCGCTGGGCGAATTGTTCGCGGCGTTTCTCGTCAGTTCGTACCCGCATTTTTCTAGGACTTGCCACCAGCCGCTCTCGATCATCTCGACGGAAGCTGCGGACAACAAATTCCGCCATTCGCCGGGTGTTGCCTTGCGTGGTTTCATGTGTTGCGGGCCGCTCCAGTCGACAGCATTTCGGATTGTGTTCACCTTATTTGAAAGACCGAGAAAACTGCTGATTTCGGTCAATACGGCGGCGGTGTCTGCCTTCATATCTTCGTAGCGAACGAAGAGAAAATCGTCGGTCGTTTGGCGGGCTCCGAGCCAACTCCCCACGTTTTCACCCCACGAGCCATAATTGTCCATTTCGCCAAGCACATAGCGCGGCACGTAGGACTCAATCGGGAAATCTGGTTCGATTCTCTTGTTGCGGACGTGGTAATGGTAGTACGAGATGGCAACATCCCGCGGATCTCGCACCAGTAGGACGACCTTGCGAAAACGGCAGTCGTAGGCGGAATGGGACTTAAGAATGCGCGGTCGCGGTAGCCGAGCCATCGTCGAGGCTCTCGGCCGCAGCGCGTAAGGGATGCGGTCGTTAAGATTTTCGAACGTGGTCGGACAGTCAGCGCCGAATCGCACGTTGGAAATCAGAAATCGCAACCAGGTACTTCCTGATCTCGGATACGAAACCAGCAGGCAATCGTCCGGCAACATCTGAAAATCGCGCCGCATCGGATAAAGACCCGCCGCAAATTTGGCGGCAGTCCACATTCTACGATGTAACTTCACTGCAAATCTCCCGTGTACTCAAGCGGCACCGGATTGCCGCGGAAAAATTTTCCTCACGCCGCAGCCGACGACCGTTCGCTGTAACCTAGTTTTTCGAGCAGATCGCCATAGCGGTGATTAAACTCGCGAGTGTGCCTGACTGAAAAGTGATTATTCCAGTCGCCCGGAATGCCTTTGCGAAAATGGTGCTGAATATTCTCTTGGCCCGGTGAGCGGCCGCCCGCGCGTTTTTCAAAGCGGTTGTTGTAGACCGCCGACAGCATGCGCTCGGCAGGAATCCATCGCGACCTCCACCGCATTGGCAGCGGTCCGCTGCCGAATCGGTAGCAACGGTTCAGCATCGACTTACACCGAAATAGGATTCGGGAAGGCATGTTGGATTCTTCGCGGAGCAGACCCAAATGCTGGCAGATATCAATGTAAGACTGGTACGGGTCTGAGACCAACCGCTCAAACCGCAATTCAAAAATGTTTTTATCTTGGTAATTCCATTTGCGCATCGCCTGGAAAATGGGTTCACAGAAGTCCATTTCCAGCATGAGGCCATCCTCTTTGCTCAAATCTTTTAGCGACTTGCGGTGTGCGGGTAGGGCTTCCCAGCCGCGCGTCTCGTGTGAATGCAGATGCGAAAAATAGGCGGACACCAGCAAGTCTCGTGGGTCGCGCACAATATGAAAGCCGCGAACGTCTTCCAGCGACTGCCGGTGATCCCACCAGGCGTTCATGTAGGCTAGAACATCGGCGCGCGACTTCGCGATCAAATCACGGACGTTGCCATCGACTTGTTTCGCCGAAGAAATTGTGAGCAACCTCAGACCGCAATCCGTACAAATTTGTTTGAGGATGGCCAAAACGAATTTCGTCGCGCATTTGTGGTGGCCGAAGAAGGCCAGCAGAGGATGCCGCGTCGCCGTCATTTGGCTCGCCTGGTATTATGCCGCAGCCTGCTGCGACGATTTTGTGGAAGAACAACGCCACGCTCCGCGAGGGTCGATCAATGTTTTTTGTGCGAGTAGATCACCCGCGATTTCCCGAAACGGCGTGTGATCGGTCAGCAGCACGAGCACGTCGCATTTTTCGAGCACTTCGCTGAGTGGGCTCAATGGGAATTCATCGAATTCCCCCGTGGAGACCAAGGGATCGCAGACGAGTACACGTTCCTCGGCGATTTTTCGTAATCGGCGGACAATCTCAAGGCTGGGGCTTTCGCGCAGGTCATCGACGTCGGCTTTGTAGGTCAGTCCGAGGCAGCCGACGACGGCATGAGGACGCCGTTTTGCGATCGCCGCTATTTTGTCGACGATTTGTGCCGGCCGCAGGTCGTTCACTTCGCGCGCGGTACGAATTAATTGTGCGGTTTCGGGGGCAGCGTGAACTAAAAACCACGGATCAACGGGAATGCAATGACCGCCCACGCCAGGACCCGGGTTTAGAATTTCGACACGCGGATGACGGTTAGCCAGGTCGACAATCTCGAAGGGATCGGCGTCGTAACGTTCGGCAAGATTTGCCAGTTCATTAGCGAAGGCGATGTTGACGTCGCGAAACGAGTTTTCGGCTAGTTTGACCAACTCGGCCGTGACGGCGTTTGTGGCGAAGACGTTGCCGCGAACGAAGGATTCATAGAAAAGTTTTGCTTGCTGGCTGCACGCTTCGGTTACACCACCAACAATTCGGTCGTTTTCAACTGCGTCGGCCAAGATGCGGCCCGGCAGAACGCGCTCGGGGCAATAGGCCACGAAAATATCACGTCCGATGGCGAATTCTCCCGGCACGGCCAATTTTGTAACGACTTGCTCGGTGGTGCCCGGTGGGCTGGTCGATTCCAGAATGATCAGATCGCCTTTTTTGACGTACGGTCGTATCGACCGCGACGCCTGTTGGACAAACTGCAAGTCTGGGCGATGATCCGGCGTGACCGGTGTTGGGACGCAAACGATGAACACGTCCGCAGCTTTGGGAACGGTTGATGCGGTAAGTTGGCCGTTATCGACCGCCTCGCGTACAAACTGGTCGAGGCCGGGCTCAAAGATGTGCGCCTCGCCTGCACAAATCCGTTTGATGGTGCTGTGACGTACATCGACGCCGTGAACTTGGTAGCCTGTACGTGCGAGAATGGCGGCTGTCGGCAATCCGATGTACCCGAGGCCAACAACACACACCGTCCGCACGGAAACCTGCGAACAGACCGCCGCCGTTTTTAGGGAAAGTGGATCGATGTTGTTTTGCTTGGTTAACAAGGTCGTTGCTTGGTGTTCTGTAATGTGGTTCCGGACGATCGCTTCCCGCTCGAGAATGTTACGCTGCTCCGGCCAGTGGTAACCGCCGAGCACTCCAAGCCCGGTTTAGCATTAAGTCAACGATACGACTTGCCGCCTGTCCATCTCCATAAGGGTTTTTGCAGGGTTCGGGTGTCCGCTGGATTTGACCTTCGTCCAGAATTTTTGACGCGGCGGTGACGATGCGGTCTTCGGATGTGCCGACCAATTGCGCAAATCCTGATTCGATCGCTTCTGGGCGTTCCGTCGTATCGCGCATGACGAGCACCTGTTTGCGCAGCGTCGGTGCTTCCTCCTGAACGCCGCCTGAATCGGTCAAAATTAACGACGCCTGATCCATGAGCCAGACGAAGGCAGGATATGTAACGGGCTCCAGCAAGTGCACATTGGCCAGTTGGTCAAGTAGTCGATAGACAGGCTCACGGACATTCGGGTTTAGATGCACGGGATAGATGAAGTTGGTCTCTGGATGCGACAGTGCCAGCTGCCGGATTGCGCGACACATCGATTCGAATTTATCACCAAAGTTTTCTCGTCGATGGCCCGTAATCAAAACCGACTTGCTGTTGACCACCATCGGGAATTTGTTTGCCCATTCATCATGCCGGCACCGTTCGCGCACCACCGTCCACAGCAGCGAGTCGACTACCGTATTTCCTGTCACGTACACCGACGACGGTGAAGTGCCCTCCGCCAACAAAGCATTTGCTGCGCGTTGCGTTGGCGCGCAGTGCAGCGCTGACGTAAGGCCGGCGACACGGCGGTTAAGTTCCTCTGGCCAAGGCGATTGTAGGTTGCCGGTACGCAACCCGGCTTCCACATGGACAAAAGGAAGATGTCGATAAAACGCCACCAACGATGCGGCCATGACGGTGGTCGTGTCACCCTGTGCGACCAGACACTCCGGTGCGAATCGTTCGACAACTGCGTCCAGGCCTTCGAGGCATTTGGAGGTCATGTTGGCCAGTGTTTGATTCACTTGCATGATCTTGAGATTCACGTCGGGCACGATCTGAAAGTACTCGGCGACCTGTGCGAGCATCTGCCGGTGCTGACCTGTAAAGCAGATGATCGGCTCAATTTGTTCTGGCCGACCTTGAGCGTCATGCACGATCGGGGCCATTTTGATGGCTTCCGGTCGTGTACCCATAATCAGCAGTGCGCGCAGAGCAGTCATGAATCGTTAGGCCCGAGGAAATTCGTTAAACGCGGACGATGATCGCAATAACCCGTCGTGAGATACTTGCTCTAGGGGCAAATACTCGAAAAACAGATAGCGTTCAAGTTCAACTGCGTCGCGCTAGCAGCGGGGCGGGTTTTTTCAGGTGTCGGCCGGGCCTGCTCATCCATTGATGGATGAACTTGGAAGGCCATCCTGCAGGACATCGTGCGACAGTTTATGAAAAACGCTTAACAGCTCAGTTGGACGGCTGTCGCAAGTTACCGGAGAGTTCTTTAAATCGATAATCGTCATCTCCGGATTTTCGACCACTTAATAGAGATCCGGTCGTTCTCCGCGTCTCGACGTGGATTTTTATCCCCGTCCGCCAGAGCCTATCATCCTCGATTCTTACTTCGCGTAAGCGTCGCACCGGAAAATAGATCGCGACCGACAAGCCGCTTCGCGGGGATGTTTGTAGAGTGAGCGGGAAAGATTCGGTGTTCGCCAGAAATGGGCGAAAGCGGTTAAGCTGCCTCAGAGCGATCGGTTGGTTGTGATGTGCTCGGTTGCATCGATAGGACGGTTGGCCGAAAAAGTTCATCGCGGTTCATCCACAGTTTGCCGAAGGAGCTGAGGACGACGGTCAACTGATACATCAGCGATGGCTGAGCGGTGCCGTTAGCGGCGCGGATGGTGAATTCGCAAGAGCGACCGTCCCGTTCCGAAAAACGCAACACGCAGTTCCATGTCGCTCCCGGCGTACTGTCCGAATTATTCCATTGTCGGTGCGCCACAGTAGTTCCGACTTGATTGACGATTTGAAAATCCAAGTAATCGACGGGAAAAATCGAGATTTCATGCAGAAGTTGATTCCAGGAATCGTCCAGAGAGGCGCTGCGGCGATTGACTGCCGAATCCGTAACCGCGCGCGCCGAATCCGTCATGCGATGCGCAAGATGTGAAAGTCGATTAGCGACAGAAAGTTTGACGAGTGCAAGTTCGTGATGGCCAAAAATCCGTAATCGTACCAGCAGGACGACGACACTGATGGCGACGATCCAGGCCAGGGCGTCGTTGCGAATCACGGATGCAGCCGCGGCCGCTGCGCCGGTTGCAAGGCACAGGGCGCCAATGATACAAAGCGCTTTCCAGTTGCCAAATCCACGTTCCAGCAAGCGATGGTGAATGTGTCCGCGGTCTCCAACTTCAACACGGCCGCCACTTAACCGCCGCCGCACGACTGCCATGAACGAGTCGAGCATCGGAATCGTCATAATGACCGCCGGAATTGTGATTGCCAGTGTGGCGGAAGATTTGAGTGAACCTTGCAATGCCAGGATTCCGAGCACGAGCCCGATCACCATGCTTCCCGAATCGCCAAGAAAAATGCTGGCCGGTGGGAGATTGAATAATAGAAATGCCGTCAGTGCACCGGCCAAAGCGACCGCATGCACCGCCACATGGTCTTGTCCCGTGGCGGTGGCGATGATCGCGATCATGGTGGCCGATGAAATACCAACGACCGATGCCAATCCGTCCATGCCGTCGAGCAAATTCAATGCGTTGATGCAACCAACCAGCCAGAACATGGTTAGCGGTATGCCGATCCATCCGACCTCAAAGGTGTACCCAAAAAAAGCAATCCGCCGAATGTGATATCCGGCTAAAACAATGGGCAGTGTGGCGGCGACCTGCAGTACAAGTTTCGATCGCGGTGAAAGATCAAACCGATCGTCCAGGCAACCAAAAAAACAGACGAATCCAGCCACCGGCAGCAGAACAACAAACAAATCGACGAGCTGCGGGTTGGGCCAAGTTGCCGCGATGACGACAACCAGCGCCAGCATGACGGCCAGAAAGACGCTGACGCCACCACAAAGGGGTGTGGGACCCTGATGCATTTTGCGCTGGCCGTCCGGATGGTCGACAATATTCCAGCGGCGCGCGATCGAACGCGCGACCGGCGTCAGAATTATGCCGCCGACGAGTGCCGACGTGTAGACCAGCAACATCGGATTCATGAGTCGAGATTATCTCCACTGTGACGAGTTGTCGGTTGCCGGGTGTTTGTGCGATCGTGAAGTAATGTCATGGTGACGTGCGCTCCGCAGCAGGTTCTGCAGTCGCTTGTCGCCCGGTTTTTGCTGTACACACCAGCGCAATTGCTTTTCGGCTTCGTCAAATTCCCGCAATGCCAACATCGCCTCGCCCACTGCTCGTCGGGTTGCCAGGTCATTTGGCGCAGCTGCGAGCGCTCTGGCTGCGCACAGGCGGATGTGGTCGTGATGCCCGGATCGCAGATTCAATTCGAGCGATTCGAGCCAGAGTATGCCAGCTTCTGAACTGTTGTCTTGCTGCGCCTTCTGCATCAGGGTGTCCGAGAGTAGCGCGGCCACAGCGGTCATTTCATGGGCCGCGCCCAGTTGGCGATATCGTAAGTACAAGCTGCGTAGTGCCGGCAAATCCGGCTCGAACGTTTCTGCAATGAACTGGAAGGGAACTCGGCCGGCGAGCAGTGAGATCATCCGTTGTTGATGTTCGCCACCGCGGTGAAATGATTTTTTCCAGAAGCCGATTGCTTTGGGAATGTTGCCGGTCAAGATTGCTTCCTTGCCGGCCGCAAACAACACTGCGCCGTCGTGAGGGCGGACCTTCAAGGCCTGAGCGATATAGGCCGATTTAGTTTTGACACTTCCACCTTCGAGAAAACAGAGTTCGGCAAGGTAAACGTACCCATTGCCAAACAGGGGGCATAGATGTAGTGCGGCGCGACAATGCTGCGACGCTTTTTCCAGTAGTTTTTGCTGGTCGCCAATGGCTCGCCCCAGCCATTGGTTGAGCGCTGCCCGGGAAGAGAATTTCGAGGCGAATGCCGCTTCGCGAATATCTGTCAGCGACATTACGTTGTCGGCGGTCTGCTGGAGTTGCTCGAAGCGGTGCAAGTACTTGCCGGCAATTCGAATCTGCGCGCGGGCGTGGTGTGGGTTCCAGTACAGCACGTTTTCTAGATGCCGTATGGCATTCAACGTCAGGCCGACAGTCTGGCCGTCATGAGCGACCGTCTCGTATTGATTCAAGGTTTGTTGTTCGACGAGCGTTGCTGTCAGTTTGGCCGACGTTCGCAAGTACCGGTTCCAGTGAATCGAAGCAACTGCAGGTCCGAAGCAGTCGCGAATTAAGCAGACGGCTACCACGAGGACCGTCACCATCAGCGGGCACCATATTCCCCGTCGAGGAGCAAGTTCGCGATTGGGTTCGTGCTCGGGTTCGCGACTGAAATGCCAAAGCCGCAGCGAGCAGGCTATGAGTATCACTGTGATCGACATGCATGCTGGAACATACCAGATGAAATCGATGACTGAGTGTGTGACGCTCGCTGCCAAACTAGCTGAGATGGCGCCTGCACAGGCCAACATAGTCGGCGACCGCGCATGGCGAATCGCCGATACGCACCAATAGATGCAAAAACCAATGCCGATGAACAGTAAGGCAAGCCCGATGAGACCGGTTTCCGATGCCACTTGCAGGAAGCCACTTTCCGCATGGCTAAAGACAACCGGAAAATACTTTTCAAGAAACAGCGGGTAAACGTAACGATGACTTCCGACGCCGCTACCGAGCAGCATATAGTTGTGTGTCGTCTCGAGGTTGGCCTGCCAGATCAGTCGCCGTGCTTGACTGGAATCGACCTCCGCGAACGACACGGATGTCAAGTCATTCAACCGATTCGCGACGCGATCGGAACCGTGAATCAGCAGCGATGCGAGTACCAGCATCCCGACAATAGTTGCGCCGACGAAATACCGGCGGTCCAGCAGCGCCGATCGGTAGAAAACAATTGCGCACACCAACAACGCTACAGACATTGCAATCGCGCCACCTCGCGACAGCGTCATTAATCCGGCAAACAATGTGCCGCCGAACCCAATCGTCAGCACGATCAACGGCATCGTGTCGGCTGAGCGGCGTTCACGGCGTATTTTTGTCACGATCCAGAACGCCAGCGGACCCAAACCTAGCGCCAAAAAGTGCGCGAAGTGATTTTGGTTGGCGAAACTTCCCTTGACGACGTCCGAAGTTGTGCGGAACGGATGCTCGTAAACCCAAAGAAACTTGCCGTTTGAAGTGAGGTATTGAACCAACCCGCACGTCGCCATCAGTATCGCCGACAGTCCAATCCAGCGGAGTACGCGTTGCAGGTCGTTCATCGTTCGCAACCGCTGAGTGACAACCAGGAACAACAAGGCGCATGCGATGTAAACTGCCAGGCCCTCGCGAGTTTCAGACGGCGTTAGCGAAACAAAAGGCCATGCGCCCATCGACGGTTGCGTTTCGAGATCGGTGGACCATGATTGCAGTGTGTGGGCTTGGTGGGGCGAAATCTGCTGCACGACGTTTTGTGGTAGCGGCACGATTTGTGTGACAATCAGAATCGCGCCGGCCAGCAGCAACCACTCCACCGGAGAACGAACCCAGCGCGCGCGTTCCCGCATGCATTGCAAGGCAAGCCAAGCGACCGCCATCAGTAACGCCAGCGACACAAAAACAAATTGGCCCACCGCGTGGCGGCCGCCCAACAGGTAGGGCGCGACGAATATGATGCCGAGTAAGCAACCATCAATGACCCGCATTAAAGACGCTTCGATGCCCGATCGTTTTTCCAGATGTGGCGTCGGCGTTAGTTTCAACGGGCTTCGATCGTACGCTGTTTCTTGTCGCGTCATTTCTGTGTTGGATTTTGTCTAACGAGTAACTAGGCCACTCGACGGTACTCGTAATCTCGGTTGTCATAGTCACAATCCGATGCATCTGTGGACGGTGCTTCGTCGAAGATAGGTCTGGAATACTGGTCGGCGAAGCTGTCGTGCTCTTCGTATCGCGGGTCGTCTTCGAAATCGCTTCCGTAGCCGTAGCCATAACTGTAGCCATAACCGTAGTCGGCGGACGTATCGGATCGAACGCGATTTGCGACGATTCCAAGCAAGTTAATGCCAAGCGAACTGAAACTCTCGACGCCGCGAACTACCAGCCGTCGGTGGTTCTTTTCGACATCCACCACCAAGACCGCGCCATCGACCTGGCGGCCGATAATCTGTGCGTCCGTGGCGACTAGCACGGGCGGACTATCAATCAGAATCTGGTCATAGTTGGCTTCGGCCCAGGCGAGCAAGTCGGAGAATCGCGAACTCGCCAACAGTTCAGCCGGGTTCGCCCTCCGTAGACCGCAAGGAATCACGTCAAGTCCGTCTACATCCGTCTCATACAAAAATTGATCGGCAAGCTGGGCCACTTCACGCTCGGCGGTTAAGGTTTCCGCCAACCCGTTTTCGCCTTTCAGCGTCAGCAGCTTGGACAATCCCGGCCGCCTCATGTCGGCGTCGATCAACAGAACCTTCTTGCCAACTTGTGCGAAGGAAACTGCCAGATTTGCGATCACAGTTGTTTTCCCGTCGCCGGGTTCGGAACTTGAAACAACGAGCCGCTCGGTTTCGTGCGGACTAAACGCAAGAGTAGTGCGCAAGGTGCGAAACGCTTCGCTTCCGGATGAATTCGGAGCAGCAAATGCCTCTATCGACTCCGTGCCCTCGCCAGTTTGTTCGTCGAGTTGGCGGATTACGGCCAGTAAGGGTACGCCAAGTTGGCGCTGGAAATCTTCAGGTGAGCGGAAACGATCGTCAAACAGATCCAACAAGTAGACAATGAGCAAACTGGTGAGGAGGCCTGCAGCGAGGCTGCCAAAAGCGATTTTATTCAGTTGCGGTAAAACCGGGTCCTTGGGCATTTTCGGCTGTTTGGTAATCGTGGCCCGGATTTCGCCGTGCTCTTGTCGAAGATCGGCGTTGGAGATTTGATTTACCATCGCCGTATAAAAACTGTGCAAGCGTTCGACTTCGCGCGTTAGCAACTCGACTTGTGCAATGTCGCCTTGCAGGCTTGAAGCGGCCGCCTGTGTTTGCTCCAGTGTTGCCTGTATCGCACTTTCCTTTTCCGAGGCCTTAGCCAACGCTTGGCGTTTGATGTCGATTAAGACACTGCCGATACGTGCCGGATCAAGCGAGTCGATGTCGCTGTTCACCTGCTGGAGGAACTGCTCGGTCATGCGAATGCGGCGTGCTATTTCGATAATTCGTGGGTGAGAGTCGCCGTAATATTGTGTTAGTTCATTGAGCGTAGAACGCTGATCGAGCAGGGTTTTCGTAAGCGTCGATTGCAGGGAGGCCGTATTGGAAGAGATACCCAATGCGGCGAATAACGCTTCGCGGCCGACTTCGCTTTCCGTAGATGCGAAATACTGTTCAACGCCTTCACCCCGTTTCACCGCCGTTTGCAGCGCGGCCAAGTGCGCCTGATGGACCAGTCGCTCTTTTTGGGCTTCAACCAGCGCTTGGTTCAACTGAATCGCCCGTTCGATGACAGGATGAACGACGTCGCCGCTGGCTCTGACGCTCAAATCGCCAAAACGCTGTCGCGCAGCGGCCAGTTCCGCTTCCTGATTTTGCAACTCGATCTTTAATTCGTCCTTTTCTTTCGTAAGGACCTCGATGATTTCCCGCGTGCCACCTTTGTGTGTCTCGTCGATGAATTCAGAGAAGGCGCTGATTACAGCGTTGAGAACCGCAGGCGCCGCTTCGGGATCGGTTGTACGGTACGTCACGTTGACGATGTTGGTATTAGAAACGAGCGCTGTAGAGACACTGTCTTCGGAAAAGTATGGACGGTGTCTGGGATCGAGTTTTTTTGCTGCTTCCTGTAAGACTACCGGACTTGTGATCAAGCTGCTGTAGGTGGGCAACGCTCGGGTATGGGATGTGTCCGCCGTATCAGTCGACGAAAGTACGTTATGCCCTTTTTGAATTATCAGCAGTGAAGCGCTAGACTGGTAAATGCGGGGAGCTGTGGCAAAGTGCAGCGCACCCAATAAGCACGCGATTACCATGGTGGCGATAATGATGTTCTTGCGGTATTTGATAACACGCAAGAAATACATGATGCCTTGTGTAGTATGGGCGGAGGCTCTGTCGACCAGTTCACCTTCGCCGTTATGGTCCTCGGTCATTACCGCTTTGCCCTCAGGCAGTTTGCATGGAAGTTAGACAACGGGATGCATCGCAACAATCGCTGTAAGTCGGGTGGCGAACGCACGTTGAAATGCCCACTCGGCGCGGGGCGGGATCGTAGCGGAAAGGTAATGGTGGAGAAAGAGCAACCGACCCCGGTGGTCAAACCAGCGCTGGCAGCATTGCTTGCCGCGCAGCGCCGTCGTTGTGGAACAGAATTCAGCAAAAAGTGAGTCCACATTGGCGAAATCGGACTTGTCCGCGAATGCAAAATCGTCGAAAGTCCCGTTCCGAGCTTTCAGTACTCCTAGACGCCACTTCTCGGACGGAATTGCAGCAATGGGACTTGTTCAGGATCGCCGCGTCATGGTGACGGGCGGCGCCGGATTCTTGGGGAGGTACGTGTGCCGTGAATTGGAGATGTACGGACCCAAGCAGGTGATCGTACCCCGCAGTGCTGACCACGATTTGCGGGACAAGTTTGCAATTCGCCGGTTGTTTGCCGAGACTCGGCCGCAGGTGATTGTGCATTTGGCGGCGGTTGTAGGTGGAATCGGTGCCAATCGCAAAAATCCTGGCCGCTACTTTTACGACAATGCGGTGATGGGTATTGAACTGATGGAAGAAGCTCGGCGCATCGGCGTTGAAAAATATGTCGTAGTTGGGTCGATTTGTTCTTATCCAAAGTTTACGCCCGTACCGTTTCGCGAAGAGGATCTATGGAGCGGATATCCCGAAGAAACTAACGCCCCGTATGGTTTGGCCAAAAAGGTACTGCTGGTACAAGCGCAAGCGTACCGTGCGCAGTACGGGATGAATGCCATTACGCTGTTGCCCGTCAATCTTTACGGGCCGGGTGATAACTTCAATCCTCAAACAAGCCATGTGATTCCTGCACTGATTCGAAAAGTTGTCGAGGCGCAAGAAGCTGGCCGAAGCACAGTTTCAGTCTGGGGTAGTGGCAAAGCGTCTCGGGAGTTTCTATTTGTGCGGGACGCTGCGCGTGCAGTCGCGATGGCAACAGAAGATTATAACGCAGCCGATCCGGTGAACATCGGTTCGGGCCAGGAAATCACCATTGGCGATCTGGCGGCTCTGATCTGTGAGGTGTGCCAGTTCGATGGGCGGGTCGAATGGGACCACGAAAAACCGGACGGCCAGCCTCGGCGGTGTCTGGACACGACGCGCGCCCGCCGCGAGTTTGGGTTTGCCGCTACCACCGATTTTCGTAATGGCCTGCTGGAAACGGTCCAGTGGTATCGGCGTGAACGCAAAATGCGCCGGGCGGCGCTGCAGAAGGTGGCCGCTTAACGAAATCTCTTTTCCCCCGATGGGAAGAGACTAAGCGAGGGATGACTGAAAGATGCCGACCGTCGAAACCAAACGAGCGCTAATCACCGGAATCACCGGCCAGGACGGATCATACCTCGCCGAACTTCTGATTGGCAAAGGCTACGAAGTACACGGTCTTGTGCGCCGCAGCAGCAGTTTTAACACGGGACGCATAGACCATATTTACCAGGATCCACACGAACCTGATCCGCAGTTGGTTTTGCACTACGGCGATTTGACTGACGGAGGCAGCCTGACCAAGCTAATCTTGACGATCGAACCGGATGAAATCTACAACCTCGCCGCGCAAAGTCATGTGCGGGTTTCATTCGATCAGCCGATCTATTCGGTCAACGTTGGTGCGCTGGGTACGCTGCGGGTGTTAGAAGCCGCTCGGCAACTCAATCGTCAAAAAGAAGTCCGCGTCTATCAAGCGTCGTCAAGCGAGATGTTTGGCGAAGTCACGGAAACGCCACAGAGCGAGACGACGCCGTTTCGCCCGCGTAGTCCCTACGCTTGTGCGAAGGTGTTCAGCTTTCATCAGACGGTCAACTATCGCGAAGCTTATGACTTGTTCGCCTGCAACGGCATTCTCTTCAATCATGAGTCACCTCGCCGCGGCGAGACCTTTGTAACCCGAAAAATCACGCGGTCGGCAACTCGCATCCGTGAAGGGCTGCAGGATAAGTTGTACCTGGGCAACCTCGACGCTCGGCGAGACTGGGGTTATGCAAAAGATTACGTCGAAGCGATGTGGCTGATGTTGCAGCAGGACGAGCCGGACGACTTTGTGATCGCCACCGGCGAAACGCATTCGGTACAGGAGTTCTTGGAGCTGGCATTTCGGTGTGTTGATTTGCCCTGGCAACCTTACGTCGAAATCGATCCCCGCTATCTGCGTCCCAGCGAAGTCGATCTACTGCTGGGGGACCCGAGCAAAGCGTGTGAAAAACTGGGTTGGCAAGCGCGCACAACGTTTGAGGCATTGACTAAAATTATGGTCGACGCGGATTGGGAGGCGGCACGAGCCGCCGCCGCTCACCGCAAATTTGCTGCCGCGTAGCTGCGAGGTTCTCCGGGTTACTTGAGCAGCTATAATTCGCCGTTGGCGGGTTCATGCTGATCCGATATCAAACCGCCTGCAGTCGTCTTCCCCCCCGCCAATTTTTACGATTGAAATGTGACGTAGAAGGTTCATGGAATTGAGTCTCGCCAATGCTGCCGGCGCGCTGATCAGTCTGGCGGCTGTGTTCAGCTTTGTAAATCACCGCTGGCTAAAGCTGCCGACCACCATCGGCCTGATGGTAATGGCGCTGGTTCTTTCTGTCGGGGTTATCCTCGCCGGCACATTTGAACCGGCGCTGGTCAAGTGCGCCGCAGGTTTGGTTGCCGGTGTCGATTTCAACAATACGCTAATGCACGGCATGTTGGGATATCTGTTGTTTGCCGGTGCGTTACACGTCGACTTGAACGACTTGGGGCGGCAGAAATTCATCATTGCGCTGATGGCTACGGTCGGTGTCGTGGGTTCGACATTGATCGTAGGCGGTCTGGCTTATTGCGTGTTCGCAGCGCTTGAGTTTCAGGTACCTCTGATGTACTGCATTTTGTTTGGCGCTCTTATTTCACCAACCGATCCGATTTCGGTATTGGGGATACTGAAAAAAGTCGGCGTGCCCAAGAGTCTGGAAACCAAAATCTCGGGCGAGTCGTTGTTTAACGACGGGGTTGGAGTCGTTGTGTTTCTCGGGTTGCTCGCGGTGGCTGCTGGTGGACAGGAATTTTCGTTCGGCGAGATGGCGGTGCTGTTTGTTAAAGAGGCGCTCGGTGGGGTCGTTCTTGGGTTGGCACTTGGTTTTCTGGCATATGTGCTTTTGAAGAGTGTCGATAACTACCAAGTAGAAATCCTGATTTCGCTGGCTGTAGTGGCGGGCGGATATCCCCTGGCGATGTCGTTGCACTTGTCTGGACCGATTGCTGTGGTGGTGGCGGGATTATTGATCGGAAATCACGGACGGCGGTTTGCCATGAGCGATTCGGTTCGGGAACACCTGGACACGTTTTGGGAGTTGATTGACGAGATTTTAAACGCAGTGCTCTTCGTCTTAATCGGTCTCGAAATACTGGTGTTGGCACTAACCGGGGCCTATCTGCTCTGTGGCGTGGTCATGGTTCCGGTGGTATTGTTTGCGAGGTGGCTAACCGTCGGGTGTTCCATCTTTTCGCTCAGACGGTTTCAACGATTCAGTCCGCACGCAGTCAAAATCTTGACGTGGGGCGGTCTTCGGGGCGGCATTTCAGTGGCATTGGCACTGTCGTTGGATCGGCAATTGGGAGTTGGCGTTGGCGAGGCGGCGCAAACGCCGGATGGGGCTCCGTTGGCGGTCCGCGATTTGATCCTGACGATGACATACGTCGTCGTTATCTTCTCCATTATTGTGCAGGGATTGACGGTTGGCCCCATGATCAACCGCCTGCTGCCTCAAAAAACAAACAAATAAGCCGCTCAATCCGATGCTTGATGAGGCCCGTCCGGTCGACGACAATAGGCGTTTGATCGCATCGCGGTTTAGGAGCAACGCGACCGGTGCCTGAGTTTGATCCATACCTGTCTTGGCTGGACATTTCCGCGGACCAGCGGCCGGTCAGCAATCATCGACTTCTGGGAGTGAATCCCGGCGAGACGAACATATCCGCTATTAAAGCGTCTGCCGACCGGGTGCGAGCAGTGTTGCAGCCGCATATCAGTGGCGAACATGCGGATCACGCTCGTTCGCTATTAGCTGCTGTTGAGCAAGCGAAAGCGGAACTGCTGGCGGCTGCGAAGGGATTCAACTCTGATTCAAGCACCGAACCGGTGATGAAATCGGCACCGCCGGTCCCGGGTACCGGTAGTGCAAATTCCGATTTGGCGTCGAGCAGCCAACATACGGCGGGCCCAGAGCGGCAAGTTCGCTCGGCTCCGCCGCCGCCGGGAAGCGAGGCGACGACAGGTGCGGCGAACGGGTTTCAAATCAAATCGCCGCCCCCACTCGGCGGCCCGCCGGCGGATCCGGCATCTGCCGCCGCTTCTTCAAATGCGTCGAGTCTACCTCCTCCTCCGTCGCTGCCTGGTGTCGCCGTTCCGCCGTCGCCCACAACGCCTGGCTCGGCGGCGTCACCGAATCATTCTCCGGAACCGCCTCCGGCGTTAGGAGTTTCGATGACCGGTGGCCCCACTCCGGGCGCACCGTTCCCACCCGCTCCGCCGCCCACCACTCCTCCCCCTTCGTCCGCAGCGGTGGTCCCCGTCGGTCAGCCGGCGGCCCCGCGACAGACAATGCCACCCGCCGAGCCGCAGGAATCGGCGCCAAGTTGGGCACCCCAAGATCGTTCTGGGACGGTCGGCAAGTCCGTAGCTGAGACCGTAGCAGGTCAGCGGTCGGTTTCGATCCGAACTCGCAAGGCAAAGTCGTTGCGGAGCAAAGTACGCCGCGAATCCGAGGCGGCTACGTACTCGATCATCCTGGGTGTTACGGTGATCATCATCGGTTTGATCGTCCTGCTGACACTGGTCGCGTTTTCTTAGTAAAAAGGCACCGCGTAAGAAGGCACCGCGCAACGAAAAGGCCCGCGACTTTGGTGGGTCACGAGCCTGTTCTGGTGACTCAAACAGCTTCCGATTACAAGCTGCTGAGTTGGTTGTAACGAGCCATGCTCTCGGCAGCTTCTGCCGTCTTGCCGATTTTCTTCAAGGCCAACGCACGGTTCTTATGCGCCAGTGGGTCCCTGGAGTTAATGTCGAGAGCGCGATTGAATTCCAAAAGCGCCTTTTCGAATTTGCCTTGCTTGGCGTAGGCGATACCGCGGTTGTTAAATGCCATATAAGCCAGCGGGCCGGTTTCCTTCAACTCGATCGACGCGGTGAAGTCGGCGATCGCGTTTTCGAGACTGCCGGCGGCAAGGTGAGCACAACCACGGTTGTAGTAGAAATCGATCTGCTGTTGGATTGAGATCCCGTTCTGCTGCAGTAGCGTGCCATAATCGCGAATGGCATAGTCGTAGTGACCGCCTGTCAAATAAGCGCCAGCACGATCGCGGCGAACAACGACGTTATCCGGATTGTCAACCAAAACGCGGTCGTAATCGTTGATCACGGCATCGTAGTCGTCGTCATCCACAAACACTACTCGATCGCCGTCATCGTCGTCGTCGATCACGACCACATCGTCGTCGTCGTCGTCGATCACGACCACATCGTCGTCGTCGTCATACCCACCGTCGTCACTGTCGCCGCCGTCGTAGCCACCTTCTTCGCCACTGCCGGGCTTGCCGGGGCCCGGCTTCGCGGGTGGTGCCTTGGCAACTTGTTCTTTCGGCAGGACTTCACCCGGCGCTGCGGCGGGTGCGCCTTGCGCCTTGGGCGTTTCGCCGCTTTCGGCAATTTCGCGCAACTTGGCTGCCGCGGCAGCGAGTTGATCGGTAGCATCTTCTGCCTTCTCGGCGGCGGCGGAGGCCTTTTCCTTTGACTCTTCGCCGGGTTTGCGCGCCGCGGCTTTCAGCAAGTTCCCGACGGCGCGGACGGGCTTGGCCGCCTCGCTAACCATATCGGCGACTTCCGGCACGGCGGTACGGAGTTGCTTGTAAGCGTCGCTGGCGGCTTCCGCCACATCCTTCTGATTCTGTTCGCCAAGCCCTTCCGCCTGCTCGGTCGTCAGACCGCTGCCCTCAACGGCAGCACCGTTCTGCGCGGCGATCTTCTTTTCGGCGGCCGCGGCTTTTTCAAGCTGGTCGGCAATACTGACCATTTGAGCTTCGCTGAGACCCGATGCCTGGTCGCCCTGTGGCGAGGCGAAATAGTTTTGCGGACCTGGTGGGAACCCGGCCGTTGAAACCTCCAACGAAATGCCGTCCGTTGCGACCGCATCGGTTCCAAGCAGCTGATCCTTGGCTGTATTCAGTTTGCGGTCCCCGTCGACGTCACGATAGAAATCGACGCTACTGACTTCTAATTTCGATTTGGCTGATTTTCCGTAAGCGGAACGAATCGGTTTGCCATTCGCGCCGAGCGCCTGCGGCATGCCTTTGGCGAGTTCCGATGGATTGGCGACCAGTGTGATCGTTTCGCCCTGCGTGACCTTGATCGGATACACGCCAAGTGGCGGCGAGTTTGCGGTAACGGCCGGATAAGCCGGCCCCACGCCGACGCCGACGCCGTTGCCCACGCCTACACCGTATCCGCCACCAGCACCGTATCCGCCACCAGCACCGTATCCGCCACGACCGACGTTGTAGCCATCTTCGATCCGTTCGGCCAATTCGTAGTCGGCTTTGGCCAACATCGCGACCCCACCGTAGCGGGTGACGTTGCCTGAAGTACTGTTAAGCGGCTGCCAGCCTTTACTGCGGAGTTGCTCACGACGAGCGGCCTGGTAAGACTGTCGATATTTTTCGACTTTCTTGTCCACCATGATCTTGCCTTCGGCCGTGTTGGCAAGCTGTTTGTAGTTCTCGCCACGGTGTCGATAGGCGGATGCGAGTTGCGGATCGATTTCAACGGCCTTGTCGAAGTCGGCGTGCGCCTTCAGCGGCTGTTCCATTTTGGAATAGGCCGCGCCTCGGCCGTCGTAAGCCTCCGCATTCTTTGGGTTGGATTTGAGGACGTGATTGAAATTACGGATTGCGGCCTGATAATTCTCACGGTTGTTAAGCGCATTCGCCCGCTGGATGTAGAGATCGGGGTTATCTGGATTCTCCCGCAGCTTGCGGGTGAAATAGTCGTTGCCGACCAAAAGTTGATCCGCCTCACTGAGCGATTCAACGGGGACACTGTAAATCTGGCCGTCCACGGAGGACTTCAGCTTGACGATCCCCCCCTCAACGCTGACGTAATCAGCCTGGACCTTTTTGCCCTCTTTATTCGTCCATTCCCGTGCCTGCGTGGCTGCGGCCAAAAGACCCACCACGACGCAACCTAAAAGTGCCGGACGCGCCATGTTCTTAGCTCCTTGATCTATGGAAATATTTGCCTGCTGCTCTGTTCAGCAACGGATCACAGTCTAACAAAATATGCCTGAATTCACCACAATTAGGGGCCTTCGCGGTGTTGGCGACAAAACGACGCCGAATCTATGGTTTCTGTGGTGCCATCATCATAAGTCGGCACGAATTCAAGGTTTATCGAACTCGCCAACACCAAGACCTTGAACCGAAATACGTATTCGCGAAAAACAGTCGGCATTATTCCCTGTTTTAGGGCGGATTTCGTATTAAATGCCGCCCGATTGGGCAGCCGAACCCATGTATTTCGGCCAGCGGCTTTCCGCAAGGTGTTTACTGTCGGTTTGGATGCAGACCAAGACGCCCCCATCACTGCCGAACACGATTCGTCCTCCCGGCAACATCGCGCCTCCGGATCGGATCGCCGCTTCGGACTGTACGGTCCACAGCGCTTGGCCGGCGGGGTTGATGGCGTGAATTACGCCCGCATTGTCGCCGACGTAGACCGTGCCGTCGTCGCCAATGATGGGCGTCGATTCGACCGCCCCACTCGTTTCGTATTCCCATCGCACTCGCTGCGAACTGCCCTCGACGGAGACAATCTTGCCGCGATCGGTATGACCTCGGCGAACCAAACTGAGCCCAACGTAGATGTAGTCGTCCGCATCAACGACCGGCGAGGCGAGCATCTGGCCCCGGATATGCAGCTTCCAATTCGGACTGCCGTCGAGATTGAAGCCGTAAAGGTATTCGTCGCGGCCCGCGACAACCAACGTGTCCTCAACCATCAGTGCTGGGCCGGAGTTGATAAACCAGTCGGTTTTGCCTCGGTCGGCCATGTGGTCCCAGAGGTTCTTGCCGCGGGTGCCGTCCAATTTGATCGCATAGATAAAGCCGTCTTCGCCGCCGACGTAGAGAACCGACCGATTGATGAGAGGCGTCGAATCGAACCTCTGCCTCGAGTAGAAAAACGGGCGGTCTTTTTTGCTTCCCTTGCCGTCCACCCGAAGCAGTCCGCCTTCATACCTGCAAATCCAGGTATTGTTGTCTTCGTCAACGACTGGGCTGGGCCAACCGAGCGGTTTGCCGATCTTCACGGGGCTCCACGCGGCTTCGCCCGTTTTTGAAATACAGTGCAGTCGGCCGTCGCTTGAATGCACGCGAATTCGGCCATCCGGTCCGATAGAGGGCGAACCGGGAATCTGGCCCTGCGTGTCATATTCCCAGATTACCTCAGCCTCCGGCCCATCACCGGTAAAGGCGATCAGTTTTTTCCCAATCGCGGCATACGCTTGGTCTTCGGAATCGACAGCGACGCAGTTTCGCAGAGCCGTGCGCAGCAAATCCTGCCCGGGAATGTACGTTGGAAATGTCCAGGCAATTGGGCCTGGCGCCGGCGGTGCGGAGTCGGCCTGCGATGCTGGAGACGGAGCCGAGGGTTGGGCTGTTGTTGGTTGTTTTGGAACTGGTGGAGTCGGCGTCTGTTCCGGAGGTGTCTGTTCCGGAGACGGGGCCGTCGATTCGGAATCTGCCGGAGCGGCGGGATCCGTGTCCGCAGACGCCTCCGGCACCAGGGGTGGGCCCGGTGGCCTCGGATCGGGCGCCGCAGTCGATGCGGCAGCCGGTTGCTGTAGAGTTGAAGGGGCGGCCGGGGGCGGGCTCGGCGGCGCGGGTGCCACCGGTGGAGGAGATGCGGCAGGTGGCGGCGCTGTTTGGCCCGCTTCCGTCGGAGCCGCAGGTGGACCGGCTGTAGACTGCGCCGGCGGGCCGGCAGGCATTTCTTTAAAGAGTCCGATGCGCTGCTGGCCGCAAGCGTCGCACTTCAGCGGCGCTGTCGGACGACGGACTTCCGCGTCACAGTTTCTGCAGACAAACGTCTTCATCATAAACCCTCTGTATAACACCGCGAGGTAGCACGCGGATGAAGTTGGTTTCTCACTTCAGCGTTACGCTCGCCTTCGTATAAACCTTGCCGTTGTCGCGGAGGACGACCCAGCCGTGGACTCGATCGACTTCGATGCCGCGATCCTTTGAGTGGTGGCGCTTCGAATCATATCGGTCGCTTGGTTGCACCAATTCGATCGTGTTGGGAACACCCGACTGGTCGCAGTTGCGCTGCAGCCAGCCGATCAATTCGTCGCGGAATGGATCTTGACCCGTGGTCGTGTCGGAACGCCAGCGGTAATACGCTTCGCCCACCTCCTTTAACAGACCAGGCATTCGATCGGCGCTGGCACCTCGGAAAATCAGGATTTGGCCGAGCAACGTCATGGCGTCAGCGTTGCCTGCATAAAGACCTTGCAGCAACGTTTGCCGTTCGGGAGAAAGAGTTTGGTTGGCGGCCAGATCAAGGCCGAAGATAACTTGTTCCATGTTGAGTTCCTCCCCTTGGGGAAGCGGTTTGGCAATGAATTCGGTTGCCGCGGAGTCGATCGGTTGCGACCGCGATGTTTCCCGTTGATCGCTCGCCGGGGGATTGAAATCGAGTTGTTCGGCTGGTTCTTCGCTGGTCGGCACGTGTTCACCAAAATTGAAGTCGCTCGCGATAGGCGGTTCATCCTCCGCTAAGCTAACGGCCTTACCGACGGGGATATTCGCTTGAGCGTCACCCGTCGGTGGCGAAATTCCGGAGGCGGGGGTTGCCGAGTTTTCTTCTTCCGCCGCGAAAACCACTTCGACCTTATCGGATGATTCGTGGGTTACTTCCGCACGTGATGTCTGACTTTCCAGTTGGCGGATCTGCGCATCCAGTCTGTCGATTTCCTGCCGCAGCAGGGTGAAACCGTCGAGAATAATCGTCTGTTGCTGATCCAACCGCGAACGCAGCTCTGCCAGCGCTTGCCTGAGCTCGGTGGCGTCAGTGGCGGTATCCGAATGCGTCATTTTTGGCAATAGTCGTGGTGCGTTTAGCAGAATGATGCGTTCAGCCGTGCGGGCGTAACTCCGCCATTATAGAAAATCCGTTGACGCTGCGTCACCGCAGGCGCGGCGATCTGCAGCGAGGCACGCTCGCCCGAAACTTTTGGGCCGTCTGCCCAGTTTATCGGGCTGCTACAATCCTTGGTGAGGCCAAACAGAATCGGCGCCGTACAACTTTTGCAGCGCCTCGCGCACGGGCAGCGCCGACATCGCTTGTTGGCGAACGCGATCGCGCCGAGCGTTCCAGTTTCGCCAGTCTTCTTGTGTA
>JAYGDO010000245.1:0-6927 GCA_046582885.1 Pirellulales bacterium | reverse complement strand
GCGGAATCTAAAACCGGGTCCACCACAAACCAAACAGATTTGACGTTTCCGTCCTTCGCGTTGGCTACTCAGGCCGCGAGGCGGTGTTTGGCGTAGTCGAACAGGGGAGTCGAAAGATATCGTTCGCCCGAGTCGGGCAAAATGACAACAATGATTTTGCCCTCACTTTCCGGCCGTTCGGCGACTCGAAGGGCTGCGGCCATCGCCGCGCCTGAACTGATGCCACAGGTGATGCCCTCTTGCTTTGCGAGCCGCGGCGCAAATTCGAACGCCTCGTCGTCGGTTACTTGGACAACTTCATCGACCAGCGACATGTCCAATATTTCAGGCACAAACCCCGCGCCGATGCCTTGGATCTTGTGTTTGCCCGGAGAACCGCCAGACAGCACGGGGCTGGCTACCGGTTCGACCGCGATCGCATGTAGCGGGTGGCCTTTGACTTCCTTAATAAACCGTGACACGCCGGTGATCGTGCCGCCGGTTCCGACGCCCGAGACAAAAATGTCGATGTTGCCGCCGGTGTCTTCCCAAATCTCCGGTCCGGTAGTTTTCAGATGGATTTTGGGATTGGCCGGATTCTTGAACTGGTGCGGCATGAAATAGTTCGGCTCCTCGGCGATCTCGGCCGCCTTATCGATCGCGCCCTGCATGCCCTTTTCGGCCGGCGTCAGCACAAGCTCCGCACCAAAGGCGGCCAACATCATCCGCCGCTCAATCGACATGCTTTCGGGCATCGTCAACGTCAGCGGGTACTCGCGGGCCGCGCAGACGTATGCCAGCGCGATACCGGTGTTGCCGCTGGTGGGCTCAACGACATGCATGCCGGCCCGTAATGTATTGGTATGTTCGGCATCCCAGATCATCGCGGCGCCAATGCGACATTTGACACTGTAGGCGGGGTTGCGGCCTTCGACTTTTGCCAGCACAGTCGCCTTGCTGCCGCGCGTCATGCGGTTGATGTGGATCAATGGTGTGCGGCCGATTGATTCGGAATTGTCTTTGAAGATGGGCATCTTTTTCTTTCCTGTTCGTGGGCGAGAGGGAAAATGTTTATGGTCGATGAACAGCCGATTGACGTTTTGTCCGCCAAGAGGAAAACCTAATTTTATTGATCGACGCTTGGGTTTTTGTGGCTCCAACTTGCGTCCACAAATTGTGCGGTCCGTGACAACGCAGTTACGACCGGGTAACTTCACTGCTGCGGGTGATAGCAGCGCGACTGCGGGGATCATGATACGGTAAGATCAGCCGCACAAGGTTTCTTCCCAGAGGGAGTGGGATCGATGTCGACTGCGAAAGAGGTTCGGACGATTTTGGCAGCTTACCCCGCGGATTTGCGGGTGTCCGAGGTCGAATTTTTAGCCGGAGCCGGAGGGTTCAGCGGCGCGCGGTTCTGGCGATTGAAGACCGGTTCCCGGTTGTTGTGCCTGAGGCGCTGGCCCGTCGATTGCTCGGCCGAAAAGCTGCGGTTCATTCATGAAGTGCTGCAGCACGTTGCCCGGGAGGGTGTCTCGGTTGTGCCGGTTCCGATCGAGACGACTTCGCGGGAGACGATCGTCCGCGGCGGCGGGCACCTTTGGGAACTTGCGCCATGGCTAATGGGAACGGCCGATTACCACGAGCGGCCCTCGGCTGCACGGCTCGGCGCGGCCATGCGGACGCTGGCAGAATTTCACCATGCGGCCGAGAGCTTTCCCGGCGGATCTGCAGCGCTGCGAACGTCGCCGGGCGTTATTAGCCGCATGGATCTGTTGACCGCTTGGCAAGCCGGTGACGTCGAACGACTGCAGCAGGCGGTCTCTTCGTCGTCCGTGTCGGGACTGGCCACGGTTGCCCGCGACATTATCGAGTTGTTCCAACCGAGGGCGGCAGATTTGTATGACGATCTGCGAGCTGCTGCGTCGCTCCGTGTTCGTCTGCAACCGTGCATTCGCGACATCTGGGATCAACACGTGTTGTTCGAGGGAGATCGTGTGGCCGGCATCGTCGATTTCGGCGCGATGCGAATTGATAACGTCGCCACGGATATTCAACGGTTGCTCGGCAGCATGGCCGGCAATGTTCGCGATGCTTGGGAGCGGGGAATCAAGGCGTATTCAGCCACGCGTGAACTCGCGGACGACGAACGCCGGTTAATCGCGACGCTCGATCGCAGTACGCTCCTGCTGTCCGGTATGAACTGGCTGCGGTGGTTGTTCTTAGAAAATCGTCAGTTCGACGATTTTGCGGCAGTGATTGCAAGATTGTGCACGATCCGAAATCGACTGGCGGGCGTATAGCTGGTAGCACTGCAGCTACCTGCGAGGTCGAGCGAGCGGCTAAAGTCTGTAAGACATGCACAACTTGTTGGAGTTTCGAGCCAGCGGTAGTCGACGCCACAAAACAGCAGTAGCCGTTGACGTCCAGGAAAACGGCTCCGTACAATAACGCCATGGGTCACAACGAGTTACGAGAGATGTGTCGAATTGTTCTGCGGCCGTGGTTGTTGGTGTCCCTATCCGTGTTGGCCGCGGGCTTGGCGGCAGGGTCCGCCACCGGTCAAGAATTGCAAGATCCGATTTCTGGACTAGGTCTGCCGGGATTCGGGGTTGGCGATCAGTCGGATTCGGAAACGGTGACCGTCGATGCCGAAATCCTGCCCGCCGCGAATGGTGGCCGGCCACATTTGCTGATCACCGCAAAGATCATTCCGGGTTGGCACATTTCGTCGATCACACAGCAAGCCGGTGGTCCCAAAAAAACGGAAATCAGGCTGGAGCCGTCGGCTCAATACCGCACGGCCGGCGAAGTTGTGGCCGACCCCGCGGCGACGATCAAGGAGTACGAATTTTGGGATGTACCGGCCGAAGAACACCACGGCGCGGTCGTCTGGCGAATGCCAATTGAGCTGGCGGGCGGCCTCAAGATGGACGACGTCGTTATCAAAGGCGGTATCTCCGGCCAAGCGTGCAAAGAGGCATGTATTCTGTTCGACGTAAAGTTCGAAGCCCGTGCTACTGCTGTGCCCGGGCCAGTGCGGCTGCCGCCGGTTGGCGGAGATCTGGCAAGCCCTGAGTTCGTAGCAGGCCACGTGACGGTGAGCGGCGGCTTCGACCGCGTCGCGTCCGTTCCCGGCGAATCATTGCAGCTGCAAATTCAGTTTCAGTGCGACGAGGGTTGGCACGTCTACGAGCTGCTGCCACGGTTGCCGGAGAATCGCAAGTTCTCGTTTCCAACCTTGATCGCCATCGATGAGCCGTCGGGCCTGCGATTCTCGCCACCCTCTTCAGACAAGCCGCTAAAGACGCAGCAGCAATTCGGCCAAGCGGTCAATTATTATGACGGCGCCGTGACGATGACGCTGCAAGTTACCGTGCCGCAAGCCGCGGCCCCGGGACTGCATCCCATCAGCGGGATCGTTGCGTTTCAATTGTGCCACGAACGAGGAAACTGCGAACAACCTGTAGCCGCGCGTTTTAGCGCGAAGTTGAACGTGGCAAGGCAGGGGCAAGGCGGTACGACACCTCTGCAATTCGTCCTCGACGATGCGGGTTATAAAAAAGCCGCCGAAGAAATCGCCGGTCTACCGAATGGGGGGGTGGTTGCGGGCACCGAGGCCGCAAGCGGCGAGAGCTGGATCGCGGGATTGCCTTTGTATGGGATATTGGGGGTCGCTTTTGCAGCCGGCTTCATTCTCAACTTTATGCCGTGTGTGCTGCCCGTGATCGGCTTGAAAATAATGTCGTTCGTCCAGCAGGCGGGAGAAAATCGGCAACGCATACTGACTTTGAACGTTTGGTTTTCGTTCGGACTGATGTCCGTATTTTGGATATTGGCGACGCTTCCGCTCGCCGTCGGCTGGGTGACCAAAGGCTCGGAGTCTTTCGGGTGGGGCGAACATTATTCGATCGCTTCGTTCAACATCGTGCTCACATCGATCGTGTTTGCCTTTGCCCTTAGTTTTCTCGGCGTTTGGGAAATACCAATTCCTGGATTCGTGGGGACAAGTTCGGCCAATGAGATCGCCGAGAAAGAGGGAGCCACCGGCGCGTTCTTTAAGGGAATTCTTGCCACCGTTTTGGCCACACCCTGTACGGGGCCGCTACTGATTCCAGCAACGACTTGGGCGTTCAACCAACCGACGCAGATCACTTACTTGGCCTTTACATTTATCGGCCTTGGAATGGCCTCGCCCTATTTGTTGATAGGTGCGTTTCCTCGCTTGATCGCGTTCCTTCCCAAGCCGGGCGCATGGATGGAAGTTTTCAAACAGGTGATGGGTTTCATCTTAATGGGCACGGTAGTCTGGTTACTGTCGTCCTTGCGCGCGGAATATCACTCGGCAACATTAGCACTGTTCGTAGCGATCGCCTTCGGATGTTGGGCGATCGGCCGGGTTCCGCTAACGGCGGATTCTTCCGTCAGAACCCAAGCGTGGCTTTGGGCCGTCGGCGCGATTGCATACGTCGCGCTCGTCGGTTATGTCGGCAATAGTTATGTTACGGCCATGGCGACCGTCGTTGCCGCGATTGCCGTCGGCGTATGGGTCGTCTCGCGAATCCCGGATGCCGCGAATCTGAGTCGGCGGATTTGGGGATGGGTCGCCGCGGGGGTGGTGCTCGTGTTGGCGGCATCCGTTTCCTGGATCGTCCTGCAGTCGTCGCAGTTGCCTTGGGAGCCGTTTACCCGGGCGACACTGGACGACCTGCGAAACCAGGGCCAAACTGTCTTGGTCGATTTCACGGCCGATTGGTGAGCGACCTGTAAAACGAACGAGGCGGTCGCCTTGAACACGAAAAGTACAAAAACACTTGTCCTCGAACTTAATGTCAAGCCGTTAATTGCCGACATAACGCACCGGGGAGAAGCGCCGGAAGCGACCCGCCTGTTGGTGGAACTTGGAAACACCAAAAAAACAATCCCGTATTTGGTGATCTACCCGGGAGACGGCCGCGAGCCGATCATCTTCGACGGCCCTATTCTACAAGGGCAGGTCATTGATGCACTGAATCAGGCCGGACCGTCCAGGCCGCAAGATCAAACGGCAACAAGCGCGCGCTAGCGGCTCGGCGCAGCTACAGAAAAGGCTCCGGGGGCTGCACGTCGCCCGAGCCTTTTTTCATGACGCTGTTCACGGTAGCGCTAGCCAACCAATTCGCGGATCGGTTCGCGGATGTCTGTCAGGTACTGTGGCCGGCCGTTGGGGTCGATGATTGTTTGCGTTCGCGTATCGATGCCCAAGTTGTGATACAGCGTTGAAAAGACTTCGTGGAGATGTTTTGGGTTGTCCTTCGGTTCTTCGGCGTATTTGGTCGTTGAGCCGATAACTTGGCCCGTGTTCATTCCGCCGCCCGCTAGGAAGCACATGCTGGCGCGGTTCCAGTGATCGCGGCCGGCGTTTTTGTTGACGCGCGGCGTGCGGCCAAATTCGCCCCACATGACGACCGTGACATCTTTGTCCAGGCCGCGGTTGTGCAGATCCTCGATCAGCGCGCTTAAGGCCGTATCGAGTTCGGGCAACTGCTTGCGGAATTTCACAAAGTTCTGGCCGTGCGTGTCCCAACCGCCCCAACTGAATGCGACGGTCCGCACGCCCGCTTCGATCAACCGGCGGGCCAGCAGAAATCGCTCGCCCTGCTTGCTGTACCGCTCCACGACCCGCGGGTCTTCCTTTTTTAAATCTAGCGCATCGGCCACCCTACCGGACGTGACGACACCGACTGCGCGCTGTGTGAATGCATCGACCGCGTCCATTTGGCCGCTGGAATCGGCGGCGCGTTTCATCTTGTCGAGCGACTTGAGCAGTTCGGTTCGATTTGTCAGCCGTTCAGCCGTCATGCTGCCGCTCAGACGCAAATTATTGCCGCTCGGTTTAAACGGTTTGTAAACCGGTCCGAGGTAACCGGGTTCGCCACCCATGTAGGAAACAAACGGTGGCGCGCCGCTCTGCGTGCCTCCCTGTATCCGCGACACGATGCTGCCCAGGGCAGGCCGCCCACCGACGTTTTGCAAATCGCGTTTGGAATATCCGGTCATGGTCTGGAAGCTGGAATGCGAATTGACCTTTCCGGTGATCGAGCGGATGACGGCAAACTTGTCGGCCATGGTCGCCAGACGCGGAAACAACTCGCAGATTTCAAAGCCCGCGTTCGTCGAAATCGGATTAAACTCGCCCCGGAATTCGATCGGCGCGTTTGGTTTCAGATCGAACATGTCCTGGTGCGAAGGTCCGCCGCCCAAGAAGATATTTATGATCGCTTTGTGCGACGGTCCGCCTGCCGCCGCGGTTTCACTGCGAAAAACGTCGGCCAGTGTCAGACCGCCGATGCCCAGCGCACCGATCCTCATAAACTCGCGGCGAGAAACTCCGTCACAGAATCCGTGCATGCGTTTAGAGAAAAGCGTCAACATGGCGGGGCTCTCCTATATGGAAAGTAGTGTTGAGTGCTCGCGGCGCGGGGCCTGACGATCCATGCTACAGACACATCAAAAGAATTGCAATCTTTCTTGTAGAGATCGACCGTCTGTAAGTTTTTGTTATCCCTAAAATTTTCCAAAAACTCGAAAACACCCTTAATTGCTGTAAGTTCAGGTCACGAGATAATTGTCCGGTGCGTCTGCCTTACACAAGTGCGCAAAATTTGCGCCGGCGTCGAAAGGATTTTACTGGCGATTGTACGCCGGAAAATGCAGTAACAATCGCAGATTGACGATGCTGGTTCGCCACTTTGTTCAGTCCGGTCACGAACTTGCGGTCAGCCGTGCGCACTTTCGCCTGCGGCACTTCGGTAACTTTGTCGTGTTTATTTTTAAAATGTGCGACACCAATTTCGCTCGGCTCGGCTTGTGTTTTGCCCGCGCTGTTTTTGAAACGGTAGTCGCGGCGGCGGTAGTGGTTTGGCATCGCCGTCCCGGTCGCGTTTCCGGCCCGCTGTGTTCTACAGAATC
>JAYGDO010000238.1:0-8976 GCA_046582885.1 Pirellulales bacterium | reverse complement strand
GATCGGCGGCGATGACATCGGCGCAGTCGGCAGCTACCGCAGCCCGCATTCGTTCATGGGCACGATCGACGAAGTTCGCGTTTACCACGGCGACATGACCGAGGGTGAAATCACTGCGCTCGTCGATCCGGCAGAAAATCCGAAAAATGCAACGGCGATCCTTGCGTGTTCGTTCGACAAGGGAGACGCCACGGACGTGTCGGGGAACAAGAATCACGGCAAGCTGGACGGCGTCCGCAAGACCGAAGGGAAATTCGGCACGGCCATGCGTTTCCGCGGCAGTTCCAACGCTCGCAGCGCCGGTTCGTTCGTTCAGCATCACTGGACGGCAGACGTCCCGCTGTTAGTCCGCACCATGGTCAAAGCCGGCGACAAACTGTTCATCGCCGGCCCCCCTGACCTGATCGACGAAGAAGAGACCTTCGGCCGTCTCATTGCGCGGGACGAGAAGGTGCAAAAGGTGTTGGCCGAACAAAATGCGGCGTTGGAAGGGGCCCAAGGTGGGATCTTGCGCGTGGTTTCTGCAACGGACGGACGAAATCTGGCGGAATACAAACTGACCTCGTTGCCGGTCTGGGACAGTATGGCGGTCGTGGGACGCCGGCTGTTTTTGTCGACAGAAGACGGTTCTATTGTGGCGTTTGCAGGCAAGTGACCGTTGGAACTCGTCGCTCAAAAGCCGTAAGGATGCCTTATGCAACTCGACATTCTTGCCATCGCGCCGCATCCCGATGATGCCGAAATTGGCATGGCCGGCGCGATTCTGCGGTTCAAAGACGAAGGCCTGCGAGTCGGCGTGCTGGATTTGACCGATGGCGAACCAACGCCGCACGGTTCGCCGGAGATTCGCGACGAGGAGACCCGAGCGGCAACCGAAATTCTGAAACTCGACTGGCGTGAAAACCTAGGTCTGCCCAATCGCAAGCTGGAATCCACACTTGAAGCACGTGGTAAGTTAGCCGGTGTAATACGTCAGACACGGCCTCGATGGTTATTCGCCCCGTATTGGACGGACGCGCACCCAGACCACGTGGCCGCTTGTGATCTGGTCGAAGCAGCGCGATTCTGGGCCAAACTCACGAAAACTGATTTGCCCGGCGAGCCGCATCATCCGGAGCGAATCTTCCACTACTTCAGCGTGCATCTGAAAATCGTGCCACAGCCGGCGTTCGTCCTGGACATCAGCGAATACTGGGAGAAAAAACTAGCTTCCGTAAAATGTTACGACAGCCAGTTTGTCGCGGGTCGCCCACAGGAACCGCCGACATTTCTCGATTCGTTTCGAGACAGCGCCGCGTTTTGGGGCCGGTCGATTGGCGCTGCGTTCGGCGAACCGTATGCAAGCAGGGAACTGATCGGCGTTTCGAGTTTGGATCGGCTTGTCTGATTGCGCAGTGGGGAAATTCATTTAGGTTTATTGGGGATTAACGGGCCCGACGTTCTTGTCGGCCACAGCAGGCGTTCCCCGCGTGATTCGATACTCCGAATCCCTTCAAGTTATTCCGTTTAAAGGATCAAATGCCAGTCAACTATGCGCCATTGCCATCGACGATAGCACCGCGCATTTTTCTCTTCACGCGCTTGGAAGTTGTTAGGGTCACGCAGACGATAGTGGTTCAACCGGTAACGGCGAGAAAAAGACCTCCTAACCTTTGTCGAAGATTCCTACGGGCTGGCGATCATGTATCAGAATGACCGATAGAGACGTTAGCGGTTGTTCGGCCCGCGCAAACGCTAACGATTCCAAAATAATTTCCCCGCTTCTACAGTCGCCGATCAACAAGGAGGTTGCCAGCCGTGACTCAGGATGTCAATGTTTTAGCGCTGGTCAAAGGCGAAGAGCGATACGTTTTTCTTTTTGATGACGATAGCCGAGCGGCTGCCTTGCGAGTTCTGGGGCGATATGCTTCGAATCCCGATCTCAGTTTCACTTGGTACGACGCGGCGGTACTCAGTCAGAAAATCCGCCAAGAATGCACCGAGCAGAAGCCGAATCCCCGCTTTACCTTGCCGCAAACCAGCGATAAGGATGAGCTAGCGTAGCCAGTTACGCGGCCTGACGGCGGGAGCAGTTCTGGTCTTGCTTGCATAGTCGCGTCATGAGTTGCTTGCGATGAAACAGGCCATCCAGCGATTCTTGCAATACTTGCAGGTCGAGCGCAACGCGTCGGATTTGACGATCAAAAGCTATCGCGAGGATCTCTCTGCGCTTTCGGTACATTTGGAAGAAAGTTGCGGCATCTGTCCTACGCCGGGTGAGATCACGACACTCGACTTGCGGGGGTATGTCGCCGGACTTCAAGAGGCGGGTTACGCGAAAACCACCATCGCCCGACGATTGGCGACACTCCGCAGCTTCTTTCGGTTTGGCCAGCGTGAAGGTTGGACCGATGTCAATCCAGCCAAGCCTCTTCGCAATCCCCGCCGAGGCCGATCGCTGCCTCACTTCCTCTCGGCAGACGAAATCGGGCGGCTGCTGAGTGCGCCGCCGAGCAATGAACCACAGGGAAAACGTGACCGCGCAATTCTGGAAACCATGTACTCGGCCGGTTTGAGAGTCAGCGAATTGGTTGGATTGCGCGAAGGCGATTTAGATTTCGACGGTGGCGTTGTTCGCGTGCTAGGAAAAGGCAAACGAGAGCGGCTGACACCGATCGGTTCGTTCGCGGTTCGCGCGCTCCGCAATTGGCTTGCAGTTCGCAAGCTCGCCGCCGACCAACCGGATGGTGCGGCAGCCCCGGTTTTTGTCAACAAATTTGGCCGCCCCATCACGACGCGTAGCGTTGCACGGATGCTCGAAAAGTATCTGAAGCTGACGGGACTCGACATGCGGACAAGCCCCCATACCTTGAGGCACAGCTTCGCTACCCATCTGCTCGATGCCGGTGCGGATATCCGCAGCGTTCAAGAGTTACTCGGTCACAAAAGTCTTGTAACGACGCAAATCTACACACACCTCAGCACGGCCGGCTTGAGGGAAGCTTATGAAAAAGCGCATCCGCGGGCCGGTTAAACCTAGCTTCTAATAGCGAAAGAACGCGTCGTTCCTGATTTTGAAATTGCGCACTCCGGGCCGGTATTTGTAATCGGGGTTACGCCCTTCTTTGGTCATTAGGAGTAAACCGCGCACATTACACCAGGTTGTTCCGCACTGCCCATACGGCGGCCTGTGTGCGGTCTTTACAATTGATCTTACGCAAGATGTTTTGTACGTGTTCCTTGACCGTTTCGACGCTGATAGCGAGGGACTGGGCGATTTCTTTATTACTCAAGCCCAAAGCAATATGTCGTAGCACTTGCGATTCGCGCTGCGTCAATGGTACGTCGTCTCCCATCAACTGGTTGGACTGCATCGCGGCTGCAATCGCGTGCATTGCTCCGGATTTCGTTGGTCCGTTGCCTGACGCAATGGCTTCGATCGTTGAAATCAAGTCTCCCCGGCTCAGTCCTTTCAGGACAAAATCGCTGGCGCCTAACGCTGCCGCTCGGGCGACGTAGGTGGGGTTGTTGTACGTTGACAGGATAATCACCCTTACATCGGGAATCTTTTCCTGGAGGCGACCTAACGCCGAAAAACCGCTTTCTTCTTCCAGGCGAATGTCTAGCAGGACGATATCGGGACGATGCTTTTCTGCAAGCGCGAGTGCTTCGGACGCATTAGAAGCTTGAGCCACAACATTTACTGTCGAACCCTGGAACAGGGCCCGCAGACCCACCCGGACCACTTCATGGTCGTCAACGATCAGCACATCAATACTCATTGGATCGTGCTGCCCCAGATTCGTTCGGTTTACGGAAAAAATAACGCCGCCGTCCCTCCCATGATAATTGCGGCAAACATGAGGAGAACAGGCCCCCCGAGTCAATTGGTGGTCATGTGTTTAGCTTGTTGAACTCAACACAAGGCTATGTCGGGATTCTCCAGAAGGATCAATCAGCCGGTAACGATGATGACGATTTTGAGGGGGCAAGTTCTACTTATGGACCATATTCGAATTCACTCACAGTTTGTGTTCGTTGACGTTTCAGCACATGTAACGTAGATAAACTACGACAGCCTTTGCCATTTCTCCCCAAGCACTGGCATTCTCACGAGTTTGAACACAACACGATGCGGCGTAACTGCCGCCAAACAGCAATATTGGGCTGGGAGTAAAGCGATATGCACAAGGGTACACTTCTGCTGGTCGATGATGATCGTCACGTTTTGCAATCGATGGCCGACTGGCTCCGAGATCAAAAATACCAAGTTGATACGACTTCAAGTCTGGCCGATGCCAAGGCTGCCGTCGACAAGAAGCCATTTGATGTGGTGCTCAGCGATATTCGGCTCGGCGACGGAGACGGGTTTGATCTGTTGTCGCACTGCCGTGCCAATCATCCTGATGTAACCGTCATCTTGCTAACCGGTTACGGAACGGTTGATTCGGCCATCGAAGCGATTAGGGCCGGCGCGTTTGACTTTTTGACGAAGCCCTTGATCGATGAGGAATTAGAAATTGCGATCGAGCGTGCCTTGTCCCAGCGCGAAGTGTTGAGAGAGAACGATACGCTCAGAGCACAACTCGATATGCGGTTCGGCATGGAGAACATTATCGGGCAGGATCATCGCATGCGGCGCGTCTTTGACGTCGTTGATAGCGTGGCCGACACCAAGGCCACGGTCCTGATTAGTGGCGAAAGTGGCACTGGTAAGTCGATGATCGCCCGCGCGATCCATCGCAGCAGCGACCGGCGAGATAAGCCGTTTGTCGAAGTGGCCTGCGGGGCGCTGCCCGAAACATTGCTGGAAAGCGAGTTGTTTGGGCACGTGTCCGGTTCGTTCACCGGTGCGACGGGCGACAAGATGGGTAAGTTCCATCAAGCTGACGGCGGCACAATTTTCCTCGACGAAATAGGTACGTCGAGTGCAAGCATGCAAGTCAAACTGTTGCGCGTGTTGCAAGATCTGGAATTTGAGCAAGTCGGCGGCAACAAGACGTTTCAAGTAGATGTCCGTGTCATCTTAGCAACGAACGAAGACTTGGCTGCTCGTGTTGCCGATGGAACGTTCCGCCAAGATCTTTACTACCGAGTTAACGTCATCAACCTCGAATTACCGTCACTTCGTGAGCGAATCTCGGATATCCCGATGCTTGCGAGGCATTTTCTGTCGACCGTTTGTGGAGAAACCGGCAAAGAGGTCCATGACTTTTCCGACGAAGCGATGGCAATTCTACAATCGTATCCCATGCCGGGTAACGTACGCGAGTTGCAGAACATCGTTGAACGGGCCGTGCTGTTGGGTAAAGGTGATGTAATCGAACGCCAAGATCTACCTGCAAATTTGCAGGCGATTCAGACGCCGTTGAACATCAAGACGACGAGCACGGGCGACGGTCTCAGGACGCTCAAGGAAGCACTCGAGGCGCCGGAACGGCAAATTATTCTCGATATGCTCAACGCCAAAAATTGGAATCGCAACGAAACGGCGGATGCCTTGGGTATCAACCGCACGACGCTGTACAAGAAAATGAAACGCCTGGGCCTCGAGGAACCTCGTTTCACTTCTTCACAGTTTTCGCCCGTTGCCGACCGCACAATCGTGATGAGCCCAAGTCTGCCGATCACGTAGCCGAAGCGATCATTCCACGACACGGGGACGGCTTCCCAATTCGCTCAATCGCAGTTCGCGAAAAGTTGGGCTGCATTGTTTATACTGTGGGCGGGTTGTTTTCTCACGACTCCGTTTGCGTTGGCGAATTCATGGAGGGTCATCATGCGTACCGTTTTGTGCTGCGGCTTTTTTCTCAACGCCCTTTTCTGTGCTGCGGCACCAATCGAAATCGGTTCGCATCGCGAGTTGTTTATCGATTCTTACTTGGTGGAAAAGTTTCAGGGAGACGCTGAACTTTTTCTGCACAAGCCGCGACCGCGGGAAGTTGTCTTAGTCACGGACAAGCCTTGGGAGGGAAACACTTCGGCGTACTACACGATCTTCAAGGACGGTGATCTTTATCGCATGTACTATCGAGGTTCCCACTACGATGAAACAAAGCGTGGGGCGGCGCACCGCGAAGTGACTTGCTATGCCGAGAGTAAGGACGGCGTTGTTTGGACGAAACCGGAGCTGGGGTTGTTCGAATTCAACGGCTCGAAGAGAAACAATATCGTCTGGGATGGAATTGGCACACATTGTTTCGTGGTGTTCAAAGACAAGAACCCGTCGTGTGAAACCGATTCCCGCTACAAAGCCATCGCTCGCGGTCGGCCCCGTGGAAATAAGGGGCTTTATGTTTTTAAGTCCCCGGACGGCATTATCTGGTCCCAAATCGGCGATGGCCCTGTTATCACCGAAGGCGCGTTTGATTCCCAAAACTTGGCCTTTTGGGATCCTCACGCAAAGTTGTATCGCGAATACCATCGAACATTTGTCGATGGAGTCCGTGCGATCATGACCGGTACTTCCAAAGACTTTGTCCAATGGACCGACCCGGTGTTGCTCGAATACGGCCAAGCGCCCAAACAGCACCTTTATACGAACGCGGTGCAAACCTACTTTCGTGCGCCACATATTTTGCTCGGATTCCCGACGCGATTTCTTCCGGAGCAGGGGAGCCGAGTTGAACCGACATTCATGAGCAGTCGTGACGGGAGAACGTTTCGCCGTTGGCTGAAAGCCGTCATACCGGAAACTGCGCCCAAAGATCGGAGCGGCAATCGCAGCAACTACATGACCTGGGGCATGGTTCAGTTGCCAGGCAACGACCGGGAACTTTCTGTTTATGCGACCGAGGCGTACTACAAGGGACCGGATAGTCGCGTTCGCCGCTTCAGCTATCGAGTTGATGGATTTACCTCTTTGCGAGGTATTCACGACGGTGGTTTAACCACCAAGCCGCTGATTTTCGAGGGTAACCGGCTGAGTGTAAACTTCGCCACGTTGCCAACGACCGAGCGGCCTAACACAATTTTACCCAGAGGGAGTTTGCGGATCGAATTGCAAGATACCGATGGTGAGCCGCTGGCCGGTTTTCGCCTGGATGATTGCGACAGGTTGCATGGGGATGAAATTGAAAAAACCGTCACGTGGAAAGGGCGGGCAAATCTGACGGAGATCAAAGGCAAGCCAATACGGATGCTCTTCGCTTTGCGCCATGCAAATCTCTATTCCTTCCGTTTTAGTGAATGACGGTTAGGGTGAGTGGACACGTTACGCTACGCACTTGGCAACAGATTTTTTTTGTTCGTCGGGACAAGACAAAGCTACAGGTTGAGTGACTGCGTGGCCATGTGAGAGATGTCATCGATGTCGCGATTTCGGCAGATTCAATGTATTGGCATCCGCCAGTCGTAAAATGCCGTTCGGCCGTGGCCCGCCGATGGTTTCCGCGACATACGGAAAAGCTATGCCGTGCTGTTCCATTCGGCCGCTCGTGCGCGGCGGGGAGTTGCCGGAGTTGTAAGGAAACGAAGGCAAGATTTGGTTATGGAAAATCGAAGCACATTTGTGCGGATAACTTTGCTCATCTCGTTGATAGCAATTGCCGCAATGCAGTGTTGACTATCTGCTCGGAACCTGGCGCAACCCACAGCCAGTTGTCGTGGAAATTGTCTCTGAAGGCGGCTTCGGTCGGTATGTAGCCCGGCCAGCATTCACCGTAACCGATCGACATGACGAATGAATTTTGCCTCAGTTTTTGGGCCGCCAGTTGGTAACCGACAAAAGCCTCTCCAGGAAACAGCACGATTTGGGCCGAGCCGAGGTCGATGCACGGCAGGTCGATCTTCTGCCCTCGCGCGATGCGGTGTCGGCTGGAAAGACCCATTGCCGCCAGGATGCGAGTTTCGACGCGTTTTGTCTCGTCCTGTAACGTGGTGCTGAGCGCATCGGGCGTCAGCGTTGGATGAGGGTGAAACTTTAGCGCAATCGGTTCGTTGCGAAAATCGACTTGTTTGAGAGGAACTCGACGAGTGTCGTTCCGGGAAGCGACCATTGCCCGGTAAATTCGGTCCGTCAACCGCAGTCGGCTGTCTTGTGAACCATCATTGAACTTGCCGGCCGTGATGTCACCACTGCAGCCACTGACATAGATTTGCCTCACGGAAAAGTCATCGCGCTGGCGGCGATCGCGTGCTAGGCCTACGAAATCGGAGGACACTTCCCCACGGCCGTAGTAGCTCATGGGATGCGTGGCGTAGGCATGAAGTTCCAGCACGGGTTTGTCGTTATTGAAAAAGCTTAGCGTTTTCAGCTGTGGATCGATCAAACCTTCCGGCGCTTCACGATGAAACCTGTCGCCACCGCTGCGGCTGTAACGACCAAAAGTAACACGGCCGTCGGAATGGACAACTCGCCGATTGGAGGCGACCTTTTCAACACGGGCTTTCCCCATGCCGAGATGTGTGATGCGCTTTGCATCTTTCAAGCTGTCAGCCAGCGCTGTGGCGACTCGTTTGACGGTGCGATCGTGAAATGCTTCGTCGTAAAGTTCACCTTTCAAGCCAACGTCCGCCAGCAATTTGGCTGCTCCGCTGTCGGTCACCGGCGCGTCGTGCTGGTGCAGTGAGCAGACGAGCACTCGGTCACGGGTCGTGCCAGCCGCTTTGGCCAGCGCGTCGCGCCATTGGTCGTACGCTCCGTTGCGGATTTCGCACCAGTCGACGGCGCACAACACGATGGGTTTTTCACCGCCGGACAAAACAAATCCGTGAGCATAGAGCGGATCGACGATTTTCTTTGACTTGATCGGCAGTACGCCCATACAGCGATGCCCGAGCGGAATCGTTACGTCGGCGGAAAAGGTCGCCAAATTAAAAGAAGGGAGGTCCGCATCGTTGCCATACAGCAAGACATTGGGAATTACGGTTAGAAACAGCACCCATGCGACCGCTCTTCTAATGATGATCATGCTGCATCCGTCGTGACTATGATTTGAGTAAACCAAGATTTGAGTAAGGGGAAACGAAGAAAATATTGTTGCTTCCCCTTAATAT
>JAYGDO010000003.1:0-7422 GCA_046582885.1 Pirellulales bacterium | reverse complement strand
GAGATCGCTGCCGCTGGGATAGCGGGCGTTTATTTGTGCCAGGACCGCCCGCCGCTGGTCCCCGTCGGGAATTCCCAGGCGGCCGAATGTCAACTCGTAGGCCCGCAATAGTGCCAGCCGCCGAGCATCATCGAGTGCTTTCCAATCGAGGCGGGATAGGTGCCCGAGGATTGCGGACCGTAGCGATCGATCGCCTTGTCTGGCGAGTGCCACCGCGGTTTCCAGCACCGCGCGGGGATGATCCTCCGCCAGGGCGAGCCGTTGCCAGTGGGCGAGGTCCTGATGTTCGATGGCGACCCTCGCCGCATAACGAATTGAGCGGTCTTCGCTCCGCAGATGCGGCCAGGCCGTTTTGACGGCGTCGTCCGACGGCCGGCCATGAAAGGCTTCCAGCCGGTGACGGAGCTGCCGCGACCCCGGCGCCGTGTCTGCCTCAGGCTTGCCGCTGCGGCCGACCTCGCCCGTCCACGTGATGCGATACAGGGCCGACTCGGTGCCGCGGCCGCCTGTTAAAAAATACAGAAAACCGTCGGGACCGATGCGGAGATCCGTGACGGCCAGCGGCCGCCCCGATGCGAACAGTTCCTGCTCGGCGACATACGTGGCTCCGCGGGGCCGCAGATGAATCGCGTAGATTCGACCGTAGCTCCAGTCGCCGACAAACATGGCCCGTTGATATTTGGCGGGAAACTTTGCTCCGGTTCCAAACACCATGCCGGTCGGCGAACCGGGGCCAACCTCGAGCAGTGGGGGAAGGTTGTCGGGATGACAGGGCTGCAGCGTCTGGGGACCCTGCCGCCAACCAAAATCCGCGCCGCTCACCAGATGGTAGATGTTGGTCGGGCGGTACCAGGGCAGTCCCATATACCCTTCGTTATCCGAATCGTAGGTAAACAGTTCACCCTCCGGGCTAACCGCCATCCCGTAGGCGTTGCGGAGGCCAATGCAGTAGAGTTCCCGCCGTTCGCCCTGCGGGTCGATTCGCATCACCCAGCCTTGCGATCCCTGCGGGGTATGATTCTTCTCGCCCCCTAAGGCCGCGACTCGATCCCTGGTGAATCCATCGGGCAGTGCGGTCCCGTTGCCCGCAATCAAATACAACCACCGCCGCTGCGGACCGAGTACGACGGCGTGCGGACCGTGTTCCCCGCGACCGTCGATTGCCAGCATTTTTTCGACCGAGTCGAACTGGTCGTCGCCGTTGGAGTCCCGCAACCGAATCAAGCCGCCCGACATGGCGTACAGCGCATCGAAGGCGTAGAGCAATCCGTGGGCCCCGCCGATCTTGACATTTAACTTTTCAACGACCGTCGGTGTCCCCGGCTGACCAACCGGCGAGGGTTTGATTCGATACAAACCGCCGCCCTCGTGCGACACGATTAACCGCTGCTGGGAATCGAACGTCATACACACCCACGAACCCTGTCCGCGCGGCACCCGATAGAGACGTTCGGCACGGAACCCCGGCAGCAGATCGAGACGGGCGGGTACGGGAACGCCGGACGGCCCGGCCAGGCAGGCCCCCGCGGAAACCGCCATGCCGACGATCATCGTCAGGACGGAATTGGACAACGGCGAACCGATGTGACGCGTCGGTGTATTGATCATTGAAAGCGTTAACCTTCTCTCCAACGCACGGCCGGCGGGCGTGTTTATGGTGTTTCGTTGCGATTCAATCGTTTTCTCCAGGCGGGCAGATCCTTGGCCAGCAGGTCACGGGCAAACTGGCCGAGCCACGAATAGCCATTGCGACGCTCGTGTGATATTTCGGCCAGCGTTTTCCGCGGGATACCGTCACGACTACTAAAAATGGGCGTATTCGTCTTGATGTCGTAAAAACGGGCCCACAGCGGCGGGGCCTTGGCATCCTGGACGACGATCTTGTCATGCCCGCCAGGCTTGTCTGGATCTTTGACACGAACTTCCCTGATGCCTGTCAGCTTGACCTGGTCGAACCAGCGGACGGCTCCCTCGATCGACTGGATGATCTCCTGGCTGGGTTCCTCGATTTCCATCAGGAAACGAACAATATTGACCGACTCGTGACCGCTGAGAGAAGCCAGTTCGTAGGAACGTGCTTTGCGAGGCTGGAAAGTTTTCTCGTCATGCTGGGCGCACCAGGCAGTCAGTTTTCCGTTAACCTGGATTTGGCATTTCAGGATGCAAGCGGTGCCACGCGCAACCGCCTCCGCACATTGCAGTCGGGTTTTTGGGGAAACGAAGGGGAATGTTTTTCGATCATCTGAGATGTCTCGCAGCAGGCTCATGACACTAATCATGGCATCGTCGTTAAAGGTGATATGCCTGGCATAGCCTTGGGGTTTGGGAAACCGTTGCGGCCAGCCACCGTTCTTGTACTGGCCGTTGAGCAGGTAAGTGATACCTCGCAAGACAGCATCTTGAAATCGCTTGTCTTGAGTTTTTCGGTAGGCATCAGTAAGCAGGCGAATTTCCCGATGCGTCGCCCCATTGTCAATCATCGCGTCATTCTTCTCTTTTTCCGCGAGGACTTCCAACCGCTGCTGCTTGGAGAGTTTTTCGTTGCGATCGTAGTTCTTGGGCCAGCCACCACTGCTGCGCTGATACAGCAGGACGGTTTCTGCGACCTGGAGGTCCTTGGCATTCGCTGGTTCCGCCTCCGCAACTTGGAGCAAACAGGAGGGGCCGAGCGCGATCATGGCGAGAACCAATGGGGCAATCATTCGCCGCCCGGGGAGGAAGAGGTGTGGCATAAAAATACCTGTTTGCGGGGACGGGAAGTATTTAACGGCGGGCATGGATTGTGAATCTCCCGGCACCGACAGGTGGCCCGCCATTCGGGGATCGTTTCCAGGGAAAGGCGTCCGTTTGAAACCGGTAACCAGGTTTCCATCCCGGCAGTTAAAACGAGCGATCGTTGTGGGAGATTGCACCTCCGCAATGCCTGCTAGAGTTTCTCGACGCCGGTGTCGGTGGCCCGGGTGTTGCTGAGGTGCCGCTGTTTAAGTCCCGTCAGCCCTCTCAGCTGCACCAACCCAGCGGCGGTTGCATGAAGGACTCTGGCGGCAGCATACAGCGGCGAACCCTTCGCTCTTTGACGGTCGTGCTGATACTTATTTCGGCGCGGGCAGCAGTATGGGAGCGTTTTCCGAAAAGGTGGCCGTGCCGGCTTTACCGTCGATCCGGTAGTGGATCTTCAACACCTTGGCGACTCCCGGCGCCGGATCGCCGCCGAAGGCGCCGTTGTACTGCGACGACGACAGCCGAATCGAGGGCAAACCGCTCGCGGCTCTTTGGAGATTCTTGGTCACATCCTTCCACTTGTTGCCGGCACCGTACTCGGCCTTGACGATCTCTATCTTCGGCAGCTTCAAATCGAATTGAGCCAGTAATTTCTCGACCTCGTCCCGGTTGCCGCCGAGCTTTTGGGCGATTCCCATCGCCGCACGGGTCGCATCGATTTTCAACGCCGGCACGTCGGCCGCTTGCGCGGCAAATTTCAGCATGATCAGGTTCGGGTAGCGCTCGGCCACTGCTAAGACCATCTTTTGTTCGTCGACACGCTTCGCTGCCCCAAAGGCGTGGCGACACATCTCGACTCGCTGGCGATCGGGCATGTTGAATTGCCGTACCAGGCGGATGTAGCCGCGTATGGCGCGGATCTTGTATTTGCTGTCAGGCAAGACTTTCGCCAAATCCAACAGTACCGGTCCGGCGTCGAGAGTAATCGCCTTTCCTAGCAGGCGGGTGGCTACGTCCTGAAGTTCAGCGACATTGCTCTTGGCGGCCACCGAAAGCGCCGCCAGCGCCTGGGCGTTGTTCATCACGCCTAGAATCTCTAACAATTTACATTGAGTCACGATCGGTGCCTTTGACATTGCCGATCTCAATTCCACCGCACATGCGTCGCCGTCCGGCATCCGCACACACGCCGCGCGCAGTGCTTTTTCGGCCGCCGAGGTGTCCTCGGCATTCTTGGGGGAAGTGACCCGGACGATGAGGACGGAAAGGTCGTCTTGCCCGATCGTTTCGCCCAGCGCGGTCAGTGCGGCCGCGCGAATCTGGGTATTTGAGGAGTCGAGCGCTCGAAGTAGCGGCTTGGTGGCCTGGACTCGCCGCTGTCCAACGAGTTCGATCAGCGATAGAAGCGAGTTGCCATCGGCTTCGTTTAGACGCTCGATGATTTGGGTGTCTACGCCCTTGCCGGGCATCTTGATCAGCGCCAGTTTGGCCGCGTTGGCGATCTCGAAGTCTTTTTCTGCGGCGATTTCAAATAGGAGCGGCGCACTGACGGCGCTGTTCGAACTGGCAAGCACGCGGATCGCCGCGATCCGCGTCGGCTTCGAACCGCTCTTGGCGATCTTCAACATGGCCGGGGACGCCGTCGCGTCGCCCCGGTCGGCCAATATCAGCAGCAGCAATGCGCCTCGCTCGGGTGTCGCTTTGGCCATCTCGGCTGAGACAGCTTCAGCGACGCCTTTGCCGGGGAGTTCGCGGGCCGTCATCAGGCCAATCTGGAACATCTGCTTATCGTCAGAACGAAGTTGTTCGACCAGCAGTGGAATCCCCTTTTTGCCCTGGGCGAGAATCGCGCCGCGGGTCGCCTCGATGATGCGTTGCTTGGGCACCTTCGCCGTGCGGACCTGCTCGTAGATCGCCGCCGCTTCACTTGCCTTGCCGGCAGCCATCAGCCGCTCGGCGGAATAGATACAGCCCTCGGCGACCGCAGACCGAACCGAAGCGGGAGCGCTGGCCAGCGACCGGCGAAGTACGCCCGTTGCCGGTTCATCTCCGATCTTGCCAAGCGCCACGGCTGCCGCCGATGCGACTTGGGGGTCTTTATCCTTCAGGCGTTCCGCCAACAGAGGCACCGCGGCCATGTCGCGACGAACGCCGATCGAGTTGATCACACCGATCAGCGACCGGCCTTTTAGTGTTCCCGTTGCCTTTCGCAGTGCTTCGTCCGCCTCGGAACCGGGAATCGATTCCAACGCAATACGAGCCCAGGAGATCAACTGCTCGTCGCCGAGCAGCGCAGCCAACGCGGGCACCGCGTCTTTGGAGCCGAACACGGCGAGTTTCTTGCAAGTAATCGCTTTGTCGGCCTTGGAGGAATCCGGCGACGTCAGCACGGCGATGAGCGACTCTTCCCGGCTTTTGTTTGTGTCGTCAGCACGAGTTGTTACGACCGCGACGGCAACGATGGCCGCTGCGAGCGCGACGCAACGTGAGAAATACTGATTCATACGCATGAGTGGAATCCTTGTCTTGGTTTATTCGTTCAATGCTTTGCGATGAAACATCCGGTTGCGGCAGATTCAGATTCTCCACGGAGCGCGGAGTGCTTCGCTGCGGAGGCGATTGGCCTCGGGGTCGTCGATGTACTCGTGCTTCACCAGGTCGTACTTCAATTGCCGACCCAGGAACAACGCATTGTTGGCCCCGTGGCACGTGATGTGCGCATAGCAAGCGGCCTTGGCGTTGGTCTTCGGCTGATTACGCGACTTGACGCAGTTCAGAAAGTCGCGGACGTGGAATGTTGCCGGGTAACCGCCGATCTCGGCTACTTTCCTGCCGGCCAGCAAATCGGGGGAACTCAAGACAAGTTTGCCACTATCGCCCGCTTCGACCCAGCCATCGGTGCCCTCAAAACGCACGGGGCAGGAGCCTAGACCGATCCAGCCTTTTTCGCGGATGACCAGTTCGACGCCGTTTTCGTAGCGGCAGATAATCTGATCGTTCTCCGGCGGATTGTACTCGACCGGGGCAAAGCCATCGGCGCCAGCAGCCCACTGGCATAGATCGATGCAGTGCGACCCCCATTCCAACACGCCGCCGCCAACTAATCCGCCGCCCTTCTCGAAGTTGAAGCCGTTCATGTCACGGCGGTTGTAAGGTCGCCACGCGGCCGGGCCCAGGTACATGTCCCAGTCGACCGACACCTTGTCCGGTTCCGGCTCGGCCGCTGCCCAACCGCTCATCTTGGCTTTCATGCCCGCCGGGTGAGCGTGGACTCGCTTGAGCTTGCCGAGTTTGCCCGTCCGCGCCAGTTCGCAGGCAAATGCGAAGTGCGGCAAGTTGCGTCGCTGGGTGCCCGCCTGAAAAATCCGTCCCGTGCGGCGCATCGTATCTCTGAGAATCAAGCTCTGCTGGATATTCTTCGTGCAGGGCTTCTCGCAGTACATGTCTTTGCCGGCACGGGCCGCATGCACTGCGGCCGTGCAATGCCAGTTCGGTCCCGTGGCGATCAGCACGGCGTCGATGTCGTCCCGTTCAAGGAGCTCACGGAAGTCGCGATACGTCTTGCAATCCTGGTTGCCATAGTGCTTGTCTGCGATGTTCTTGACCGCCGCGCGTTGTTTGGCCTTCACATCACAGACCGCGACGAACTGTACGTCCGACTGTGGCAAGAAGCAGCTCAGGTCGTACGTCCCACGACGACCAATGCCGATGCCGCCTACGGTAATCCGCTCGCTCGGAGGCACCGCGCCGTCCCTACCCAATGCCGTGCTGGGAATGATTTGCGGCGCCATAACGGCTGCTCCGGCCGAGATTCCTGCCTGCAAGAATCGACGACGATGGATTTGCTGTGACGGTTTTCGCATGGTTGCACTCCTTGATTTGAATCGTTGGTGATAAGCCTATCTGCGCCGGATTCGTTGGCACTCTCCGCCCGAGCGGTTGCCGTCGACAGCGCAACCGGCTCTCGTCCAAGTCTCAGGCCAATTTGCCGAGGGTCTTTCTCGGCGCATTTGAATTGAATCCCACCCACCACAATCATAACCGGATGCCCTGCGGTGAGGATACTAGGGCGGACGCGAAATTTCTCGACTGTCCCGCTGCGAGCTACCGCCGTCGATAATTCTCGGCTGACGACACGAAATCAAACTCCCAAGGGAGTTTTCTTCGGCGATTCTGATCGGGCGATTGTACGCCGCTCGATGCGACGGAAAGCGAAAGTGCCCTTCAAGGACTCGAACCTTGAACCTACTGATTAAGAGTCAGTCCGCGACCCCCGAAAACGCTGGGGTTAATGCACATTATGAGAACTGCGCAGCACCAGGCGCAGCAAATGAATCACAAAACAACCCCATCGATGCCGATCTACGGGCGATCATTGAGGGGTGGCACGCCCTGCCCGCCGCCGTGAAGGCCAGCATCGTGGCGATGGTCAAAGCGGCGAACTCGTGAACCGCGATCAGGCGGCGGAAAAAACCGCCAAGGGACGAGGCCGCCGACTCAACTGCGCGGCCCAACAAAACCGCCTGGCGACGCCGAGGGGCCCCACGGGAGCTGGAAATCCCGAAACCGGCGAGGCGAGGCGACGGTTGTGGGCACCCATCTAGTCTCGCTCGGGCGCTTGAAGTGAATTGGCTAGTGGCACGCCCTCCTGCCGACGCCTAAAAACGGGGGGTCGTATGCGGCTACTACTCAAAAGGTGAT
>JAYGDO010000025.1:0-21829 GCA_046582885.1 Pirellulales bacterium | reverse complement strand
GCGCAAGCCGTTTGCCGACCAAGGGCCGATCGAGTCCCTCAGGTCTCGGAGCAAAACAGGCACCGCACCCCAACACAGGACGCTTGCCAGCAGGGCCAGCGAGGCGACCATGTCGATGCGCTGCTGTAGCGGTTGTGCCGTTACGTGAGTATCTGCTTCGTTGGTTTTGACGGACACAAATGGCTTTCAGGGAAGTGGGCGCTACGTGATGTCATCGAGCAGGGCCAGCATGGCGTCAACCTGTTGGTCGGTGCCAACACTCACGCGCAGGCCATCGCCCCAACCATCGAAGTTCATGTAGCGAACAAGTATGCGTTGGGACTTGAGCCGCTGATACACCGATTCGACTGCGATTTCGGGATGGGTGCACCAAACGAAGTTCGCTTGCGATGGTGTCACTTCAAATCCGCGCTTCCGCATGCCGTCTTCGAGGCCCTGGCGGGTTGCGATGATCTTGGCGCGGTTTTCGCGCAGCCAATCCTGGTCGTCGATCGCGGCAGTGGCCGCGGCGATCGAAACCGCGTCGCAGTTATACGAGTCCTTTACTTTTGTCAGCCCCTCGATAATGTGTGGTTGGGCGACGACATAGCCAAACCGCAATCCGGCCAATGCATACGATTTGCTAAGCGTTCGCGACACCAAAACTTTTTCATTTTCGGCGACCAGCGGGATACAGTTCACATCCGCGAAATCGACATACGCTTCGTCGACCAGTAAGGGACAGGGCAGAGCTGTGGCAAGTTCGTTGATCCGCGCCGGCTGCAGGAGCGTTCCGGATGGGCTATTTGGATTTGCCAAATATGCCAGCCGCAACCCTTCGAGCGGCGAGGAAAAACTATTGTCCAGCGACCAATCTTGGTTGAACGTGATTTCGTCGCAGTGCGCACCCTGGATTTCGGCAAGTGTCCGATAAAGTACGTAACTGGGGTGAGGAATCCGCAGCCGTTGGCCTTCGCCAACGAAGGCCCGGGTCACAATCGTCAGAATATCATCGCTTCCATTGCCGCAGAGAATCCAATCGGGCGAAACGCCGAACAACTCGGCGGCGCGGGCCCGAAAGGCTTCGGCCAGCGGATCGGGGTAGCGGGCGAGATCATTTTTCAAAACCACCTGTATCGCACGCTGAACCGCGGGCGAGGGAGGATAAGGATTTTCATTCGTGTTGAGTTTGATGAACTTTCCGCCCTGCGGCTGTTCGCCGGCTTGGTAACCGGCCATCGCATCGATTTCTGGACGAAAAAAGGACATGAAAGCTCGCGGCGTTTGGGGCTTGAGTGGGTAATCCGGGGCCGGCGGTCCGACGGCAGTGACAAGCCACGGGGCTTGTTGGTTCACCATATTGTGGCTATAGTTTCACGTCTGCAGCAACCGGGATTCTTTGCCTTAGGGGAAGGACGCGCACTTGAAAAAAGACATCCATCCTAAGTATTTCGATACAACCGTTACCTGTGGGTGTGGTAATACCTTTTCCACGCGCAGCACGCGACCGGAACTGAAGGTCGATATTTGCAATGTCTGCCACCCGTTTTATACCGGCAAGCAGAAGTTTGTCGACACGGAAGGCCGCATCGAAAAATTCAAGAGTAAGTTTGCCGCGGGGTACGCCAGCCTCAAACGGGGCGGTAAAAATGCCGCCAAGGATGCAGATTCTTAGTTGTGCCGGCGAAAATTAGTCGGACTGCCATCCGCGCCGACCAAAGGGATTTGGTATTCTTTGCGTGTGGTTTTTTTCCTTATTTAATTTTCTCCGTTGCGCGGCCGAATCATGCGCGAAATGCTTGATGAAAGACTCGAACGATTTGAGGAGTTGGAAAAACAGCTCATCGACCAAAGTGTGCTGTCCGATCCGCAACGGATCGCCGCAGTCTCGCGGGAGCACGGTTCGCTGGCAAAGATGGCGAACAAGTACCGCCGCTTTAAGAGCCTCAATGAGCAAATCCTCGACGCCCAAGAAATGATCGACGGTGACGATGCCGAAATGCGCGAGTTGGCCGAGGCAGAACTGCCGGAATTAAAGTCCCAGCGCGAAGTGATTTGGAACGACTTGCTTGACATGACGGTCGGCGGTGAGGATTCCAATCGGACGCGGTGCGTTATGGAAGTCCGCGCCGGCACGGGCGGCGACGAAGCCGCACTATTTGCGCGCGACTTGTACGAAATGTATAAGAAGTATTCGGAAATAAAAGGTTGGAAAATAGTATTGCTCGGCGCGAACCCGACGGAACTTGGTGGCTTCAAAGAAATCACGCTCGCCATTGAGGGCGAGGGCGTCTATCGTGAACTGCAGTACGAAAGTGGAGGCCACCGGGTGCAGCGCGTCCCGGAAACCGAAGCCAAGGGCCGCATTCACACTTCTGCCGCGACTGTCGCCGTGATGCCGGAACCAGAGGACGTCGAAGTCAAATTGAAGCCGGAGGATTATGAAGTCGAGCGTTACGCCGCCAGTGCCGGTCCCGGCGGCCAACACGTCAACAAGACCGCTTCGGCCGTGCGGCTGCACCACGCGGAATCGGGGATCATCGTTCAATGTTGCGACGAACGCAGTCAACATAAGAATCTGGCCCGGGCGCTGCGGTTGCTGAAAACCAAAATTTACGAACGCAAGCGCGAAGAGGAGGCCCAGCGACGTTCGGACTATCGCAAGACGTTGGTCGGATCCGGGGATCGAAGCCAGCGAATTCGAACTTACAATTTTCCGGAGAATCGCATCAGCGACCACCGAATTAATTTGACGTTGTACAAACTTGACGATGTACTGGCCGGCAACCTGTCGACGGTGACCGAAGCGCTGATTGAACATGACCGCCAGGCGCTACGTAGTTCGATGGGGGCGAACTAATGGTAGAGGAAATTTGCCGCCGCTCCCTTCCCAGCATGAGCAGGAGTGGTTGAAAGGCGTAGAACTTCAATTGGCTAACGGATTGCTCCATTAAAACCTAGCCTCTCTCCGCCGGGGGAGAGGAGTGCATGCGATGCCCGATACGGACAACTGGACCATCGGCCGGTTATTGAACTGGACCGCGGACTACTTCACCCAGAACGGTCTCGATAGTCCGCGGCTTGATGCCGAAGTTCTTTTGGCTGAGGCCTGTGGTTGTCAGCGGATCGAACTGTACACGACGTTCGATGAAGTTGCCGAGGAACAGACACGCGTCGCCTTCCGCGAATTAGTGCGGCGCCGCGGCGAGGGCATGCCGGTGGCCTATCTGGTTGGTCGTCGCGAGTTTTACGCGATGATGTTTCACGTGACCCCCGACGTGCTCATTCCTCGCCCCGAAACAGAATTTGTTGTCGTTGCTTTGTTGGATTTGATTAGAGAGCAGAACAACATGAATCGGACGCTATACCTCGCCGATATTGGCACCGGCAGCGGCGTCATCGCAATCTGTGCGGCAAGGCATTTGAAAAATGCCCGCGTGACCGCAGTAGACACAAGCGCCGAAGCGCTGGACGTTGCCCGCCGCAACGCCGACGAGCATCACGTCACGGATCGAATTGAGTTTTGTCAAAGCGACCTGTTGGCCGGACTGTCCGGCGCCGGGCCGTTTGACTTCATTGTCAGTAACCCCCCGTACGTCACCGTCGATGAGTTTTCGGAACTCTCGCCGGAAGTTCGGGAGCACGAACCGCGTGAAGCACTTGTGGCCGGCGTCCGCGGTACCGAAGTCATCGAGCGACTCGTCGATCAATCAGCCGGATTATTGAAGACAGCAGGATGGTTGATTTTCGAAATTAGCCCGATGATTGCCGACGACGTTTGCGCCGTCGTTGAATCCAGCGGCAAATGGCAGTCGTGCGAAATCGTGAAAGATTTGGCCGGGCACGAGCGTGTCGTGAAAGCAAAACTGGGCGGGTCGGCTTTCGGCTGAGTCGATCGGTCACGGCTTGGCAGTGCCCTGCCGTTCCAATACAGCATGCAAAAATCTGTTTTTAAAATTGCCGGCGGCCGGCCGCTCAACGGTACCGTGCGAATCGGCGGCGCCAAAAATGCGGCGTTGCCGATTATGGCGGTGTCGATACTCGCGGACGACGTCCGCTTGTGCCGTGTGCCCCGACTGCGTGACGTCGATACATTGCGTCAAGTGCTGCGCGGCGTTGGAGTGTGGTCCCAGTTTGAAGACCACCAGACGCTTCGCTTGCGAACGATCGACGATCGGAAAAATCGCGCCGGGTACCACTACGTAGGCCGCATGCGGGCGAGTTTCTGCGTGCTCGGCCCGTTGCTCGCGCGGCGAGGTCGGGCTGTGGTCGCGTTGCCGGGCGGTTGTAATTTGGGAGATCGGCCCGTCGGTCTTCATCTTAAGGGCCTCGAAAGGCTGGGTGCCCGCATTCACGTCGAGCGGGGAAACGTGATCGCGCAGTGCCATCAACTGCGCGGCGCGGATGTGACTGTGGCGGGACCGCGGGGCTCGTCCGTGACGGCGACGGTGAACGTGCTCGCGGCCGCGTCGGTCGCTCGTGGCCGAACGGTGATTCGCGGCGCTGCTCGCGAACCGGAAATTGCCGACGTCGGGAATTTTCTGGCGTCGCTCGGCGCGCGAATTTCAGGCTTGGGGACGTCGACGATCGAAGTCGCCGGCGTGGACGGACTTGGGCAACGAACTGAGGAAAGTCCCTCGGGCTACCACATCATCCCCGATCGAATCGACGCCGCGACGTTGATGATCGCGACCGCGATGTGCGGCGGTCGGGTTGTGATTCAAGGATGCGACACAGATCATTTGAAAAGCGTGATTGAAATACTCGTCGACTCGGGCGTGGCGGTCCGCGAGAGCGTGGGTGCGGTACGAATTCAATCATGGCGAACGGTGCGGTCGTTCGACACGGTTGCAAGTCCCTATCCGGGCGTGCCGACGGATGTACAGCCGCTGTTGACGGCCCTGGCGACCTGCGCGCGAGGACACAGCATGATTCGAGACGAAGTTTTTCCCGAACGCTGGTTGCACCTGGCGGAATTAGAGCGATTGGGAGCGCGGATCGAACGATTGGGTGCGACCACCTATATTGGCGGCGATCGCCGCCGACTTCGGGGTGCTTCAGTTGTTGCCCGCGATTTGCGGGGCGGCGCGGCGCTGGTGTTGGCCGGATTGGCGGCACGCGGCCGGACGGTGGTCCGTGGCATTCACCACATCGATCGCGGGTACGAGTCGCTTGAAGGCAAACTGGCGTCGCTCGGGGCGAGGATCCAACGAATTCGCACGAAACGCCGGACGGCTTATCGCCACAACTGTCGAGCTCTCGAGCACGAACCGCAAGCAGGTGAGTAGACGATGTTCAAACTCACTCGTCTCCGCATTTCAGCGGGACGGCGACAAGCGGTTGCGCCCAGCTAACGGCCTCGATAGATTCGAAGTCGCAGCGGATTCTTGTTCGACGTAAACGGCGCTTCGCTATCCTCGTCCTGCAGCGCGGCATACATCATGTTGAATTTGGCGTCCGTGTCGTCGGCGAAGTGAACGATCAGCGCCTCGGGTGTCATGGGCGGTTTCGGAGCGCCCCATTCCGGCAGCCGCTGATGCGAAACGATGATGTGCTCCAACCGCAGCAGGGTCTCGTCGTCGATGTCCGAATCGCTCGCCGCCTCGCGCAGCATGTCGCGGCCTTGCAATACGTGCCCGACCAATTGGCCCGAAGCCGAGTAGTCAGCTCCGTGTGGTTTTAGATCGTACTCGAGCAATTTTCCAATGTCGTGCAGCACGGCGCCGGCAATGACGATGTCCTTGTTCAGCGGTGGCTGCATATCGGAATAATACTCAATATATTTTTCGGCCAGATAGACGCTTGTTTTTGTAACGCTCAAGACATGTTCAATTAACCCGGCACTGTATGCGTGGTGGTTGCGCGCGGCGGCCGGGAACACCGTGAATGCCTCGCGATTATCGGTGAGAATTTCGACGACCAGTTTTTGCAGCGGTTTGTCCTTGATTTGTTTGACGATCGCCATAAGTTCCTCGAACATTGTGTCGGGATCAAATCGCGATTGCGGCATGCACATGAGCGGGTCGAAGCCGTCTCGTTCGTCGGCTGGCGTGACTTCGCGGATTTGTTTTATGTCGAGTTGCGGACCGTATTGAGTTTCCGAAAAAAAACCGCGGACTTTGTAGAAATTACCGGGTTCCCACTCGTCGCGGCACGCGGTCATCTGTTGCGAATCTTCCCAGATCGGAAACAATACCTCGCGGCCGGCATCCCGAAAACCGACTTTGCAATACGGCCGTCCGTCCTTGGTCTGGAGAGATTCCTTCGACGTCATCAACAGAAACATGTCGCCCTGTTGGCCGTCGATCATCTCGGACAGCAGCGTCATGGGAATTGTGCGAGTCGGCATTTGACGCCCTTTTCTCGGCTCGGTTTGTTAGCGAAGGGAACAACCTACGGACTGGGATAATACTGGAGGAATTGCCGCAAAAAGCAAGAGGTGGCTGCCCGAATTACCGCTTAACGGCGTTTGGCCCGGAAATCACCGGCAAGGCAAAGCAGGCGATTTCCTGATCGTTGCGGACCAAGAGAAGATTGCCGGCCACGACCGGGGAATTCCAAGTGCGGTAGTCAAATGCGGTAAATCGTGCGACTTCGACCAGTTTTTTGGGGTTCGCTTCAACCAGTGCGACGTCCCCACCTTCGCACTGCACCAAAATCAAATCGCCGATCAACAAAATCTGCCCGTGGTTGTAATCGCCGCGCGCTTTCCAGCGTCGCTTGCCGGTGGCGACGTCGATACACTCGGGCTTGCCGTCACTCAGTGCGTAAGCGTAGCCGCCGTGAATTACAGCACTGGTATATTTGGTCTGCATCACACGCGGCCATTTCCATTTCGTTACCGCGTCGAATGCTCCACTGCCGTGGCGAAGGATTTGGATTAGCTTGCCGCCGACGCCGTAGCCTTTGCAGATCAACAGCCGATCGTCCGCACAGGCGACCGGTTGCGAAACGCTTGGAGATTCAGCTTCCAGGTCGGTTGTCCAAAGCACAACTCCCGTTTTCGGCTCGTGTCCTGTAACGCTGCCCGCGTTCACCATGACGATTTGTGGAAAGCCCGCCAACCGTAAGAAAACCGGTGAGGCGTAGCCGGCGCTGTCGCTTCCGGTAGACCAGACGGGGTCACCTGTGGTCTTGTCGTATGCCGCCAAGGTGGCGAAATTGTCGCTCGTCGAGCTGCCGCTTTTTCGTGCGCCGGTGCTGACGATGACAAGATTTTCGAAAAGCAACGGCGAGCAGCTATTCCCCCATTCCAACACCTCCGCTGTATGTTCGTCCACGACGTTGCGCCGCCAGAACATTTTTCCGCTGTTGGCATCAAGGCAACTGAGAATCCCCGTCGCGCCATAGGCGTAGATGCGGCCGACGCTGACCGCCGGCGTCGCTCGCGGGCCGACGCCTCCCAATTCCGATTCATACCGTGCCGCATGTGAATATTTCCACCGTTGAGCTCCGGTTTGTAGATCGTAACAAACAACCAGTTCCCGTTCGCCTTCTTGTTGCTGCGTGAACACCCGCTCGGCATCAACCGCGAACGATGAAAATCCTGCTTGTTCACCAATCGCCCTGCGCCAGATTTCGATGGGTGGTCGAGATTTCCAATCCGGATCAAGTTTTAGATTTCGCACGACACCGTTCCGCTCTGGTCCCAGGAACTGGGGCCAGCGGTAATCTGCCGGATCAAACGCCGCCTCAACCAACCTTCCGCTCTTCGCAGATGTTCCGTTTAAATTAGCGCGGCCGGAGCTTGAATCCCCGGACCAGCGAAATCGGATGATCGGAACGAGATCGCCTGTATATCCCTTGATCTTAAAGCTGCCGGCGGCGGCGGCGGCCAAACCGCAGATGATCGAAAACGTGATCCACTTTGGACGGGGTGAAATCCGTGAACGGAAAAGCAGCCAAATGAGAAACCAAATTGACGACACAGTCGCCACGAAAAATGTTGCAATGACCAGATCGGCGCGTTGGCCGTCGTGCTGAAGCCAGATGTACAGCAGCGCAGCAGTTGTGAGTAAGAGATTAGCCAGTACGGGCCAGTAGCGAATACCTTGATTGCTCGCCGCATCGCTGGCTGCTGGTGCGGCAGACGAGTTCGGTTCGGATTCTAGTCGCATAGGATAAGCAAAGGCGGGCTTCGTCCGTCGAATCACGACACACGGATTCTGTTGCCCGACAAATATACGACAAGATTTGTGTTGCTGGCAAGCAAACTACGACATGGTTGACGACCGCAGCCCGCATTACTGCGGATGTCGCGCACGCCAAATCCGCCATTTTTCGAGCGCCTGCTCGCGCATCGGGTCCGATGCGAACGCCAATGTACTGGCTTGAAACAGCGTTTGCGTGCTCAGTTGAAGTTTGGAATAGCCAAACGACTTGGGATCCTGACCGGCCAGGTGGATCGAAACGGCCAGAGCAATCTCACAGATTTGAGGCCGGCTAGCGTTGGCGATACGGCCATCGACGGGCGATTCATCCTCGAGCAGCAATTCGACCAACTCGAGATGTCGGCGGTCGCCTAACTTGCCCACGCACAACAAAGCGTTTTGCAACATATAAGGCTGGCGATCACGGCGCTCCACGAGCGAAACGGCCGGAACCAGGCCTTCTTTCAAATTGTGATGCATGGCGAGCCAGATTGTCTGATAGGCCAATTGCAGTTCGGCGGTTGTTTCAATGAAGCTGCCGACCAATCGCCGTATCGGATCACGGCGGGGGCCGGCATCTAGATGTTGCCGAAGTCCGGCGTGTTGGACGAGTTGATAGATCTTTGTGGCAATCTGCTCGTCGAGAACCACATCGGGATTCATCGTTGCCAGCAACAGCGCACATACGCTCGACTCGCCGGCTTCGATGGAATCTGCGATACCCCGGTACATGGGATTGCGAATGTACCGTTCGTGCAGCGTCATGGCGCGGGCGGTCAGTGTGGTGCCGGCGGTCTGCGATGTTTGCTCAATGGACTCCAACAGGACGGGTTCGGCGCGGACGGCTTCCAAGTAGATGCGTCGGGCCACCGCGCTGGTGCCGACAGTTTCTTTGAAAAGTCGCCAGCCCGGCAAGCTGGTTGCCTGCTGGTCGCTTGGATCGGCGGCGAAGGCGGTAATCCGCCGCTGCAAATCGGTATCCAGAACGGCCAGCAGAATACGCCGCGCGCGCGACCGAATTTCCGCGTCGTCGTGCTGCAGCGCTTGCACCAGCGCCGGCTTTGCGGTCACACCGATAGCCTGCAGTTGTCGGGTGGCCCGTTGTCGCTGGCCGAACGAGGGAGCGCCGAGTTGGCGAATCAGTTCGGTGATCCGGGAATCGAATTCCAACGAGGGCTCAACGGTCGTCGGCCCGGCGCTGTTAGGATTTTGGGCAAGAGCACTTTGCCAGCCGGCGGGGACTGCTGCGAGGACACCAAGCAGACAGGCGACAATAATTCGCGGACCCAGTTGTCGGACCCGGCGCATTGACAAACTCGAAAATTGAGGCATTTTACGATCCCGCGAACGTGGTGTCCCCAAACCCATGCCTTCCATTTTAGCTGGAGCCCGCTACAGCCGTCCACGGTCTGACCGTGGATCGGGCGGTTTCGCAACGCTATTTCACCACCACGATTACACGTTGCCAGGATTGCAGAGAGTTTTACAATTGGCGTCGCAACACGAACCAAAACCGGTGATGAGGGTTACGCGGGGGCGTCGGGCCGAAAAAAACAGCAGAGTTTTGGCCAGATAGTTGTTTCCGCGCCGCAGGTTGACTAGAATGCGCGAAACGGGATTTGCGGCCGCTTGCAGCCTATTCTGCTAAAGAGCCATCGTTGGCGAGGGGTTTCCCACCCAGCGATTTACTTTTGGTGCGAAAAAAGCCGCGCGGTGAACTGGTTTCCCGTTGCGGCTTTTTTGTTGCCTACTTGTCCTCAATAAATTTTACATAAATTTGGCCACGGAGTTGGATCCTTGAAAACAGAACAACGACAAGACCGTTCCGCGTCGGCGGCCGATGTGAAACCTGCCGGCAGCGGCGTTTCGACGCTGGCCGTCCATGCGGGCGAGGTCCGGCAGAAGTTCGGTGACGCGATCACGGACGCGATTTTCTGCGCTTCGACATTTACTTTTCCCGACACGCAGTCGGTGATCGACTACATCGAACAAAAGCAGCCTCGCGAGGAATATGGCCGGTATGGCAATCCGGCGGAGAAATTCGTCGAGGAAAAGTTGGCCGCCCTCGACGGCGCCGAGGCCGGTCTGCTGTTCTCCAGCGGGATGGCGGCGCTGGTCGGTTTGCTGATGGCCAAGTTAAAGGGCGGCGACGAGATTATTTTTTTTGACGAATGCTACCACCGCAGTCGGGAATTCTGCTCAGAGCATTTGTCGCGATTTGGTGTGGTGACACGACAGGTACCGGCTTGCGACTACGATGCGATGGAAGCAGCCATCACGCCGAAGACCAAGTTGCTGGTCAGCGAGTCACCCACAAATCCGCACTTGAGCATCGTCGATTTACAGCGATTCGTGGAAATCGGCCAACGCAACGGTGTCGAAACCTTGATCGACGCCACGCTGGCCACTCCCGTTAACCTGCGGCCGATTGATGCCGGCGTCGATTATGTCTTGCATTCGGCGACGAAATATCTGGGCGGCCACAACGATTTACTGGCCGGTGCAATCTTGGGCCGCGGCGAAGCACTCGAGCCGGTGCGCAATCTGCGGGGCATCATGGGCGCGATCAATTCACCGCATAATATCTACCTGCTGTCCCGCGGCCTGAAAACACTCGAACTACGGATGCAGCGGCATAACGCGAACGGCCTGGCGGTTGCCGAGTTTCTGGACGGTCACTCGCGCATTGAAAAAGTGTATTACCCCGGTCTGCCGTGCCACCCGCAACACGAACTCGCCCGCAGCACGATGCGCGGATTCGGCGGATTGGTTACATTTCTGGTCAAAGACGCGGACTGGCGGCAGACCGCCGCCGTTGTGGATGCCGTTCGAATTCCGCGGATAGCGCCAAGTCTGGGTGGCGTCGAGTCGCTGATCGAGCAGCCGTTGGTGATGAGTTATTACGAATGTACGGCCGAAGAGCGGAGGCAATTCGGCATCCCCGACAACATGGTCCGGATTTCCTGTGGCGTCGAAAACACCGAAGATCTCATCGCCGACCTCGAGCAGGCTCTCGAGGCCGGTTGAAAACAACTTTGAATATTGAACCTCGCCGCCCTCCTGTATCGAAAGGAGTACGTTGACCACGTTTGACTCTTTCCTTCGACCTGCGGCGGTCAGCCGATAGACACATGCATTTTCGCACCCGGGCAATTCACGTTGGAAATCAGCCGGACCCGGAAACGGGGGCCGTGGTTCCGCCCGTGCACATGGCATCGACTTTTGTGCAACCGGGCGCCGGCGACTGGGGCGAATTCGATTATTCCCGCAGCGGTAATCCAACACGCAAGGCGCTCCAAACAACCTTGGCCTCCTTAGAATCCGGCTGCGGGGCCCTGGCATTTTCCACGGGTATGTCGGCGATCCACGCTGCAACGATGTTGCTCTCCAGCGGTGATCACGTCGTCGCGGGCACGGATATTTACGGCGGCACGTACCGATTGTTGAACAAGATCATTGACCGCAGCGGCATCGAAGTGACACTCGCGCCGGCACACGATTTATCGGCGGTTGAAGCGGCAATCACGGAGAGAACCAAATTGCTGTGGATCGAAAGTCCGGGCAACCCGCTGATGTCCATCACGGATATTGCCGCTTGCGCCCAGCTAACCAGTCAGCGCGGCATCTTGCTGGGTGTGGATAGTACCTTTGCCACGCCAGTTTTGACGCGGCCGCTTGAACTGGGGGCCGACATCGTGATGCATTCGGCGACAAAGTACCTTGGCGGACACAGCGACCTGGTCGGCGGCGCGTTGGTTGTTCGCGAACAGCAACTTTTCGATCGACTCTATTTCATCCAAAACGCCACGGGCGCAGTGATGGGCCCCATCGAATCGTTTCTCTGTGCTCGCGGGCTGAAGACGTTAGAATTGCGCGTCCGCGAGCAGTGCCGGACGGCCGCACGCATGGCGGAATTCCTGGTGGGGCATCCGCAAGTTCGGCATGTTTTCTATCCCGGCCTCGACGGGCATCCGGGCCATGCGGTCGCGGCGCGGCAAATGGACGGTCAGTTTGGCGCGATGCTTTCGTTTGAGGTGGCGGGTGACTTCGCCGCTGCCAAGCGCGTCGTCGAGACGACCGAGTTGTTTCGTCTCGCGGTCAGTCTCGGTGCGGTCGAATCTTTGATCGAGCAACCGGCGTCCATGTCGCACGCCAGCTATGACGCGGCCGACCGCTGCGCGCATGGCATCACTGATAGCTTGATTCGCATTTCGGTAGGCCTCGAGGATTTCGCGGACCTCCGCGACGATTTAGACCAATCCCTGCGAAGTCACGTCGATTAGGCCGACTTTTCTCGTTTCGCCGATTTTGACGGAAGTTCGGGTTGCACCGCTTCCGATATCTACGTTGTCGCGTATTGGCTCACGGGGGGAAGGAGTGCAGATACGGTTTGTTTTTGATCAACTACCAAACTTCGACCCTTAAAAAGGCAAGTCAGATGAGATTTCAGCTTCACACCCAGGGCGTGTTTCGGCGAACCCTGCTCGGCGCGAGTATCGTGCTAGCTACCAGTGCCCTTACAGCAAAGGATCTCGATTGGCGGCGTCCAGAAGCGGCGAGAGCCAACACGCGATCCGCCGCCAAGGCGAGTGCCGGTTCCGCAAAACTAAAGCCATCCACCTCGGCGGTTGAATCCAGGCCGGCAAATCCGGATGGAGATGACTCACCAACGGCGCTGCGCGCCGCGGCAACGCGAGATTCCAAACCGATAACCCGTACCTCATCGGCTGCGGACGGCGGAGTGGCACGGAATCCATTCGGAGATGAAGGTGGTTATGGGGCCGCGCAGGTTAGTACCCAATCACCGTCGGCACCGCGTCGTGCGAATCGTCAGGTCGCCTACAATGGCCCGGCGTACACACCGCCCTGGCATCCGCACCCGCTGTACTCACGGCATCAAGCCGCGTATCCGGGTCCTCCGGCGCGCGGCGGGCAGTACTGGCAGCAGGGAAGGTCGCCCGGGCCCAACGGCTACTTTGTCTCGACACCGGACGAAGCGGAAGTTGTTCCACCCGGTTTGTCGATCGAACCCGAGCCGGTTGGCGACGATCCGCTCGGCCGCTGGGGCGGCGATTGCGGCGGATGCGGCAGCTGCGATGCTTGCGGGACCGGAGGTTACGGCCCGTATTCTCCGTGGTCGTCAATTTTTCATACGTCGATCATGCTGGGCGTGCAGGGCTTCAAGGGGCCGGTCGACAATGGCGTGAACGGCAGCTTTGGGTTCAGCGAGGGCTTCAATATCTCCGCGCCGTTGCCGCTGTTTGACTGCCGTTCATATTGCCATACGGTTGGCATGCAGTTCGGCATGCGGTTTGTACAAAGCAATTTGAACGGTCATGTTGCGGACTCTAACTTTCACGACGATCCCCGTGAGCAGGTCTTTATGACAGCCGGACTGTTCAAGCGGGCCGATGAGCATTCGCCCTGGCAATACGGGCTCGTTTACGACCAGATGGTTGACGATTACTATTACCAGGCCGACATCGGCCAGTTGCGGATGGAAGTGAGCCGCTTCGGTTGGTGTGGCAACGAGGTTGGCATCATGGCAGCGTTTCGCATCGGCGAAGACGACGCGGTTCCATCCTTGCGAGGCGATCAGCCGTTTACGCTGGGGCCGAACGACTACTACACGGTATTCCTCCGCCGGGCTTTGCTCTGTGATGGCGAGTGGCGGGTTTATGCCGGTCCGAGCGGCGAGGGCGACGGCTTGATGGGCGCCGAGTTTTGGCTGCCGGTCAATGACTCCGTTGCGCTGGAAGGCGGTGTAACTTATGTCTTTGCCGAAGAAGGTCAACCGACGGCACAGCAGGAAGATTCGTACTCAATCGGCCTAAACTTGGTTTGGTATCCATGCCGCCGCGCGCGGTGTGCCGCCGGGTCACCGTTCCGGCCGCTGATTGGCGTAGCCAGCAACGGAACTTTCCTGTCGGAGCGCAGATAACTTTTCGAGTGGGTTAGTCGATAAGTCATTCGAAACGGCGCTGCCCGGTAATCGTTGCCGGCGTCGTAAGGTGACTTTCAACCTGCCTCGGCCCCCGTCGGCGTCGGCCTCCGCCCCGCTCCGCAACAACATTTGTCGGCAAAGATGCTCGCAAACGCGGACCGCCGCTCGACGAATTCCCGCTGATGCCTCGCGACGAAATCGTCCTAAAAACGGTCTTGTTTTTTGAATCGCCGCGGCCACCGAACACCCGGTAGCCGGTTTTCTTGGTATTATGCTGAGGAGTTTCTAGCGAATTCCGCGGCCCAACTTCCGGGGTCCGAAACCGACTCTTGGCCCGATCGTCGGGCGGAGTCGGCCTGGATGGTTGAAATCTGCGTCCTACAACCGGATACTAAAGCCCTCTCGACCGCTGCCGTGGTTATCGGCGGCGTTGTGCCGGCTGCGGTGCCGGCTTGAAATTACGCAAACGACAAGGGAAAAACCGGGAGCCCAGCATCATGAAAAGTTGTACGTCTTATATCTGTGCGTCTTACATCATTGTCACGATCGCAATGAGCACTGCGCTGCCGGTCTTTGCGGCAGAGATCCAGCCGGTACGGATCGGTTCCGGGCCCATGATCTTCGACACGGTACCCGGTTGGGGGCTCCGCCCCGATGGAAAATCCGCCCTGGGGCCGACGCACGGTGGCGTCGTTGTCGACAGTAAGGGAAACGTTTACACCAGCGCGGATAAGGGAGTCGTTGTATTTTCCCCGGACGGCAAAGTGATCCAGGAGTATCTAGGCTCCAAGTATTCGAGAATCCACGACATGGAAATTCGCCAGGAAGAGGACGGCGAATTCATTTATGCAGCACGCAACGCAAACGCCGAGGGAATCAAGTTCAATGCCCACAGCGGCGAAATTGTCTTGAAGCTCCCGTTTCCGAAAGAATCGGGACTGAAGTTGAGAAGGTTCAATCCTACGGCAATCACCGTCGCCCAGGGCGGCGACATCTTCTTGTCGGACGGCTACGCCAGCAACCACATTTTTAAATTCGACAAGACCGGAAAATACCTGATGCACTTCGGAGAAAAAGGGAACGACCTCAAGCAATTCAATACCGCCCACGGCATGACGCTCGACACGCGTTATGATCCGTCCCGCCTGCTGGTCTGCGATCGCAACCACCAGCCCAAGGGACGACTTTTGCATTACAGCCTTGAAGGTGAATTCATTGGCGTTGTTATCACCGGCCTGGGGATGCCCACCTCCGCCGCCGTCCAGGGGGACTACGTTTCTGTGCCGGATCTGCAGGGCCGGGTTGTGATACTCGATAAGAGCAACGCCATTGTTTCCGTATTGGGAGACCCCGAGAATTCCAAGCCGCGAGTAAATTATAACGTGCGTCAGGACAAGTGGATTGAGGGTATCTTCAACGGCACGCACGGCTCGTACTGGGACAAGGAGGGCAACCTGTACGTCCAGGACTGGAATGTGTCGGGACGGATCATGAAGTTGGTGAGAGCCAAGTAGGCGACCAACGACATGCCGGCACACGTCGGGGTCAACCTGCTGGGGCGGCTCGATCCTGACGGCCTGTGTTGTGGCCGTTTAGCCCGCGCGGCGAATCGCCGATATCCGCCTATTGCCCGCCGTTGGTCTTCCGACCGCTCTTGGCGGTTGCGGCGACCGTGCGGAGACGGATATTTCGATACGAAATCTGGTCTCCGTGGTTCTGCAACCCGATGTGGCCGCTCGTACGGTTCAGGCCCGTTACTCTCTTGGCCGCTTCGCTGAAGTCGTCCAGGTTGGCGTCCACGACCATTTGGTCGTTGATCGATACCTGAACTCGCCGTCCAACGCAGTGGATGAGCATCTTCTGCCACTGTCCCGCTTTCTTTGTCGCGCGTTGCGACGGCGCGGCGACCGCGTAGATGGCACCGGTGAATTGGGCGGGCTTTAGTCCTTTCCATTTTTCGCCGTAGTCATCGAGGACCTGAATCTCCAGGCCTTTTACATACGGCGCACCTTGTTTCGGCGCACGGATAAAGACACCACTGTTGCCGTTTTCCGGTACGTTGAACTCCAGCGCCAGTTCGAAGTCGTCGTACTGTTTGTCCGTGGCGAGCCACTGTGCGCCGGGCTTGCCGTTGCACGCCAGCACGCCATCGTTGGCGGACCAGTTCTCGGCCGGGCCGCCAACCGGATGCCAGCCGGTCAAATCTTTTCCGTTAAACAAAGACTGCCACTGCTCCGCTTCGACAAATCCGTTGAAACAGAAAAAGCAGAGAACCAATGCCGCATGTGTTCGCATGTTGATCGTCCTTTAGCCTGTTGGAATGCAGGTCAATAAAAATTGCGCGTCACAAAAAACAGCCGAGCCGTCATTGTCGCGCGACCCGGTACGAAGTTCAACCGTGTGACGACCCGGGAAATCGACGGCAAGTTTTTTGGGTTCCCCGTATGGGAACCAGCACTGCCCAAAAAGGGGCAAACGGGTAAGCGGCAGCGATGTCGCAATGAAAACCCGAATGATTCAATTCGCTTTTCCCGGAGTTTGCCAGTCGTCGCTCAGCGGCTGTTTTTATTGCGAATCCTTGCACTTGTGGCGTGCCGTATCGTGAAGTCCACGAGTTCCTGGCACTCAAAAAAGCCTTTCCACATATTGTGTCCCTGCCCTGCGGCGATCTTCAGTTCCATCTTGCCGTTGGCCTTCTGGTAGCGTTTGGCGATCAGTCCGGAGTTCGCATCCAGCGGGACGACTTTGTCGACGTTCCCATGAATATGAAAGATCGGTACGCCCGCCCGGGCCAGTGAGGCGAGTCGGTCGACCGGATTATGTTTGGTCAGGTTCGCGGCAAGTTCCGACTCCGTCATGCCGTAGGCGCCGCAAGCCCGCTTCAAGCCGGGATAGCTCGCAATGTTGCAGACAGGATAGATGCCCACAATGCAACGGACCTTTTCCGGGTTCTCAACCGCCCAGCAGTAGAGCATCAGTCCTCCCCGACTGCGGGCCAACAAACACGCCTGTTGAGCGAAGCCGTGTGACTTTGTGAGGTGTGTGTGCAGCGCATTGTAAGTGGCCCGCCCCTTGGGACTGCCGTATGACTCGCCGACATCCACTCCGGCGATCGCAATACCGGCGTTGAGGAACCGCTGAAACATCCAGGCTTCCGCGCCGCCGGGCAGGCCGCGTCCCAAAGTCGGAGCATAGAGCACCCAGGGTGTTGGACTTACTGGTTTTTTCGCAGGGACGATAATAAAGGCGGGTCTGCCGTCGACGGTAAAGTCCTGACGGTCTAGCGCCTGTTTGGCCGGCGGTGCGGCCAGGGTGATTTGTGGCGGGGTCAGTCCGCCGCCGGCAAACGCCAGTGCGATGCAGAGGATAGTTGCGAACTGCTTTACTTTGGTTTCGCGGGGCGTGTGCAATTTCCAAAACATGTCGCTGCTCCGTTTGAGGGTTCACGGCGTCGGTCATCGCCGGGCTTGGACCGCATCTGCGTGGCGGTCGGTGAACCCAGTATAGGGCACGGCGGCGAAGTCGGCACCGAGGCCAGTCATTCGGTGAGTAACGGGAAGACGGGCCATACGACGGGTATGGCTGATCTCAATTCGTGTCGATACATTCACGGCTTTCAATTAAAATGACGAAACGACGGGGCGTTGAGATATTTCTTCATTATTTCCACCTCGATGCAGGCAAAACATGAATCGCAGATATTCTCGTCGCAGTGTCCTCATGCTGGGGGCCTGCGGCCTTTCACCCCTGCTACTGCCAAGAACTTCGTCTGCCTCGCCGACCGCCGCCAAGGCCAAGAACGTCCTGGTCATCTTTGAACAGGGCGGTGTCTCGCAGATCGACACGTGGGATCCGAAGCCGGAACTCCCGTCGGAACACCGCAGCCCATTCGAATCGATTCAGACGAAGATACCGGGAGTCCATTTTACCCGGCTCCTTACGCGCACCTCCGAGCACGCCGATAAATTTATGGTCGTTCGTTGTATGACACAGCCGACACCCGGCGTTGGCAATTCGCATCCGAAGGGGTCGCAGTATATTTTTTCCGGTGAAACTCCGGGCGGCCCCGTAGAAATGCCGGACATCAGCAGCGCAGTGGCGATGCGAATGGGGAGTAAAGCTTCGCACCTGCCGAGTAATATCCTCGTCCCGGGCACCAGCGAACAGGCGAAGGAGAGTCGGATTGGTTTTTTGCCGCCGGCCTACCAAGTCTTTAAGACCGGCGGCAACCCGTCCAATCCCTCGTGGTCAGTACCAAATCTCGGCTTACTTGGTGTCGATGAAAAGAGATTCAAAAACCGGCGCGACCTGTTAAGCAAACTCGATATTGGCGTTGCGGGTTCGCGGCACGTCGCCGGTGCCCGGGCGATGAGGGCGCTGATGAATCGAGCGGGCGATATGCTGACCAACCCGCATACTCGAAAAGCCTTCAACATCCAGGGCGAGCCGGAGGCGGTTAAGGAACGTTACGGAACCGGACACCGCGGGCAATGCTACCTGCTGGGTAGAAAACTGATTGAAGCAGGAGTTCGCTTCGTTACGGTTGACTGCCGCGAGCCGATGGTTTCATATCGCGACGGGAAACAAGTTCGCTACGGTGGTGGCGGCAATATGAACTGGGACCACCACGATGCGATTTATTCTGAATCGCACACCAATATCAAGGGCGGGGGGCCGGGGGCCGGCCGTTATGGAATTCATACTTGGCCGATGATGGGCTCAACCGACCAGGCCTTGTCCGCATTGATCGAAGATATGGATCGAAGCGGCCTGTTGGAAGAAACCTTGCTTTGTTTTGTTTCTGAGTTTGGTCGCACACCTAAAATTAATAATCGCCAGGGTCGCGATCACTGGACACACGCGTTCAGCTTCATGTTTGCGGGGGCCGGTGTTCGAGGAGGCCAGGTCGTTGGAAGTACGGACAAACACGGTGGCTACATCACCAGTTCAATGGCCTACACGATCGACGATTTCGCAGCGACGGTCTACGAAAAGCTGGGATTTGATCGGCACGAACCGTTCTATACACCCGATGATCGCCCGATCTACGTAACGAAGAATGGAAATCCGATTTTGGAGGTCATGGCGTGACGAAATTCAAGTCGGTCACCCAGGCGTTGACCGTTTTCGGCATCGTGTCGGCGTGCGGATCGTTCCCGCCGATTGCGGCCCTGGGGCAAGCCCCAGAGGTCGAGTCGATTTCGGTTGTGCCTGATTCAATCCGGTTGACCGGTCGTCGAAGCATCCTGCAGCTTGTCGTTACCGGAAAGCTTTCAAATGGCCGACACGTCGATTTAACCCGTGAGGCAACAATTAAGAGTGTTAAGGGGGACATCGTCTCCGTGCAGTACGGTCGCGTATCTTCACTGCAAAATGGAAAGACCGAGTTGACAATTACCGCCGGAAGCCGCAGCGTGTCGGTTCCGGTGACCGTCACCGACTTCGAAAAACCGGACCCGATTAGCTTCAAACATGAGACCCTTGCCGTGATCACAAAGCAGGGTTGCAACGCCGGATCATGCCACGGATCGCCCGAAGGTAAGGGCGGCTTTTCGTTGTCTTTATTCGCGTTCGACTCTGAACTGGACAAACTTTCTCTTGTGCGATTTGGATTCAACCGTCGTACAAATGTCTACGATCCCACGCAAAGCCTTATTCTGAAAAAGCCACTCCTGCGAGTTCCCCACGTCGGTGGAAAAAGACTGCGGACTGATGACGTGGCCTACCAAGTACTGCACGACTGGATCTATGAGGGCGCCCGTGACAATTCCGCCGATCAGCCCAAGTGCATCGGTATCGATATTTATCCGGGGCCGATCCGCGTTCTTCACGCGCCCCATCTGAACCAACAGGTTCGCGTCACCGCCCGCTTTGCCGACGGAGCCAGTCGCGACGTCACCCGAATCGCCACTTACGACACATCCCATGACGACGTAGCCTCCATCACGGTCGATGGCCTGGTCACCGGTCATCAGCGTGGACAAACGGCGATCACCGTGCGTTACCTGGAACACCTGGAATCGATCTATCTGACATTCTGTGAAGAAGTTGACGGCTACCAGTGGCCCAAAAATGAACCGGAGGACAACTACGTCGACAAACGAGTTAACGAGCGACTTCGACTATTGCAGTTCACCCCGTCTCCACTCTGTTCGGACGGGATTTTCATTCGCAGGCTTTATCTGGACCTGACCGGCTTGCTCCCAACAGCGGCGCAGACGCGCGCGTTTCTCACCGACGAATTGCCCGGAAAACGCGCGCGGCTGATCGACCAGATGCTGGATGCAAACGAGTTTTCGCGTTTTCAGGCACTGAGGATGGCCGATCTGATGCGCGTCAACTCGAAGATCCTCACCGACGGTCGCGCGCGTCTGTTTGCCGATTGGATCTCGGAGGCGATTCATGGCAACATGCCGTTCGACACCATGGTGACCCGGATGCTGACGTCGACCGGGGATTCAAAAAAAATTCCGGAAGCAAATTATTTCGCCGCTATTCCGTCGGTCCAGGATGTCACCGAAGCCACTGCCCAGCTGTTTATGGGATCACGGATACAGTGTGCAAAGTGTCACAATCACCCTTTCGAAAACTGGACTCAAGACGACTACTACAGGATCGGATCTGTCTTCAGCCACCTGCAGCAGGATGGTAGCGTCATTCGTTCAGGTCAGTCGACCGGTATGGCCAACCCCCGCACCGGCCAGATGATGAAACCCTGGGGTACGGTGAAAACTGCGAAGATTCCACGACCGATTGCAGCAGGAGCCGATGCTCGAAAAGCGTTTTCCGAATGGCTGACTTCCGTGTCCAACCCCTATTTCGCACGGGTCGAAGTCAATCGAATCTGGGCCCATCTGATGGGCCGCGGCATTGTGGAACCGGTCGATGACTTTCGCTCGAGCAATCCGCCGTCGAATGTTGAACTGCTCGATGCGCTGGCGCGGGATTTCTCCGAAAATGGTTTTGACCGCAAGATGATCTTCCGGGTTATCTGCAACAGTCGTGCCTACCAGAGGTCGACCGAATCAAACGAAATGAACGAGCGGGATAGCGAGCTGTTTTCCCGCCAACTAGTACGGTTGATGACGGCGGAACAATTGACCGATGCCATCGGATATGTCACCGGCACGATACCGACAATCGTGGATATTTCAAAATCGGTTGACCAGGCACGCGCGGATCTGGAGGCCAGGGTCACGCAACTGGAGCAAGACCAGCCGGCATGGGAAAAACAACTGGTGGCTCGCGCAGCAGGTCTTCCGTTTTGGCGTGGCGAATTTTGGGAGTCCGGCCAATTCAACGCTAAGGATCCCAAGGAGGCATTCGATGCAGTCCGGCCCCCCGAAATGAATCCGATCGATACCGCTGACAAACTCACCACGCTTGGCGGTGACTGGATTCGCCAACGCGACAAAAAGCCGACTGCAGGATTCACCTACGCAAAAACCGGTGCGGCGGCTCGGTACGTTTACCATAACGTGTTTGCCAACGCGCCGTGTGTGGTAAAGATGCGGGTCACGGTCGACGACGGAATGAAGGTGTGGCAAAACGGAGTTCTCGTTTATGCGGTTGAACAGGTCGTCGATGACCCGAATGTCTACCTGAAGGAAATCGGTTTAGCAAAAGGATGGAATGTCTTTCTTTTCAAACCGGTCAACAAAGGCGGAGCCTATCATTTCCACATTCAGTTTCTGACGGGTCCCAGCTTCGAATCCGAGCCAGCCTACCCGGATATATCCGGTTACCACCTGGCACT
>JAYGDO010000537.1:0-3247 GCA_046582885.1 Pirellulales bacterium | reverse complement strand
AAAACCCGGATGTAAAGCAACCGCCAACATTCTTTTTTGACGGCTGATTTGTGGTTTCGTTCCTTCCTGAAAGCAAAAACTGTCGATTTTACTGACATTTTTCGGCTCCATCGGCCACCACCAAGACGGTTTCCGGGCGGTTCCTTACGAATCGGCCAGAAGCTATGATAGCCGGCGAGTGAGCCCCCGCGATTGCTAGTCGATTTTACGGAAAGACGAGGCTATGCAAAGCGCGAAATCGCGTTCATTTCTTTTCCTGGCGTTTCATCGCCAATTGCTGGGTGAGTCCGCGCCGACCCGGAGCGCCTGTCGCGAGGACTGGGGTGGCGTGCCCGGCTGGTCAGAAGGGAAGTTGGCTGTTGTGCTTCGGGTCTATGCAAATACAAGGAGGAGTCTCTACGCAACTGACAAAGCAGTTTTCGGTTCGTCTCGTTAATCGCCCCGGCCGTCTCGCGGCGGTACTCACCGCCATGGCCAAAGAAAAAGTGGATTTGCTGGCACTGTCTGTCATGGATTCGACAGACCAGGGAACGCTACGACTGGTGCCGGACGATCCGGCGCTAGCGAGAAGTGCGCTGGAAACAATCAACGTTCCGTTCGACGTCACCGATGTGCTTGTCGCCGAATTGTCGGGGCGCATGGGGTCGCTACGCAGAATTTGCGAGCGACTGGCGAACGAGCAATTAAAAATCGACTACGTCTACTGCACATCGGACCAGAGGCGCGGCAACAACGCGGCGATCATCAAAGTCAATGATCTAACTAAGGCACAAAAAGTACTCGACTCACCGCCCGCCAATGGTCGCCAGCGGAAAAAACCTGTCCGTCGGCGTCCGTCGCGGGTACGGTAATCCGCCACCTTGCTTCACCACCACGCTGTCTGCCAACCGTCTCGCGCCTCGACGCGATGTCATAGATTCGACGGTGTTGCGCGGCTGGCAACCCGCAGTCGTGGCTGTCGTAGTCGTACGACCCAATGTATCAAGCCATTGGCTGAGGGCCGCTGGTCTTCAGGCTTTTGGGAGAGGGGACTACTCGTGATGCCGCTGGCGGCCGTTTGCGACGCACACTTTAAGCCCGGGAGAAAGAAACCCCCGCCCCCTCGTTTTCCATCACTAAGCCAATATCCCCTCGACCACGTGACCGTGGACATTTGTCAACCGGCGTTCGATTCCGTTGTGGTAATACGTTAGTGACTCGTGGTCGATCCCCAGCAGGTGGAGGACTGTCGCATGAAAGTCGGGCCAGGTGACCGGGTCCACTTTCGCACGCCAGCCGACGTCATCGGTCGCGCCATGTGCGATTCCCTGTTTTAGGCCGGCACCCGCCATCCAAACGGTGAAGCCTTCGGGATTGTGATCTCTTCCCAGCCCGAGTTTATTCGCGGGAGACTGGGCAAATGGGGTGCGTCCAAACTCGCTCGTGAATAGAATCAGAGTATCCTGCAGCATCCCTCGCTGTTTCAGGTCCTCGAGCAATCCCGCGATGGGACGGTCAATTCTTTTGGCTTCCCCCGAATGATTCGCGCGGTTGTGTTCATGCCCGTCCCAGCCGTGCCGCGGCTTTCCGCCAAAGGCCCCGCCTGAATAAAGTTGAACGAAGCGAACACCCCTCTCTAACAGCCGCCGGGCCAACAGACAGCGGCGGCCGCAATCGGCGGTTTCGTTTTGTTCCAGGCCGTAGAGTCGGGTCACCGACTCCGGTTCGTCGGCAAAATTGATCACCTCAGGCACCGACGTCTGCATCTTCGCAGCGAGCACATAGGCCCGAATCCGTGCTTTCAAAAGCTCGTTTTCACCGCGTCCCGACAGATGACCTTGATTGATTTCGGCGAGCAATCCGAGTGCGGACTTTTCAGCCTCTGCCGGCAACTTCTGTTCGGCAAACAGGTTGCGAATTGGCTGTTTGCCACCACCAAACAATGTCCCTTGGTGGCGGGCCGGAAGGAATCCGTTCGACCAATTCGCGGCGCCGCCGTTGGGCAGACTGCGCGCATCCGGCAACACGACGAAGGTCGGCAGCGAATCCACCTCGTTTCCCAATCCGTAAGAAAGCCAGCTGCCTAGCGACGGGAAACCGTTCGATTGAAACCCGCTATTCTCCTGAAACATGGCCGGCATGTGATTTCCCGTATCGGCAACCATCGACCGAATCACGGTCAACTCATCCGCCACCGTCGCCAAGTGCGGAAATAGTTCCGATACCCACAGCCCGCTTTCTCCACGCTGGTGAAATTTCCATTCGCTCTTGCGCAACTGGCCAACATTGTTGAAAAAGACCTCCGGCCTCTCCTCGCCCGGCATTGGTTTGCCGTGAAGTTTCTCCAATTCGGGCTTGTAGTCGAACGAATCGACCTGACTTAATCCGCCGACCAGACAAATATGAAGCGCACGCTTCGCCTTCGCCGCCCGATGCGGTGCTGCCTCGCCCTTCTTCTCCGCTGCGACGGACCGGTCTTTGTCGAACAGCCCCGCCAACGCAACCGCGCCGAGACCGGCGACGCTGAAGTTCAAAAAACCTCGTCGATCAAAACCGGATCCCGATGCGTCTAACATTTCCGCCAACTCCATGCTCAATCTATCAAGATAAACTCATTGCTGTTCAAAAGTACCCGGCATAAAAGCACACTCCCGTACTCCTCTGCGAGCCGCATCGATTTAGCTTTTTCGTTTCCATCCGGATACCGCCCCAGGGCGAGCCGCCAGATGTGATCCACCTGATGATCGATTTTGTCGCCGACTTCTCGTTGAACGCGGGCGGAAAACTTTTCGCACATCCTTAATACAAACGAGTCATTCCACTGGCTGAGAGCCTGCGTCGGTGTCGTGGTCACGCTCCTCTTCGGCGTCTTCGCCGACGGATCGGGACAATCGAAAGTATCCAACAGCGCGCTCCGCTGCCCTCGGACGTGCCAGCGATAAATCGTGCGACGATTGAACTGCGTCCCAATCGGATCGATCGGCATGTAATAATTCGTCGGCGTGACGTGCACGATGCGGACATCGCGGTAAGGCGGACCGAAGAGATCCCGATTGAGTACGCCGGCAACCTCCAGTATCGAATCTCGTAGAACTTCAGCCTCGACCCGCCGCGGATTCTGCCGCCACAGCAGTCGATTACCCTCGTCGACTTTTGCCGCTTTGGGATACGACCGCGATGATTGCTGATACGTTGCCGAGGTGACGATCAGTTTGTGCAGCTTCTTTAGTGAATATCCCCTCTCTCGAAACCAAATGGCCAGCCAGTC
>JAYGDO010000466.1:0-5155 GCA_046582885.1 Pirellulales bacterium | reverse complement strand
GCCATATCGCTGTAGCCGCTACCTCCTTCATAAATCGTCTGCTTATAGGGCCAAGTCTTGCCCTCGTCGTAACTGGCCCTCAGCGTTGCCCGCACGCGTCCGGTCGGCAGGCCCGGTCCGGCATAGAGAATGATTCCCGGTTTGCCATCTTTCGGCCAGGAATATCGAGCGGTGCTTCCCTGGCAGCTTGGATCGGGCAATTCCGGAATGAAACGGGCCGTCCCTTCTTTGAGCGTTTCGCCACCGTTGGCCAGAACGCAAGTCCCGCGGTTCCTCGTTCGACCCGGAGATCGGGCGTTGATCATAACCTCGCCGCCTTGCAGTTCCACGATCACCGCCTCATTGATGTCCATACTCGGCGAAGAGCCGCCATACTTCCATGTCTCGCCCCGGTCGTCGCTATAGACAACATAGCCGGAACCCTGACCGTAGCACGGAACCAGGAGCCGGCCCCGGTACTTGTCTCGCGTCAGTTGGATACCGTGGCCGGGTCCTATCAGAAACCAACTTCGACTTTTCGGCCTGAACTGGTCGGTGGCGAATTTTGATTTCGACCACGTCTTGCCGTCGTCGTCGCTGTAGGTCAGACCGGCATGAGTTGGCCCCGAATTGCTGTGGCTGGGATTGGTGCGGAAGTGGTACGCCAAAAAGACGCGGCCGGTTTTCCGCTCGACGACCGGACTCGGATTGCCGCAGGAGTTATCGGGAAATTGCGAGGTGATGTCAATTTCCGGCCCCCACGTTTTGCCGTCGTCTTGGCTGCGGCGCACCACCATCCGGATGTGGCCCCAGTCGTAGCCGCTGGCACGGGCCTCAGAGAACGCGAGAATCGTTCCTGCATTCGTCACGACCAAGGCGGGAATCCGGTAGACGGACGCCTTTCCGGGCGCATAGCCGCGACCTTCGATCCGCTTCGCCCCGCCTGCCGAGACGGTCTCCTGCGGTTCGCCGGTTCCGTCGTAGATGACCTCAATGGGCGCAAGCGATTTAAAATTGGTGGTCAGCTTATCACTGAACTTTTCGGCGGTAACTTTCATGGAGGCCAGGTGCGGATAGCTTTCCAGCGTGCCCAGGTAGAAGATGAGGTTCCCATCGGCGCCAATATTCTGCTCGTGAATCTTCTCACCGTCCAAGTAGAACGAGAGGACTCCGCCGACCCGCTTGGCCGACATCGTGTGCAGTTTGCCATCGCCCAAATTGATCGGCGAAGGGCGATTGAACGCCTTCAACGGCAAGGAGCATTTGTCTCCATTGACGGTGATATTCCTGCCTTTGTCCTTAAATCCGAACGCCCCTCGGTCCGCTAAACGGATCCACGGTCCGCGACCGCCACCCCGATCTCCATAATGCGCGGGGTTACACGAAAACGTCAATTTGAATTCGCAATCGCCCAGGGCCGATTTCACAGCGGGAAAATCCTTGAGATTCTTGTCTCGATGATCGAGCGCGAATTTTCCGGCGACCGTCGTTCCTTTCCGCTGCGTCCAGCCGGTCCAGAACGGATTCGCTTTGGCATCCATGTTGGTTTGACGAATATTCTCTTCGAGCACTTTGCCGTCAACGACCAGCGGCAATTCCTCGGCGGCGGGCGCTAGAGTCCACTGCCCGGGCAGAGCGGCAATTGTCAGGAGCAAGAACAGCGTTGTTGTGATTTTCTGCATGCGTTGACATCCCTTCACTTTTTCGCGAGTGCACACTCAGGCTGCCTCAGCCGACCGCTAGTCCGTTGGGGGGAACCTCCGACGCCGGAGCGGCGGTCACTCCAGCGCTGCGGCGTGGCGGCCGGCTTTCAGGTCGCCGGCTGCCGAGATGACACCGCTGTCGTGGTCGAACAGGATCATCACGGGGGCGCCGATCGCGCCACCGGTAGTCGATAACACGTGCCCCCGCCGCTCTAATTCCATTTGCACCTCTTCGGCAACGCCTTCGTGGACTCTGAGTTTCGCCGCGCCGACAAACGCTGCCGTTCGATCCGGGTTGGGATCGAAAGAGTTTTGATGATGCGACGAATTGAAGCGGGGCGCGGTGACGGCCTTTTCGGGTGGCATGCCGAATTCAATGTGGTTCAACAAAACGTTCAGCGTCGTCTGGTCCTGGAGATCGCCGCCCGCCACGCTGATGGCCACCACCGGCTTGCCGTCTTTGGTGATCAGCGTCGGCGTGAGCGTGATCCGCGGGCGTTTGCCCGGTTGAACGCGATTCGGATGGCCGAGCATCGTGTTCAGGCTGCGAATGCGGTTGCCTTGCGATACTCCCGACGGCCCCGGCTCGTTACCGACGAGATTGCAACTGGGAGTGGCCGCGACAACGTTGCCCCAACGATCCGCCACAACGCACGTCGTCGTGTCCTGGACTGGAATCTTGGCGGGCGAATCTTCGTGCTTGTCCGCGGACAACAGTGAACGCATTTTGACCGGATCGCCGGGCCTTCTCTCCAACGAGGCCGCTTCCCGGTCAATCAAGGGGCGGCGGATCTTTGTATATTGGTCGGACAGAAGTTCACGGATCGGGACTTTGACAAATCGCGGGTCGCCATAATACTGATCGCGATCCGCAAATCCCAGCTTCAGCGCCTCGGTTACGATGTGAATGTAGTCGGCCGACAGGTACTCCATTCCCTTCAGATCAAAACCTTCCAGCAGCCGCAATGTCTGGCAGAGATAGGGCCCCTGTGTCCACGGGCCGCATTTGAAAACGGTGTAGCCGCGGTAGTTAACTGAAACCGGGTCTTCAACCCGGGTGCGGTGGGCGGCCAAATCACGTTTTCGCAGAAACGCGCCCGTCTGGATGTACCAGGCCTCCAACTCGTCGGCGACGTCGCCCTTGTAGAACCGATCGCGAGCCGCCGTCAGCTTCTCCTCGCGCGAGCCGGTTGTATCTTTTTCGGCTTCGATGAGCTTCCGTAGCGTCGCAGCCAGAGGCTGGTGCCATTCTTTTTTCGCCTGATCGAGCAGTGCCAGTGTTGGCGCTGCCGCCTGCTCAAACGAAATCGTTCCATAGAGTTTGAGCGCGGTCACACAAAGGTCGACCGCTCCTGGAACGGGCGCCGACTTCATGCTGCCATTCGACGGTATCCCGTTGGCATAGAACCAGTCGATCGCCTCCTGGTCCATCGGTGCTGCTCCAAGTCCGCACAAAACTTTCACTTCCTTTTTCTTGGCATCGTAGATCAACAGCGGCACTTCGCCGCCGATCGCAAACAATCCGTAGTCCGTCACGGCGAGTGCCAACAGCGTGGCCGTCGCCGCATCGGCGGCGTTGCCGCCCTGTTTGAGAATCTGCAGCCCGGCAGCCACCGCATCCGCGTTGCCCGCCGCGACCGCGCCGCCTTTGCCGGAAGCCTTCCAAGTGATCTCTTCCGCTTGCAATCCTGGCCTTAACGTCGTGATCGCGAGCAACAAAAAACTCGTAACTACGATTCGCGGCATAGTTTGTTCCTTACCCAGAACGACAAATTTTCGATGCGGCGGATGTTCGAGCCGCCCCGCCGTTTGAACTTAAAACCGAATCACATTAACTCACGCCCACGCCCGGGCCACGGTATCGATCCAATTTCGCGCAATCAATTCGTGACCCTGCGGCAGCGGATGCACACCATCCCAAATCCAGTGAGACGGTTCGACCCGCCGGGCCGCAGCGTCGAAGATATCCTGGGTCCTCAGCAGTACCGCTTTGTACTCCGACGCCAGTTTCGCCACCACCGGCCGCAGCCGATCAACCTGCCCCCGCCACATTTCCCATCCGGCCTTAACTCTCGTGACCGGCAACACGAAGGGCTCCAACAGTACCACCTTTAGTTCCGGATTCGTCCGCCGCGATTGATCCAACAACGATCGATAGTCCGCCGCAAAAGTGTCGACATCGACGTCCTGTTTTGCCCACACCGCACGGCCGACATCGTTGACGCCGATCAGGATCGACAGCACGTCCGGTTTCAGATCCAGGGCATCCTTTTGCCAGCGGGCCTTCAAATTGGCAACCGTGTTACCGCTGATGCCCCGGTTCAAAAAATTGAGCTTCGCCTTCGGCATGTCCGTATGAAGTCGCGAAGCGATCAGGTAAACGTAACTGTGGCCCAGGTAGTGGTTGCGGTCGTTTTGGTTGCGACCCCATTTCATATCGGTGATGGAATCGCCCTGAAAGAGCAGCGTCGCCCCCTGGCTGATCTTCGGCAGGCGGTAGTTGTAGCCGCCCTCGCCCGATGTGTTCGTGGGGTCGCGGGAAGCCCCCGCCCCGGCTGTCACCGCGGCCGCGGTACCGCAGACCGCCGTCGATCTGATAAAGGTCCGCCGATTCAGTCCAACCATCTCTATCCACTCCTCAAAAGGGCCGAAATACAATCCGGAGAAATTCTCTGCCGATGGAACGGAAAACCTGACCGCGTCTTCGGTTATCTTCACGCGGGTGGCTGAGTATAAGCTCGCCGAAATTGCGTGTCAAAATGCCGAAGCGAACGGCCCTGAAAAGCCGAGTTGCCATCATCACTACCGCAGCACGAGATAGGCCATCAGGTCTTGGATTTCGTCCGCCGTTAACTGGTTGAGCATCCCCTTGGGCATCAGCGACACGTTCGACAGTCGCATTTCCGCGATCTCTTTTTTCGGGAAGCTCACGCGGGGAAAAGGCCGGCTGGGATCCAGTCGGATCTGTATCTCGTCCCGCTGAAGATTCACAATCTGACCGGTGAACTGTTTGCCATCCGTTTTGACAAACACTGTCGTCCGGTACTGATCGGGAATCACCTTGTCCGGGTCGACGATCGATTCAAGCACGTCGCGCGGCTTGTATCGTCCCGCCACACCTGTCAGATTCGGACCCAGCACACCGCCGCTATTACCAATGCGGTGGCAATTGGCGCACTGGGCTCGACGAAACACGGCCCGACCCTTCTGCAGGTCCCGCCCCTGGAGGCGTTGGGTCCCGACCAGCGGCAGCAGATCTTCCATGGTCCACTTCTTTACGAGCGGGCGGGTCGCGGGCCGCGAATCCGGTTTTTCGCTGACGCCGACATCCTTGAGCATGGATACCATCATGGCCGAAACGTCGCGGTATCGCCCTCGGCCGGCGATGTCCCGTATGGCCACCAGGTCCAGGCCGCGAACCAAGCGACGCCGTTGATCCTCGCCGGGCTTTGTGGCCAGACGGTTCAATTGAA
>JAYGDO010000396.1:0-4234 GCA_046582885.1 Pirellulales bacterium | reverse complement strand
GTCAGCCGCTCGTGGTCGATGCCCAGCGTGTGCAAAATGGTTGCCTGAAGATCGTGCAGATGGACGCCGTCGCTGGCGATGTTGTAGCAGAAATCGTCCGTCGCGCCGTACGAAATGCCCGGTTTGATGCCGCCGCCGGCCATCCAAATTGTAAAGCAGCGGGGATGATGGTCGCGGCCGAAGTTGTTCGGTGATAGTTTGCCCTGGCAGTAATTCGTGCGGCCGAATTCACCGCTCCAGATGACCAGTGTATCTTCCAGTAGGCCGTGCTGTTTGAGGTCTTTGACCAACGCGGCGGCGGCTTGATCGGTTTCCTTACACTGTTTGCTGATGCCGGCCGCGAGGCCGCCGTGCTGATCCCAGCCAGGATGATAAAGCTGGATGAAACGGACGCCGCGTTCCGCTAGGCGGCGGGCCAGCAGACAGTTAGCCGCAAAGGTGCCCGGTTTGCGCGAGTCCTCGCCGTAAGACTTGAAAACGTGTTCGGGCTCGCTAGAAAAATCGGTCGCTTCCGGAATCGACTTTTGCATGCGAAACGCCAATTCATACTGAGCGATGCGGTCTTCAATCGCCGCGTCGCCACCGTTTGTGGCGTGTGACTGGTCGAGTTGCCCGATCGCGTCGAGCATCTGCCTGCGGGCCGATGCGTCGAGGCCGTCGGGGTTGTTGAGGTAGAGAATTGGATTCTTGCCTGAGCGGAAGCGGACGCCCTGGTACTTCGAGGGCAGAAAACCGTTGCCCCACAATCGCGAGACCAGTGGCTGGCCGCCTTTGCCCTTGGTGACCATAACAACGAACGCCGGCAGGTTCTCGTTTTCCGTTCCCAGGCCGTATTGCAGCCAGGCGCCCATGCTGGGACGGCCGGGAAACTGCGAGCCGGTCTGCACATAAGTGACGGCCGGGCCGTGATTGATTGCTTCGGTATGCAAAGAACGGACAAAACACAAATCGTCGGCCAAGCTGGCAATGTGAGGCAAACGATCGCTGACCCAAGCGCCGCTTTCGCCGTGTTGTTCAAACTTGAACGGCGAACCGGCCAGCGGCAAGCTCGACTGGCTGGCCGACATGCCGGTCAGCCGCTGCCCGCGGCGGACTTCGTCGGGCAGTTGCTCGCCGTGCCGCTGATTGAGAATCGGTTTGTAGTCGTACAAATCCATCTGCGACGGCCCGCCACTTTGAAACAGGAAAATTACCCGTTTGGCGGTCGGCGCGTGATGCGGATTCAACGCGCTCGTCGCGGCGGTCGCGCCGGATGTTATCAGGTCGGCCAGCGCGAGGCTGCCGATGCCCATGCCGAAGCGGTCGAGAAACTGGCGTCGCGTCATTCCGCGAACGTCGTCGTGGCCCATGCAAACGGTTGTGCTCATCGTTTCGTGACACTTCCCAGGGTGTTGAGTAAAACGCTGGCCAAATTAGCCAGTGCGGCGGTTCGAGCGGGGGAGAGTTTATCGTCCCGGGGCCGATCGCCGACGCTTAACAGCTTTACGGCTTCAGCCGGCCGCCCGTTGAAGTGTTCGATCTGCCTCGTGAGAAACGCGATCATTATTTCGAGATTTTCTTCGGTGGGTCGGTGGCCGGTGGCCAGGCGGCACATCTCGACGGCGATGGCGCGGTCGTCCTCTTTGTGCTTATGAATCATTCGTTCGGCAAATACGCGCGACGCTTCCACAAACTGGACTCCATTCAGCATCACCAACGTTGCGGAGGGTGTTGAGGTGCGCTCGCGTTTGACGGTGCAGATTTCCCGCTTGGCCGCGTCCAGCGTCATCATCACCGGCGCCGGGCCGGTGCGTTTCCAATAGGTGTAGATGCTGTGGCGGTAAAGTCCGTCGCCTTTGCTGCGGCCGGTTGGCTTGAAGGAGACTTCGACCTCGTACGGTTTTGCCGGCGGCCCGCCGATTTTGTCCACGAGCAATCTGCTGACGGCCAACACATTGTCGCGCAACATTTCTGCCGGCCAGCGATAGCTGGGAGCACGGGCCAGAAATCGATTTTCGCCGTCACGGGATTTCGATTCCCGGGATTCTTTGGATGTTTGCTGATAGGTGGCCGACAGGACGATCTGTCTGATCATCCGTTTCACGTCCCACTGTGATTCAATAAAATCGCGAGCCAAGTAGTCGAGCAGCTCCGGATGTGTGGGAGGTTGGCCCTGACTGCCAAAATCTTCGGGCGTCCGCACGAAGCCCGCACCGAAGAGCATCTGCCACAGTCGGTTGACGGCCACCCGCGCCGTGAGCGGATGGTCGGGCCGTGTCAGCCAGCGGGCCAGTCCGAGCCGGTTGCGCGGCAGGTCTTTGCCAAACTCGGGAAATACGGCCGGCGTCGCCGCTGGCACGCGATCCATCCGTGCGTTGTACATGCCGCGTTTCAGCACGTACGCTTCTGGAGGTGTCTGCCGTTCGCGCATCACCATGATTTCCTGGATGCCATCGACAACCCGGCTGCGGTGTTCACGAGCGGCCCGAAGAGCCGCCAGTTTTTCTTGGTACTCGGCATCGCCGGTCGCAAGATAAAACGCGAACAGGGCCGCGCGGTCGGCATCGTTCAATTCGCCGACGGGCTTGACGAGCATTTGCGACAGACTCGCGCCGTCGTGTTCGTGAGAGATTTCGACTGCGGTGAGTCGGCGGTTAAATACTTTGAATTCGTCCACCAATCCAGCGGTAAATCCGCGGTCGCGGAACCGTTCGCCGATCGTGATATGATCGCCACCGCCGCCGCTGATGTTCTTATAGAGATTGTCTTGCACGACTTCGCATTTGGCCGGTTTGCCGTCGATCCAGATTTGTAAACCGTCGGCGCGGCTCGACCCGTCGTAAACCATCGCTACGTGAATCCATTCTTCGGTCGGAATCTGATCGATCGTTTTGACACGAATCGCATTACCGGGCCAGAAGTGAATCAGCGACGCACTCAGCTTGCCGTCTTCGATCAATAACTGATAGCCGCGGCTGCCCGCATCGGTCCACGCCCGAGATCGGTGAAAAACGACGGATCGAGTTTTGATGTCCGGCGTATTCATCCACAACGTCACGGTGAATGGATCATAGCGGCGAAAGTTCCCGGTTCCGGTGCCGATACCGTCGTCGCCGCTCAATTTAACCGCTTTGCCGAAGCGGCCCGGCACACCTTTGTTCGCGCCGTCTTTTTGGTCGTCGAACGACAGGTGTTTGGCAAGTCCGGCGATGGCGGCTTCCTGGGGCCGATCCGTCAACCATTTGTCGAAGGCTGCTTTTCTAGATTCCGCCGTCGCCGAAAGTGCCTCGGCTGCGTCGCGGATATTTTTTTCGGCAGTGGCGATTTCATTTTTCTTCGCCCCGTCGGTCATCAGCAAAGTCGGTGTCGGAACGGACGAAGTGAAATACGAGTAGAGACCGGACTCATCAATATTGTTGAAGAATGCGAAAAGTCCGTAGTACTCCTTCTGCCGGATCGGATCGAATTTATGATCGTGGCAACGGGCGCATTCGAGCGTCAGTCCCAGAATCGCGGTGGCAAAAGTCTGCGTCCGGTCCGCGACATATTCGACGCGGAATTCTTCGTTGACGCTGCCGCCTTCGACCTTTTGCGGATGCAGCCGGTTGAACGTCGTGGCGAGAATCTGATCGTCCGTCGCGTCCTGCAGCAAGTCGCCCGCCAATTGTTCGGTCACAAACTGATCGTACGGCATGTTGTCGTTAAACGAACGAATGACCCAGTCACGCCAGGGCCAAACATGGCGGTCGCGGTCGACTTGGTATCCGTAGGTATCCGAGTAACGCGCGACGTCGAGCCAATTGCTGGCCATGCGTTGGCCGTAGGCCTTTTTCCCCAGCAGCCGATCGACGAGTTTTTCGTAAGCGTCTTTTGTATGGTCTCCAACAAACTGATCGATCTCGGCGATTGTCGGCGGCAACCCTGTGAGATCAAAGCTGAGGCGGCGGATCAGCGTCTCTTTTGTAGCCGCCGGAGCGGGCGACAGCTTTTCCGTCTCAAGCCGCCGCAAGATGAAGCGATCGATTTCGTTGGTCGGCCATTTATCGTTACTGACCTGCGGCGGATCGAATTTGCCGATCGGCGAAAAGGACCAATGCCGTTCATACGCCGCGCCTTGCAAAATCCAGCGGCGGAGCAAGTCGATTTCAGTTTTCGTCAGGGGGTTTTTCGCTTTGGCGGGCGGCATCCGCTCGTCGAGATCGTCGTTGGTGATGCGGCGGATTAACTCGCTGTCTTCCGGGTCCCTCGGTGAGAG
>JAYGDO010000337.1:0-5716 GCA_046582885.1 Pirellulales bacterium | reverse complement strand
AATTCTGAATGTACAGCGGTTCGATGTGAAACACCTGAAACGTGTCCGGTCTCTGATTAATGTATCCCTCGGCGGTTTGGCACGTGGAAGTGCTAACGACGGTTAACATCATTGAGAGGTTCCCGTCCTTTAATTTGCAACCCGTGCCCGCCCAGTTACACTAGAGTTGTGACAAATATGACCATCGCAGTGTTGTTCTTCATTCTCTCCAGTGTCCTGTTCTGGATGCTGGGTACTGCTCTTTTACCGCCATCGGACAGGTAAACATGATCGCGTTGATTGGTATTTGGTGCTTCGTTATTGTCTCCTTGGTTGCTGCAATCAATTGGCCAGAACTGACGCAATAGCACTCGCAGCGTTCGGTCCTCCGATCAACGACAGCTCAACGCGACCACAGCCGTGAGACGCTTCCGCCAGCATTTTATTTACCCGCTTACGATGCCGCCGTCTTGAAATTGTCTCGCGAGCCCATTCGCCGCATTCACGTCGCCCGTTATAATGCGCGTCGCGACATACGGCAGTCGCTAGCGGCATTGCAAAAAGCGACCTTCTCAGTAATTCGAGTTTCTAAGTCATGCAACAACGACGTATCGGCCGCAGCAGCCTGCTCGTTTCGGACATCTGCCTGGGTACGATGACTTTCGGCTCGACCTGCGACGAACCCAAATCGTTCCGCATCATGGAACGGGCAGTCGAAGCGGGCGTTGATTTTTTTGACACTGCGGAGGTCTATCCGGTACCGCCCGATCTTTCGCATGTCCATCGATCCGAGGAAATCATTGGTAACTGGCTGGCAACGCGCGATCGCGGCGGTATCACGATCGCAACTAAATTCTGCGGGCCTTCGAGTTCGTGGTTTGTACCGCCAGTACGGAGCGGTCGGACCAGTATCGATCGCCATCACATTCGCACGGCCGTCGAAGGAAGTTTGCGGAGGTTGCAGACGGACTATATCGATTTGTATCAAACACACTGGCCAGACCATGACTTTCCCTACGAGCATACACTCGAGTGCCTGACGGAATTGATCGATGAAGGCAAGGTGCGTTTTATCGGGTCCAGCAACGAAACAGCCTGGGGCACCATGAAGGCGCTGTCGGTGGCCGAACGTCACGGCTTTGCCCGATACGAGTCCATCCAGAACAACTTCAGTGCGGTCAACCGCCGGTTTGAAGATGCACTGGCGGATATCTGCCGCCGCGAACAGATTGGCCTGTTACCCTACTCGCCTCTTGGCGGCGGAGTGCTAACCGGAAAATACAACGACGGAAACTGGCCCGACCGGGCGAGATTTACACAGTACCGCAGCCTCGGCGAACGCCAGCAAAAGATGGTCAATCGCTTCGTGAACGACAAGAGCCTTGCTACGACAAAGGAACTCGCAAATGTCGCCCGCGACTTGGAAATTAGTTCGACAACCCTGGCCGTCGCCTGGAGCAAGCAACATGACTTTGTCGCCTCGACAATCATCGGCGCAAATTCCGTCGAGCAACTTGACGAAAGTTTGAAAGCCGCGGATCTGCAACTGGAACCATCGGTCGTGGAACGCATCGACGCGATCACCTCACAACATCAGTACCCGCTTGGCTAAGCGTCGAATTTACGACCGCACACGTTGCGCGATCAAATTCTGAACGGACACAAGGCTCACTTTCGCAGATGCTGGTCCAGCCAGCGATAGACGTCGTTGCGGATTTCTAGCGGAAAATCGTGCGCAGCTTCGGGATAAACAGCGTGTAAATTCGTTTCGGCACCCCGCAGTTTGTACACGTTTCGCGCGCTATCGACGGCCTTGCGGACCCCCGCGACGGCGAAATTGCTGTCGCGTAACGGCGCATTAATGAACAATGGCCGGGGTGCGATCGCCGCGACAATCTCGTGAAAGTCGAACGGCATTTTCCTCGGGTCGCTGTCGAATTGCTCTCGGATGCGAGGCATATAACGTTCGCTCGACCATCCCTTAAGATCACCACCGTAATAGTCTTCAAAAGCGTTGAACCCGCAACTGGTGACGACCACTCGAAGCCGCTGATCGAAACTCGCGACGAACAGCGCGTTGTGACCACCTAACGAATGTCCGATACAGCCGATTCGGTCCGCTTTAACTTCGGGCAACGACTCGAGCAGGTCGATTCCACGAATGTGATTCCAGATTCCCTTCATCGTCCCGCTAACATAGTCGTCCGCGGCAAAATCGTAATCGTGGTACTCCCCGAAACTCATATAATCAGGCGCCAAACAAACATACCCTCGCTCGGCCAGCTCGTGCGCATAAAAGCGACTCGGTTTGCCACCCAGACCACAGATTTGCGACTTTCCGAGCGAACTGGTCGGGTGCAGACAGAGCAGGGCCGGAGCCGGGGCTTTTAGACCGGTCGGCATCAACAGAAAAGCGGGCACGCGGTCGCCTTGTTCGGCGGCATACGTAATCCGCAAGCGAATATATTTTTCGGCGACCGTTTTTTCGACAACTTTCATGTCCAACGGCACGCGTCGTTCTGGCCCTGGCAGTGAGCCCATCACCCGCTGCATGTTAGCCAGAATATGCGACCGCCGCACGGTCCAGTCAAACGGTTGCTCGACGTCGTGGCGGCCGCCGGATGCGTCGATATAGTTCAGCAAATCGGCATGGTCGTCATACTGGGGAGCCAAAGGTAAGTTGTTGGTTGCCGCGAGCGGTTCGCCGTTGTGAACTCGCAGATTTTCCAGCAGCGAAAGTCCACCACCCCGGGTCGCGGCGAGAATATCAACGTCGCCATCGCCATCCATGTCCACACACTTGCTATCCAAATCGAAACCGCAGTGATTGCCCCACGACACGAGGTTTCGCCGCCAGATTCTTTGCTGTGTATCAAACTTGTACCAATAAACGACCAGCGGATCGTACTCGCCGGGATCCTTGCCGTCGTGTCCTAGATATCGTTTTCCGGCAACGACATCTTCCTGTCCGTCTCCATCAATATCGGCCAACATAACCGTGTGCGACTGCGACCAAGTTGTGTCGATCGCATGTTTGATCCAACCGCGGCCGCCGGGCGAGTCACGAGTTTGCTCCAACCAATAGAGCCCCACGTTGTGCCCGCGACCCCAAATTAAATCGGCGTCACCGTCCGCATCAACATCGTGAACCAGTATCGGGATGCTACCATCGCGGTGCAGTGAAAATTCGGCCTGCCATAACCACCGTTCCGTGCGCGGATTCTCTGGTGCTTTCAACCATCCCCGCGTGCCCACCAGGTCGCCCTGACCATCGGCGTCGATGTCTCCAAAGCCAATACCGTGACCGACAATTTCTTTCGGTAGATCGTGGCGAATCCAACCGACACCGCCGTTTGTGTCGTATTTTCGTTCATACCAAGCGGCAAAAGTCGTGCCGTTAGGCAACACATCCAGTTGGCCGTCTCCATCAACATCAACCAGCCGACCGGTTTCACTTGGTCCCGGGGTGTCGATCACGTGTTTCGTCCACACGCCCAATAACGACCCCGGATGCTTGACCCAATAGAGTGATTTGCTGCGGTAATTGACACTGACCAAATCGCTCCATCCGTCGCGGTCGACGTCGAGCGGCAAATTTGAGTAGTCGTCGTACCGGCCCCGGATCATTTGCACATTGCGCAGCTTGTGCTTTTTCCACGTGGGCGACTCAAACCAAAATCCGCCGTTAGCGATATCCAGTTTGCCGTCGCGATTGATGTCAATCGCAGCGCAGGCACTGTACGCCGACGAGCGGTCAATGACGTGGCGATGGAAACCAACTTCTTCCGCGTCAGCAATTGACGACATCACGAGCAACAGCAAAACTGCGCGGATACGGCACCTGCGAAACAACTCCACAGTCGTTGCCATCTTGTGATAATTCCAGAAACGAGAAAATGTGACGCTATACCTCGTCGGTATCCATTTTCAGCAACTCGTTGTCGTATTCTTCTTCCAGTTGACGCACTTTGGCGACCAATTCGTCATCCACTTCGACCGCGCTAGAAATTTCCAATTCCCATTTCGTGCTGGCACTACGCAGTGAGTCGATGTCTAACGGAAGTTGCAGAATCTTGGCGAGCCGTCGGGTAACGGCTTCGATGCTGAGAGGATTTGGGCCCTGCAGGTAGGCCGGTATTTCGGCGATCAGCGACATCATTTCGAAACCCGCGCCCGAAGCCTGTGACATCAAGTAGCTCACAAAAGAGCCGGGCCCCTCATAATTGGTAGGCCGCGCGTCGTACTTTTCCAACTCTGAAATCAAGCGTTCCTCGGAACATGTCGTATACATCCGGGGTTCTCTCGTGTGAGGCACCGCGCCACCGAATGATCCCACAAAGAGAATCCGGCTGATTCCAACGGCCCGCGCTAGTTCGAAAACACAGTGCCCGAACGTCCGCCAGCGCAGATTCGGCTCGCGGCCGAGGAACAGTACAAGCTTTTCGGCCTCGTGCGCGTAGAATGTGTTCGACGGCAGTTCGATCGACTTAATCAGCCCACCGTCAATATCGACGTCGGGACGCAGCAAAGATGCAGCCTCCACCGTCCCGGGAATGTTGTATATGTAAAAAGGCTCCGGATCGATTTCCGCGATTCCCTTCGCATCAAGCATATCGACAAGCCGCTCGACAGTGCCCGTTGAAACGTCGCCACCGTCCATCCAGCCCGAAAAGCCGAGAACCAACGTCCCACCATCCAGTCGAGGTTTGTTCTGAATTCGGAGAATATCGTCGAGTTCCTCATGCATGCACACATTCTATCCCACCAAGCTCCAACAGGCCATGACCGCAATCGACGTACGAGAAACGTACGGCCCGAAATCGGTGGGCGGTTATCCGCCAATTGAAAACAGATGCGAATCCGATCGCAGATACAGGACTCCGTTGGCAACCGCCGGTGTGGCGCAAGTCGGTTCGCCTAGCGGATTCCGACCGAGAAGTCGGTACTCGCGTGACGCTGCGAGCACGACAACATTTCCATTTCGATCGGCACAATACAGTTTGCCGTCAACGCAAATTGGAGACCCGTAGAATGTGCCGCCAACTCGCTTGACCCACACCTCCTTGCCCGTCTCCAACTCGGCGCAGACGACGATGCCTCGGTCGTCCCATAGAAACATCAATCCCCGGTATGCCAGCGGTGTTGGAATATGCGGCGCGTACTTGGTGACTCGATACACTTCGGACACCGACATTACCGATCCATCACTGGTCGGCCGTACCGCAACGACGTTGCGCTCGGCCGTCGTAAACCCGCTACTGCCAATCACCAGGCCGCCGGCGACAATCGGCGAGCCAATCGCCCTCTGCTTGAACGTTCCGAACGGCATAATCTCCCAGTTCTTCTCGCCGCTGGCCGGATTCACGCTTGTAATTCCCTGGTAGGAATGCGTAAAGATCAATTGAGCTACTCCGCCGCCGCTGCGAAATACACACGGTGTCGTATAACAGGCGCGACGACCGGTGCGCGCGACTTTCCAGCGTTGACGCCCTGTTATCCGGTCAATGCCTAGGAGAAAACTTAGGCCTTCATGATCGTTGCAAAAGATCACCAACTCTTCGAATACGATCGGCGAACCCGCGGGACCATGACCGCCTTTGAACGGCCCAAGATCATATGTCCAAACTGGCTTGCCCGCATGCGTTAACGCCTCGAGAGTTGCCCGTTCGTTCGATTGCCATACGACGTAAACATGATCGGCATCGACGGTCGGCGTATTAGATCGGAAGAGCACACG
>JAYGDO010000325.1:0-2752 GCA_046582885.1 Pirellulales bacterium | reverse complement strand
TTTAAAGCCTACGCGGTTCGCTGGCCGGTGCTGCGCGACATGCACGGTGAAGGGCTGCTGCTGGTTCCCAACAACAAACCGGTCGCCGACGTGATCGCGATTCCGGACGCGGACCAGACCCCCGAAGTGATCACCGGCCTGACCGCCGGCCTGCCGGCCGAGTCCCAATTCGCGCGGCGACTGGCCGAGAGCGTCTGCCGGGTACTGGTGCCGACGCTGATTAGCCGCCAGCTGCAGCGGCGGGCGCCGCCGGGGCAGGGCGGGCGGGCGAATCTGACGAACCGCGAGTATCTCTATCGCAGCGCGTTCGAACTGGGCCGCCACTTGATCGGTTACGAAATCCAAAAGGCGCTGGCCGGGGTCGATTGGTTCAAAAAACAAAAAGACAGCAGCGCCGTGGGCGTCATCGGCTACGGCGAAGGCGGCATGTTGGCGATGTACGCTGCGGCAATCGATTCCCGAATCGATGCCGCCTGCGTCAGCGGCTATTTCGATTCGCGGCAGGCCTTGTGGCGGCAACCGATCGACCGCAATGTATTCGCCCTGTTGGACGAGTTTGGCGACGCCGAGATTGCGTCGCTGATCGCGCCGCGAACGCTGCTTGTCGAGCAGTCGAAAGGCCCGCACCTATCGCTGCCCGGCCAGGGCGGCCCGCCGGCCGAGTTGGCTTCGCCCGCAAAAGACGCGGCCGCGGCCGAATTCCGACGCGCCGGCGAACTCGTAAAATCGATTCCGGGGGTCGCGCCGCTGAGTCTCGTCGTCAGCGGCGACGACGGGCAGGGCCCCGCCGGCAGCGATCGGGCGCTGGCCGAATTTTTGGTGGCGCTGGTGCATCCGCAGGATCGCACGAAGAACCCGCCGCCGGCTCGCAAATTATTGATGCCGCTGCAGGATCCGCCGACCAATCTGCGCAAAGCATTTGATCCGGCCGAACGCCAGGCGCGTCTGATACACGAAATCGACGATCACAATCAATGGCTACTGCGCGAGAGCCCCTACGTCCGCCGCGAGTTCATGAAGAAACTCGACACGAGTTCCCTGGAGAAATACGAGCAATCCGTCGAATCCTATCGCGACATCTTCCGCCACGAAGTCGTCGGCCACTTCGACAACAAGCGGCTGCCGTTTAACGCCCGCGCGCGAAAGAGCTACGACGAGGAAAAATGGACCGGCTATGAGGTCGTGCTCGACGTCTTTCCCGACGTCATCGCCTACGGGATTTTGTGCGTACCGAAGGGCATGCAACCGGGCGAAAAGCGTCCCGTGGTGGTTTGTCAGCACGGTCTGGAGGGCCGTCCTCAACACGTGATCAGCGGCGATCACGGCCCCTACCACGACTTTGCCGCCAAGCTGGCCGAGCGCGGCTTCGTTACGTTCTCGCCGCAGAACCTGTACATCTTCCAGGACCGCTTTCGCACGCTACAGCGAAAAGCATATCCGCTGAAGAAAACCATTTTTTCGATCATGGTCCCGCAGCATCAGCAGATTGTCGACTGGCTAAAGACGCTAAATTATGTCGATGCCGAGCGTATCGCGTTTTACGGCCTCTCCTACGGCGGCAAGAGCGCGATGCGGATTCCGGCGCTGGTGACCGATTATTGTCTGTCGATTTGCTCGGCCGACTTCAATGAATGGGTCTGGAAAAATGCCTCGACGCGGACCGGCTACAGCTACGTCTGGACCGGTGAATACGAGATTTTCGAATTCGACCTGGGCAGCACGTTCAACTACGCCGAAATGGCGGCGCTGATTGCGCCCAGGCCGTTCATGGTCGAGAGGGGCCACTTCGATGGCGTCGCGCCGGACGAAACGGTGGGCTACGAATTCGCCAAAGTGCGACACCTCTATCAGGCGCGGCTCGGTATCGGCGACCGCTGCGAGATCGAGTGGTTCGCCGGCCCGCACACCATCAACGGCAAGGGTACATTTGCTTTTTTGCACAAACACCTGAAATGGCCCGCGAAGAACTAAACCATTCGAGCCGCCGCCGACACAGCGCAAGCCTCACCCTTCTTCGATCGCCCGGACTAGGTTCTTGCGGATCGCTTTTTCGGCCTTGTCCTTGTACATGATCGCGGCGAATGGCAGATCGACGGTAACCGTCACCTGGGCATCGTCCACGGCGACGCTGCCCTTGATGGTGAAGGCCATGCTCTTAAACGAGAAATCGGCATTCGTGTCGTTCCAGGCGATGTCCAGATCGCGGCCCTGGAAATCCTCGACCGTCTTCTCCAGCGCCGGACGTGATCGTTCGACGGCCGACTGTGGATCCCCCGAGTGTGGCACAGAAACGGTAATTTTCGGCATGCTTGTCCTTTCTTGCTACACGATCCAGCTCAGGCCTCGTCGAAACCAGGACGCTGCGGGCAACTAAAATGTGGCCGTATATCGCCAGCCCTTCAAGCGGAAGTCGCCGCCGCACATTCCGCGTCGTTGCGCACGGGCGGTTCCTACCTTCACGAAACCGTGGCAACTGGCGGATGTCCTTAACTTCAAATCGTTAAACATCGCCGCCTACTTCCGCCCCTTTGAGAAAAAATAATGGCTCGCCGGGAGAAACTGGCGGTCGACTCAAGCCGCAACAGCGGAGGGCGAAAAACTTCCGCCCTCCCGCTCCTCAATTTCTGCCGGCACGCCCGCAATGACACTACTTGGAACCGATGGCATACAGCGCCTTGAACGTACGCAGGTAGATTCGTCCGCCAACGATCACCGGCGATGCGGTCGTCGGTTCGCCGAGGCTATTCTGGGC
>JAYGDO010000310.1:0-7036 GCA_046582885.1 Pirellulales bacterium | reverse complement strand
CTGGAATCCCCCGCCCACAAGGAGGCTGATTACCCGGTGAGCTACCCGGAAACCAGCACCGGCCGCCGCACCGCGCTGGCCCACTGGATCACCCATCCCCAAAACCCACTCACCGCACGGGTGGCGGCCAATCACATTTGGAGTCGCCATTTCGGCCAACCGCTGGTCGAAACCGTTACCGACTTTGGTCTTCGCGCCAAGCGTCCGCCTCAGCACGCGCTGCTCGACTGGCTGGCCGTCGAACTACTGGAAAACGGTTGGCGGATGAAACACCTTCATCGGCTCATCGTCACGTCGCAGACCTATCGGCTAAGCACATCGGCAACCGGTACAGACCCCGCCACAAAGGAAGCGGACCCGAACAACAACTTCTATTGGCGGCGGAGGCCGCTGCGAATGGAGTCTCAAGTCATCCGCGACAGCCTGCTGCAACTTGCCGGCGTGCTCGATCCCAAGCTGGGCGGCCCCACTATCGACCCCAAACAGGGCGACAGCACATCGCGTCGCAGCATCTACTTCACCCATTCGCGCGACGATCAAAACAAGTTCCTTTCGATGTTCGACGACGCCGACATCCTGCGGTGCTACCGCCGCAACGAGAGCATTATCCCGCAGCAGGCGCTGACGTTGGCCAACAGCAAACTCTCGCTTTCGATGTCCCGCAAGATTGCCCAGCGACTTGGGGAAGAAGCCGGCAACGATGAAATGCTGGTGAAATCTGTTTTTGAAACGATCCTCTGCCGTCAACCGGACAGCGGCGAATTGGCCGCATGTATCGAAGCGCTAACAGACCTGCGCGAAAGCTCAAAGCAGAACAGCCCGACAAACTTCGAGTCCCGCGCACGCGCCAACTTTGTACACGCGATCTTGAATCACAACGACTTCGTGACCATCCGTTGATCGACTTTTTTCGCCTTTGCCCACCCGCTGTAGAACAAAGACCATTTTCATGCATAGCCAGCCAGAAAATCGCCGTAATTTTATCACCGACATCGGCATGGGCTTTACCGGCTTGGCGCTCTCCGCCATGCTCCAGCAAGACGGTTTCGGCGCAGAGACCGACACTTGGCAACCACCCGATGGCAAGCCGCATTTTCAGCCGAAAGCGAAGAGCGTCATCTGGCTGTTCATGCGCGGCGGCGTCAGCCATCTGGAAAGCTTCGATAACAAACCTCTGCTGACCAAGTCGGCCGGCAAGACGATCGGCGAAACCAAATGGAAATACGTCCAAGATCCGGAGCGTCTCAAGAAAGTCCGGGTCGTCGTTGTCAACGACGCCAACGGCAAACAACGCAATAAGCTGTTCCCACTGCAAATCGGCTTTAAAAAATACGGGCAGAGCGGCATCGAAGTAAGCGACTGGTTTCCGCAGACCGGCAGTTGCATCGACGACATTGCCGTGGTTCGCTCCATGTGGACTACCGACGACAATCACGGCGCGCAAGTTCAGTTTCATTCGGGCCGGCACATGCTCGACGGGGGATTCCCGACGATCGGCGCATGGGTCAACTATGGACTCGGCTCGCTGAACGAAAACCTGCCACAGTTCATCAACATGGGTCCTCGCTATTTCGATACCCGCGACGGACATTATCTCGGCCCCGCCTACGACGCTGTGCCGCTGCGGGTGGATCCAAACAACCCGTTGCCGTTTGCCAAGCCAGAACTCGACCTGTCGCGCGACGAGCAGCAGATTGAATTCGGCCTGATTAACCGCCTAAATCGGCTCCAGCAAATCAAATACCCGGACGACGAGGCACTTCGCGCCCGCATCAAGTCATACGAGCTGGCCTTCCGCATGCAGACGGCCGTTCCTGAAGTGATTAATTTCGCCAAAGAGACCGCCGCGACGCAGGCGCTATACGGCATCGACAACGCGACAACCAAGCCGTTCGGGATGCAACTGCTGGCCGCGCGGCGTTTTGTGGAAAAGGGCATCCGCTTCATTCAAATCCAGCACGGCAGTGGAGCGGCCGGCGCGTGGGATGCTCATTCGGGCCTCAAAGCGAATCACTCAAAGTTGTCCGCGCAAGTCGATAAGCCCATCTCCGGACTGCTGAAAGATCTTAAACAGCGCGGCTTGCTCAAAGAGACAATCGTGGTCTTTGCCACCGAATTTGGGCGCACGCCCGGGTCACAAAGCGGCAACGGTCGTGATCATCATGCGTACGGGTTCTCGATCTGGATGGCCGGCGGCGGCATTAAGGGCGGTGTCGTACACGGCACAACGGACGAAATCGGCTTTCATGCCGAGACGCATCCGCATTACGTCACCGACGTTCACGCGACGATCATGAAGCAACTCGGCCTCGACGCCCGCCGCCTCGAGATTCCCGGACATAAACGTCTGGAGATGGATTACGGCAAGCCCATTCTTGAAATCATCAGCTAGCCGTGGGCAGCGGTGGACGTGCTGCCGTGTGGCTCGAGCGGTTCTGTTGATTGAATCATCTCACAGAATTCGGTAGGCTTGGGATCGCGATTTATGGACAACGATGGCTTAGGCGGGATGGGGCAGTGCGGATCAGGCTCGTTAACTCAGCGGTTGGGGGCGGAAACAAGGAACAATTCACCGTTTCGTTTATCGTCAACGATTCGATCGCCATCGACGCCGGTTGTATCGGATTTCTAGCTCCGATCGAAGAACAGAAATGCATCAAACACGTTTTTCTTTCGCACTCGCACATCGATCACATCGGTTCGCTGCCAATTTTCCTGGATAATGTTTACGAGCAGGGGCCACAGTGCCCGGTCGTGTACGGCAGTCAAGACGTGTTGAATTGCATCCGAGATCATTTTTTCAACGATACCGTCTGGCCTGATCTCGAGCGCGTTTCTCACGACGAATCGCCGTTTTTGCGGATGGTGACGCTCGAACCGGAACGCCCCATTGAAATTGACGGACTGACGATCACTCCGGTGCCGCTCAGTCACGTGGTGCCGACGTTGGGATTTGTACTGGATGACGGAGACGCCGCGGTCGCCATCGTATGCGATACTTGCTCGACGGAAGAGATTTGGTCCGTGATCAACACGACGGAAGACTTGCAGGCCGTATTCCTGGAAGCCAGCTTTCCCGGGTTTATGAAATGGTTGGCCGACAAGTCGATGCATCTGACTCCGGAGATGCTAAAGTCCGAAACCAAAAAGCTAAAAAAGAACGTACGCATCATCGCCATTCACATCAAAGCGGCCTTTCGCGACGCTATCATCGAGGAGCTCGACGAGCTCGGCTTGAGTAATCTAGAAATTGGCCAAGCAGATCGGGTTTATGAAATCTAGAACTCGGTTCGTGCCCCCAGGAAATCGCCCCTCAGATTTGAACTGAAAATCTCTCTGGCCGCAGCGTTTTTTCGCTTCGATCAGGTTGACGTTCCCATTCATAATCCGACACCCGCATCGTAGTTTCCGATATACTACCAGCATGAAAAAGCCACCGGACCAGGCCGACTTCGACGAAATCGCACGAGGCGAATCGCACGCGCGCCCGCTGAGCGTCACGGAAGTTACCCTTCAGGTTAAGGAGTTGTTGGAGAATTCGTTTTCTTCGGTCTGGGTCACGGGCGAAATTTCGAATCTGTCGCAACCGCAATCGGGCCATTGCTACCTAACGCTGAAAGAAGGCAACGCCAGTCTGCGGGCGGTGATTTGGCGAACGACTGTTCAGCGACTTAAGGTCGCCCCGCAAGACGGTTTGGAAGTGATCTGCCACGGCAACCTAGATGTCTACGTACCACGTGGTAGCTATCAACTGGTGATTGACAACCTGCTGCCGAAAGGTGTGGGTCCGCTGGAGCAGGCACTGCGCGAATTGCGCAAAAAGCTGATGAACGAGGGGTTATTCGACCCGGAGCATAAAAAACCGCTACCAGCAATCCCTCAAACAGTTGCGTTCGTAACCAGTCCAACCGGCGCGGCAATTCATGACTTTTTGCAAGTCCTTCATCGACGCGCCCAAAATGTTCGTGTGCTCGTCGTACCCGTTCGCGTTCAGGGCGACGGCGCGGCCAACGAGATTGCCGCTGCGATTGCGCAGGTGAATCAGCTTTCAACGAAGATCGATGTGCTGGTTGTGGGCCGCGGTGGCGGCAGTTTGGAAGATTTATGGGCGTTCAACGAGGAGCCCGTTGTCCGCGCGATCTTCGCATCGCGAATTCCGGTGATTTCCGCGGTTGGCCACGAAATCGATGTGACACTCGCCGACTTGGTCGCGGATATTCGGGCGCTAACGCCCAGCGAAGCCGCCGAACGGGTTGCTCCCGATCAGCGCGATCTGATGACGACACTCAGTCAATTTCAACAGCGACTGCTTGCCGGCCTCCGCGGCCGGGCAGCCACAGCCCGGTCGCGACTTGATGCGGTCGCCGAACACCGCAGTTTTCGGCGACCACTCGACCGGGTACATGACCTGCAACGACGTTTAGACGAATTGGACGAGCGGTCGCGCCGCGCAGTTCGGCAGGACGTGCGAACAACACAAAACCGCTTAAACGCCGTGGCCGCGCAGTTAGAATCACTCAGTCCTCTCGGCGTCTTAGGCCGCGGTTACAGCCTGACGCAACGGCTCGACAATGGACAACTCGTTCACGATGCGTCACGATTATCAGAAGGTGAACAAATCCTCACCCGCTTCGCCGATGGCGAAGCGATCAGTCGAGTGGAACAAATCAGACCAACAAGCGGTACAGATTAGTGACTCAGAAAGAAACAGCAGACAAAACACCTGACGCCGGAAAATTCGAAGAAGCTCTGAGCAGTCTCGAATCAATTGTGCGGCAGTTGGAAGACGGGAACACCGGCCTGGCCGAAGCTCTGAAACAGTACGAGGCGGGTGTCGCACTCTTAAAGCGGTGCCATGAGATCCTCAAAACGGCCGAACGCCGCATCGAATTATTAAGCGGCGTCGATGCCGACGGCAACCCGGTCGTCCAGCCATTTGACGACGATTCCGGCGACTCGCTAGAACAAAAGTCCGAAAGCCGTGCGCGGCGCCGCACCAGTTCTAACTCTCGCGCAAAGCAACCTTCTCCTGATGACGATGTAAACGACTCGGAAACGGAAAGCCTCTTTTAACTCCACACTCCGCGTTTACACGCCCCGATATAGTATGATTGCGGGTCGTTATGCGATTGCAACTTCTGTTATTCTGAGAGCTATGAGAGTTCTGAAATCGCAGCGGTAAGGTCGGTTGCTTTGCTCAGGATGATTTGAAGGCACGCACTGCCAAACGCAAACACCATGACCACAATGACTCAATCGTTTCCCGAACGTGCCGGAATCCTTCGCGACGAAGTTAGCTCGGCACTGGAACAACATGGAACGTTGGGTGACGGTTGTCCCATCATTTTGCGAGATGCCATTCTCTACAGTCTGACGGCACCAGGAAAACGTTTGCGGCCAATTTTGGTGTTGCTAGCGGCCGAGGCCTGCGGTTCTACTATGGAAAGGGCCATGCCGGCAGCGTGCGCCATCGAGATGATTCACGCATATTCGCTGATTCACGATGATTTGCCGGCGATGGACGACGACGATTTGCGGCGGGGTCAGCCAACCTGCCATGTCAAGTTTGGTGAGGCCAACGCGATTTTGGCGGGTGACGCGCTGTTAACACAGGCGTTCTCGCTGATTGCCGAGCATATCCGTCCGCCCGAAGTATCGGCCCGGTGTGTTGCCGTGCTTAGCCGTGCGGCTGGTGCCGGCGGGATGGTTGGAGGACAGGTTGACGATTTGGCGCTTGAACAGCGGGTCGAGGACGGTGACGAAGGGTCGGCGATTGTTCGGCTAGAGTCGATCCACCGTCGCAAGACCGGCGCGCTGTTTACCGCCGCGCCTGTTTTGGGCGGCGTGATCTCTGCTGCTTCCGATTCGCGATTGGACTCGCTCAGGAGCTTCGGAGAAAAACTGGGCTTGGCATTTCAGATTACTGACGATTTATTGGACGTAGCCGGCGACGAGTTGGCGACCGGAAAACGAGTCGGCAAGGACTCGCCGCGCGGCAAATTAACCTATCCGAGTTTGTTTGGAGTGGAAAAAAGCCGGCAGTTGGCGGCGGAGACTGTCGATGCGGCCTGTGGCGCGCTCGCCGAATTCGGACCGCCGGCGGCCGATCTCGTGGCCCTGGCCCGCTTTGTGTTGGAAAGGAACCATTGAGGCATGGAGCAGATTCTCCCGAAGATCGAATCGCCGCTGGACCTGCAAGGTCTTTCGGATGATCGCCTGGGCCTCTTAGCGGAGGAAATGCGGGAGGCGTTGTGCAACTTGGTCAGCCAACGGTCTGCGCACTTTGCGTCCAACCTGGGTGTGGTCGAGCTTTGCCTAGCGCTACACACATGTTTCGATTTTCGTTCAGATCGCTTGATTTGGGATACCGGCCATCAAATCTATCCGCACAAAATGATCACGGGCCGTTTCCACGAATTCGGGACCATGCGAACCAAGGGCGGATTGATGGGTTATCCAAACCCGAAAGAAAGCGGTTATGACCTGTTTATGACAGGCCACGCCGGTTGTAGCGTGTCCGCCACGCTTGGATTGCGGTCGGGCGACGGGCTGCTGCGACCCGACGATAAGCAACATGCGGTCGCGGTCATCGGTGATGGCGCATTTCCGTCTGGAATCGTCTACGAAGCGATGAACAACGCCGGCGGCATGCAAGCTAAGCTGTTGGTCATCTTGAACGACAATCGCATGTCAATCTGCCCTCGCGTGGGCGGACTGGCGGACATGTTCGACCGGCTGAGAACGACGCGCTCGTACACTGGTTTCAAAACCGGCCTCTCTAATTTCTTGGACAAAGTACCGGTCTTCGGGTCTCCCGTCGAAAAATTTCTCGGCAACTTTAAAGAAGCCGTCAAGGCGGGGCTACACGGCGGCATGCTATTTGAGGAGTTGGGCTTCCGCTACATTGGGCCTATCGACGGTCACAACATTGGGCTGTTGCGCAAATACTTAGAAAAAGTCAAACAACTCAAAGGCCCCGTCCTGCTGCACGTGGTGACAGAAAAAGGCCATGGCTATCAGCCAGCAGCCGATGATC
>JAYGDO010000221.1:0-1897 GCA_046582885.1 Pirellulales bacterium | reverse complement strand
TCACATCGGTATCGCGACTGCGCGCCAATTTATCAAAGACCTGTTCGGCCTGGTCAAAGACCTTTTGGGCCATAAAGGATTCGCCAATTCCGAATTCGGCTTCGATGGCCTGCGGAGTGTCCGCGTAGCGATTGACGGTGGAAGTGAATTCATTGCGGGCAAGATCGAACCGCCGGGCCTTGAAGTAATTTCGCCCCAGCAACAACTGCACGCGGGCCTTGGCCGACGATTCGACCTGCGGCGCCTCACTGTTTTTCACCAGCCATCCGCGGAGAACCTCTTCGACGTAGTCGTGGTTTTCGTCTCCGCCCGCGGCCATCGAGCGTTCGCAAATGAATGCAATCAAGTCGACCGGCAACTCATTGCGATGCTGATCGAATAACGGCTTGTTTTTCAGATAGGCATCGTGGGCGAGGTTTTCATCACCCAACCGCAGGTAGAGCGCCGCCTGCAACAGTGGAGCGACCGGGCTGTTCTCGTCGATTGTCAGACCGACGCGACCGATACGCGAGTAACTTTGCGTGACGATGTTGCGGGCGGATTTCCGCCGGGTTTCATCGACGCCCGCGATGTTGTTCAGCATGCCGGTTGCCAGCGTAGCGGCGGCCACGAAGTCCTTGCGGGCTTGCGCCGCTTGCAGGTAGCCGATCAGCGCGTCCCAACCAACGTACGAATTGCTGGCGATTTGCGTAGACCGCTGATACTCGAGCAGCCTCGCCGTGCCGAGAAGTTGGTCGGCGGGAGTGATTTCCAATCGCGCTAACACGGCAGCCGCTGACGCGGTCGGCAACTGCAAATGTTCGCAAACATCGTAGACGCGTTTGCGATCGGCAACGGTGGCCTCCTGGTTGGATCGGATTGCGGAGACCCAACCGGCAGCCGCGACGGAGTCGAAATCCCAGCCGCGGAACGGACGATCGTTCTGCCGCCGCCGAGTTTCCTGGAGAACTTTGACAAAATTATTCAGGTCCTTCGCCTCAAAGTACTCGTGGGCCAGCCACGATGCGTAGCGCCCATGAAAGTCCGAATCGTGTTTGAACAGATCGGCCATGAACGCGATCCGCTGCGGCTGCGGTTCGATGCGAGCTAACAGCCGCGCGGCACAGTCGCGAGATTCGGTCGAGTTGCGGTCGAAGGCGACGTAGGTATTCCAGTAACCGACGGCCTGCTGCTCCATCTTGTGCTTGGTCAAGATGTCCCCGATCTGTGACGCATTACCGAGATTCTTGCCAAACTTCTGTTGCGACTTCATCACCCAGGCGTATACCTGCTGGACCATCGCCGTGTCTTTGGCGGTGTCGGCGGCCACGAACAGCCGCCGCCACGTGTCGGCGTTGCCGTCGGTCGGATCGAATTTCAGCAAATTCAGTGCCGCCTCTTTGCCGACTTCGGGCGGGCTGAAGTCGGTGGCCGATTGCAGATAGTTGCGGGCTGCTGGGTAATCCTGCGGAAATCGCTTCGCCAGCAGTCCATAGGCGGTGGTTGACTTCGGGCGATTTGCGGCGGGCACATAGTGCCGCATGTAATAGCCTTCCGTGCCGAGCAGTCGCCGGGCGGCATCATTGCCTAACCTGGACAGGTTTGCCGGCTGCATTAGCTGCTGGCGAATTTTTGATTGCTTCGAATCGTTACCATAACTTTGCTTTAGCGAAAGCGCGACGAGTGGATCCTGATTTGCCTTGGCCAGTTCGCCTGCGACATACCGCGCCCGGGCCTTGAGTTCTTTGTCCTGTGTGCCCTTCACGCCGGTTTTCCAGGCGGCGAGATAGCTTCGGTAGCCGGGCATGTGGATGAACTGCCTCCGCGCCTGGATCAATCTGGCGACCTCGCCGCGAAATTCATTTTCGTTGCGCGCGTTTGACAGCAACCAATTCACCGCGCCGGACGAATGGCCATC
>JAYGDO010000190.1:0-2558 GCA_046582885.1 Pirellulales bacterium | reverse complement strand
ATGTTCACGCTCGGGTCCGGTTTGAGCAGCGGAAAGCTGCACGTTTATACGGACTTGCCGACAGTGATCGCCGGCGGCGGTGGTGGTGCGATACAGACCAACCACCATCACAAATACGGTGAGGGAACGCCGATCGCCAACCTTTGGCTCTCCATCGCCCGGACCATGGGCGCAAAAATCGAGCGCTTCGCGGACAGCACCGGGCCTTTGTCGGAGCTTTCGGCCTAAGGTGGTTCGACGGAAATTGGGGAGCTCTTTGTCGAACCGCCTTTACGGTGCCGGGGCGAACCACCCCCGCAAGGCTGATGTCCCAAAAGCATTGACCGAGTGTGGCAACGGAGATTGAAGTATGACGTCGAGCCATTGCAGGTCGAGGCGGCTGATCCTGGCTGCGGTTCTCTGCTGGGGGTTTGCCTGGCAGGCGATCGAGGTGTCGGGCGATACTTTTCGCGCCGGCGCGGCGGCCGTCGATGTGACGCCGTTGCAGTTTCCGGTTGTGGTTAACGGAATGTTCCAACAGCGGTCAGCGACCCGGGCACACGATCGGCTGATGTCGCGGGCGGTGGTACTCAGCGATGGCAAACTTAAGTTGGCAATCGTCGTTGTGGACAATCTGATGATGCCGCGCGACGTGCTGGACGAAGCCAAGTTAATGGCGAAGGCAGCGACGGGGATTCCGACCGGCCGCATGCTGATTTCGGCGACGCACACACACTCTGCGCCCTCGGTCATGGGGTGCTTGGGCAGCGGCAGCGATCGGGCGTACCGCGGTTTTTTACCGGGGCAGATTGCCAAGAGCATTGTGCTGGCGGATCGAAATCTGCTGCCGGCACGGTTCGGTTGGGCGGTCGTGGGCAATGTCCCCCACAATCACTGTCGGCGATGGATCTTTCGGCCCGATCGGCTGAGGGCCGATCCATTTGGTATTCGCAACGTGCGGGCCCACATGCATCCCGGCCACGTCAGCCCGCACCACATTGGTCCGGCGGGGCCCGCGGATCAGGATCTGACGCTGCTGTCATTCCAGGCCCGCGACGGCAAGCCGCTCGCCGTGCTGGCGAACTACGCGATGCATTACTACGGTTCGCCGCTGTTGTCGGGGGACTTCTGTGGCCGGTTCGCCGCCGCTTTCGCCAAACGGATCGGCCAAACGACGCCATTTGTGGGCATCATGTCGCAGGCGACCAGCGGCGACAGTATGTGGCCCGACTACAGCAAACCGGCCAATCCCCCGGGGTTGGACGGCTATGCACAATCGATGGCCGCAGTCGCCCACAGTGCCTATGAGGCGATCACATACCTTGAAGAGGTTTCTTTGGCAATGGCCGAAACCGAGTTGCCATTAAAACGTCGGGTTCCGGACGGCAAACGATTGGCATGGGCGGGTGAACTGATGAAAAAAGTCGGCGACCGTGAGCCGCGCGGTATGACCGAGATCTATGCCAGAGAGCAAGTTTATCTGCACGAAGATCCCACGGCCGAGTTGAAACTGCAGGCCATCCGCATCGGCGACGTTGGTGTTACCGCGCTGCCGAACGAAGTGTACGGCATCACCGGGTTGAAACTGAAACAGCAAAGTCCCCTGAGGACGACCTTCAACATTGAGTTGGCGAACGGAGCCGAAGGCTACATTCCGCCACCCGAACAGCACGCGCTGGGCGGCTACACGACCTGGTCGGCCCGCACGGCGGGCCTGGAGGTGGGCGCCGAGCCGAAGATCGTCGCTTCGCTTTTAGGGCTGCTGGAAAAGGTGTCCGGAAAAAGCCGCCGCAAATTTGAAGACCCGGCCAGTGAATTTTCGCGAACTGTCCGGGCGTCGAAGCCCTTCGGCTTTTGGCGGCTGGGAGAGATTGCCGGCGTATCCGCCGCCGACGCGGCCGGCGGGCGTCACGGAGCCTACGAGAGGGGGGTCGCGTTCTACTTGCCGGGTTGCCCGGTGAAGGGGATGGCTGCCGGCTCTCGCGGCAACCGGGCCGCACATTTTGCGGGCGGCCGGGTGCGATTGTCGGCGGCGGGCCTGCCGCAGTCCTATAGCTTCGAATGCTGGTTTTGGAACGGATTACCAAACGAAGCCAGGGCTGTCACCGGGTACTTCTTTTCCCGCGGCCCGGACGGTGTCGAGGCTGCGCCGGGTGATCATTTGGGTATCTGCGGAACGCACAACAAGCCGTGGACTGGGCGGATGCTGTTCTTCAACGGTAACGACAGTAACGACGCGCTGGTCGGCCGCTCGATCATTCAGCCGCGGACGTGGAATCACGTCGCCCTGGTCCGCCGGGGCAATCGGGTGTCGGTTTATCTGAACGGTTCGCAACGGCCGGAAATCGACGGCCGCTGCGCGAACACGGTTCCCGCCGACTGCGAGACGGTGTTCATTGGCGGGCGGACCGACAATCTGTTCAACTTTGAAGGCAAGCTGGATGAAGCGGCGATCTACGATCGAGCGCTGAACGTCGAAGAAGTTGCGGAACATTTCGCCGCGGCGGGAGCCGAATCTTCGGTTCCGGAACACAGCCGATTTACCAATCCTGATTCTCTCACTCAACCTGGTGCAAAGA
>JAYGDO010000154.1:0-3369 GCA_046582885.1 Pirellulales bacterium | reverse complement strand
AATCGCTGGCCGCCGCATTGATAGCGGTTACAAACAAAACGGCCAGCGCGAATAACCACCGAACTTCGCTTCCAGCCGCTGCCCGCAAACGCACCGACCTGAAGGCCCCGCCCAGGAACGAAAGTCCGCCGCATTTTTGATATTTGATGTTCATTGCCGATGCCCGTGTCCGTGATCGCCGTGTCCATGATCGCCGTGACTGTGCCCGCAGAAGATATCGTGCCGCGGCCAGAACTGTTTGTCCTCGCCCGATGCTTCTCCCGGTTTCAACATCGCCACCCCGCTGACGAGAATCTTTTGCACCAGCGCTCGATGCATTTCAGCCGCCCGCTGGCGGCGGGCAACGTCGTCTTCACGGTCGAAATATTTACGGCCATCGATCCAGGTTTGCTCACAGCGGGTGAAATTCGACAGCGGATTTCCCGACCAAACTACGAGATCGGCGTGCTTGCCCGCCTCGAGCGAACCGACGTGTTTGTTGATGCGAAGTTGGATGGCCGGATTAAGTGTGACGAACTTCAGCGCTTCCTCCGGCGGGAGGCCGCCGTACTTTACGGCCTTGACCGCTTCCTGGTTGAGATGACGCGCCAACTCTCGATCGTCGGAGTTAAACGACACGTTCACACCGGCGCGATGCATCAGCGCTCCGTTGTACGGAATTGCATCATAGACTTCGATTTTGTAGGCCCACCAATCGGAAAATGCCGAACCGGTCGCGCCGTGCCGCCGCATGGCGTCGGCCACTTTGTAACCCTCCAGAATGTGCTGAAACGTGCCGATCGTGACGCCGAAATCATCAAGCGTGCGAATCAGCGCGAGGATTTCGTCTTGCCGGTAGCTGTGGCAATGAATCCAACGGCGGCCTTCCAAAATCTCGGCAACCGCTTCCAATTCAAGATCGATGCGCGGGGGCAGCCCCGACCGCGTTCGACGCCACGCGGCGTGCGCTCGTCGGTAATCTCGGGCGGCCTGGAGCGTGTCCCGAATGATCTGCACCACGCCCATTCGCGTTTGCGGATAGCGCGTCGTGTATTTTTCGCCCCAATTACTCTGCTTGACATTTTCACCCAGCGCAAATTTTATACCGGCCGGCGCTCCTTCAAATTTGAGCCCTTCGGACTCGAAACCCCAACGAAGTTTCACGACTTGATTCTGGCCGCCAATGGGATTCGCCGAACCGTGCAAAATACTAGCGGCCGTGACGCCACCTGCCAGCTGTCGGTAGATTGCAATATCTTCGGCGTCGATGAAATCGCCGATGCGAACTTCGGCCGTCACGGCCTGGGTACTTTCATTGATCCCGCCATCGGTCGCCATGTGTGAATGGCAGTCGATAAGACCGGGTGTCACGTGCCTGCCGTTTGCGTCGATCACGCGAGTGCCCTTAGCCACTTTGAGGTCGCGGCCGACGGCTATGATCTTGCCGGCGCCAAACAACAGATCGGCTTCCGTCAGAACTCCGGCCTCGCTACAGGTCCAGATCGTAGCGCCGCGGACGAGCACCGAATCAGGCCCCGGTGGCGGTTCGCCGGTCCCGTACGCGCCGAGTGGAAAGTTCGGTTCAAACAAGGCGGCCCTATCCGCCGCCGCCGGCTCCGGCTGGTCCGCTTTTTTTTTCCGTTTCTCCTCGCCTTTTCCTCCTTGCTGCTTCGTCGGGGCGACCGATATGACCGATTCTTCCCCGCCGGGCCACACGATCTTGCCTGTCCACGTCGGCGGACCGTCCTTGGCCGTCACCACGGCGCTGATTTGAGCGATGCCGTCCACGGCGAATACCTTTGTGGAAAACGTGCCGTGGAAACGAGCATTGCGGAAACTGGTCTGCGTTAATTTCGCGATCTTTGAATCGTCATCTGCCGCATCGGCACGAAGACCGATCGTCGCCTGCAATTGCTGCGGCTCGCCGTCCAGTTTCAGGTACAGGCGGTCGATTTTTCCGTGCGGCTTTCGCAAGTCGACGCGCCAACCGCCCCGTAAATCCACCGGCGGTTGCACCTGTACCGGATATCGGCGGCCGCGAACCCAGGTCTCCAGCAACTTTGTATTCTTCGCAAACAGTTCACTATCCGTGGTGAAAAAATTGGCGATCTTACCCTGTTCCAGTGTGCCGACGTGCCGATCGACACCGAGCAATTTTGCCGGCCGCGTCGTCAGCGCCGCTAACGCGGCATCCACGGGCAGGCCCCGCTGCACGGCTTCGCGGATTTTCGTCAGGAACTGATTTTGATCCTTCAGGCCATGGCTGGTCAAAACAAAGGGCACCCCGGCGCGGTGCAGTCGGGCGGGATTCTCCGGCGCGAGATCCCAGTGCAGCAGTGCTCGTAGGGTCACGTTGCGCGCCGCTTCGGGAGTTCCCACATTGGGCGCTTTGGGGAATGCGACCGGAACGATCACCGTGCGGCCCGATTTCCGCAGCGAACTGATGCGACGGTACTCGTGGCCGCTACCGCGAATCGCAATCGGCACACTAAACTCGCGTGCCCAGCGGTCGGACCTCATCAAGTAACGCTGATCCGGCGCATCCACGATGAACAACCGGCCGTTAGAAATGTCTGCGGCCAGCGCCGTCAGCGCGGCATTACTTTCCGGTTGAGGCAAAGTCGGATTGGCGGCAAAAGCCCGCTGCGCTTGATCGAACCACCGCGCGTCGTAGATCGCTTGACGGGCCAGCGCGAATGCGCCCATCGGCGAATTCGGATACTGCTTGCGGTCGCCGCGGGCGATCGTCAGCCGCACGTGCTGCGCGACGTTCGCTCGCAGCACCGCCGTCACCGGCGAGTTAGCGCCGGTCGTGACCACTAAGCTGCGTCCCTTGATGACGCCGGCCGCCGGTGCGACCAATCGCGCGAGAATACCCTGGCTACGGTACTTCTTGTTGGCGGCCGTTTCGGTCGTCATTTGACGCGCAACATCGAGTTGCGGCGTCACGTGCGGATTCCAATACGGCGCACCGACTTTCTGATCGATTTGAGCGTTGGCCAGCTCGCTGTAGGCATCGATCAAGCCCGGATAGATTATCGTACCCGTCGCCTTGATCGTAACCGCATCTGGCGGCGGCACAACGTCTTTGCCAACGGCCGTTATCACGCCATCACGGACGACCATGGTGCCATCTTCGATCACCTCGCCCGATTGCACGACAATCCGCCCGCCGACGAGTGCGAATACGGCCGGTGTATTATCGCGCAGGCCGACACTCGGCGCAGTGGATGGCGGCGCCGCAACGCCGACAGTGCGCACACAGAGAGCCGCCAGCGACCCCATCAGTAGAAGAACCCCCGCATTTCGCATCAACACTATGGTGCGATGTGAAACCGACCGGGTCAAGCAGATTCACCGCATATCGACAATTTGCCGTGGGAAGACGAC
>JAYGDO010000623.1:0-5319 GCA_046582885.1 Pirellulales bacterium | reverse complement strand
TGTTTGCCATCTAGGTCGAGCGCCGTCGTGAACACCGCGCCGTGGTTGAAGAAGTTGATGTACAGCCGCTTGCCATCACATGCAACCGTGGACGAGGCGAGCGACGCCTTTTTATTTTTAAAAACAAAGCCACCGCGGTGTAATTCCGTTTTCCATTTTCGTTTGGCGTTGCGGCGGTCGAAGCAAAGCACCGATTGAATTTGCATCTTTTCATCGGCGGTTGCGAGATAGATATTGTCTGCCACAACGGTCGGCGACCCGTGGCCGCGGCCCGGTAGAGAGACTTTAAAGTGCATATTCTTCGCGTCGTTCCAGACCAGCGGCGGGTTCTGATCGGCCGCGGCAACGCCGTTGTGGTTTGGGCCGCGCCACCACGGCCAGTCCTTTTCGGATACCGTGATCGGTTCCGCCCCGGTTTCGCCAGCTTCCGCAACGCGGCTTACAACTTCTGCTGGTACAAGCACCATTACAATAACACACAAAAATCCTCGAACCATTGTTGAATGCCTCTCGTTGGTGTGTCGATTGCGAATGCCGTAAACGGGATGTTGCGTTGTCACCGCGAAGGCGGCATTGCGCACGAGCATGCACATCGCCGGGGGCCGCGTCAAGTAGTTGCCGGCAGCCGGGCCGCTCATTCAGGGCTGATGGGTCGCCAAATCGCCGCCGACGCGCCGTCCGCATGTCCGCCCTGGGTATTCACCGAATTTTCGACGACGGTTCCGGACTCGGATAGGGTCATCGGCAGTGATTTGACCATCTACAGAACCAATAAACCTGGTTGATATTTCAAACGTCACCGGAGCCGCCGTGTTTGGGGCGGGGGCAGGTGCCGCCGTTGTCAGGGGACCGGTTCTTCAAGACGGGGGCCGCCATTGCCCGGTCGAAGGTGGCGAAAAACCGACGGCGCTATCGCGAAAGTCTGCCGGCGTACCTTGTCCGGTGGCGTGGCAACGAGAACGGTCGAACGCAGAGCATTCGGTGTACAACAAGGCCGAGTTGACGACTGCTGAAAGCTGGCCTTACGATACGGCAACGAGGAAAACCGTATCATGCTCACTCTTCGGCCCGGCGATTTCTGGTGGTCCTTATTTCTTCCGGTATTGTTCGGACTACTGATCTGCGGTACTCGCGTCCGGGCTGATGAACCGCCTGTGCAATCCTGGGCCCAGTGGCGCGGGCCGTACGGCACGGGCGTTGCGCCGGGCGCAAACCCACCCGTTGAATGGGACGACGACAATAACATCCGCTGGAAAGCGCCGCTGCCGGGCCTTGGTCATTCGACACCCGTCATTTGGCGAGACAAAATCTTTGTCACTACTGCAATTTCGTATGGCGAGAGACTCAAGCCGCGGCTCAGCGGTCGTCCCGGCGCCCACGACAACGTGTCCGTTTCACAGCACCACGAGTACGTTGTCCTCGCGCTCGGTCGGATGACGGGCAAGGTTATCTGGCGGCAGGTTGTTCACAAAAACCTTCCGCACGAGGGTGGACATTATACGGCCAGCCTTGCTTCGGCCTCACCGATAACCGACGGAGAACGTGTGTTTGCATTTTTTGGCTCGCACGGTTTGTTTTGCCTCGACGTCGACGGCAAGCTGATCTGGCAGATGCAATTGGGAAAAATGCACACCAAGCACGGCCACGGAGAAGGCAGTTCGCCGGCACTTTACGGCGATACGCTGATCGTTAACTGGGACCATGAAGGCCAATCGTTCGTGGTCGCGCTGGATAAGCGTAATGGCAGGCAACTTTGGAGGTTAGATCGAAAAGAGGTCACGTCGTGGGCAACGCCGATCGTTGTTGAACACAACGGCAGGCCGCAAGTCGTTGTTTGCGGCACGGATCGCGTTCGCGGTTATGATCTGGAAACCGGAAAAAACATTTGGCAGTGCGGCGGCATGTCCGCAAATATTGTCGCGACACCCGTCTCTGCCGACGGTGTTGTTTTCGTGGGCAGCAGCTACGAAAAACGCGCGATGCTGGCCATCAACCTTGACGGTGCAAAGGGCGACATCACCGGCACGGACAAAGTGTTGTGGAGCCGTTTTCGCGGAACTCCCTACGTGCCGTCGCCGCTGTTGTACGACAATTCGCTTTATTTCCTTACGCACTATCAGGGCATTCTGTCGCGCGTTAGTGCCAAGACGGGCGAAGATCGGCCCGGTGCTTTTCGGCTGGGTGCAATCAGAAATGTCTACGCCTCGCCGGTTGGCGCAGCCGACCGCATCTACATTACAGATCTAGACGGTACGACCGCGGTGCTCAGCCACGGCGATATTCCGCGGCTGCTTTCGATCAATCGGTTGAACGACAGCTTCAGTGCGTCGGCTGCAATTGTCGGTCGGGAGCTTTTTCTGCGCGGGAAGAAGCATCTGTACTGCATCGCGAAGGAATGAGCCATCGTAAGCTCGTCCTCCCGGTGCGGAAACTGCCTTAGAGATTCGCCAGAATCGCGTCGCCCATCTGTTTCGTCGTCATCGAGCCGCCCAGATCGGGTGTGCCGTGACCTGCAAGGAGCGCCCCCTCGACCGCCGCGCGAATACGGCCCGTCGCAGTGGGCAATCCCAGCCAATCGAGCATCATCGCCGCGCTCAGGATTGCGGCGACCGGGTTGGCGATGCCTTGACCGGTGATGTCCGGCGCCGAGCCGTGCACCGGTTCGAACATCGACGGAAATTCTCGTTCGGGATTGGTGTTCGTGCTGGGCGCGAGGCCGAGACCGCCGGCAATAACGCCGCCCAAATCCGTCAAAATATCGCCAAACAGATTCGACGCCACAACGACATCGAACGATTCCGGACACCGCACAAAGTTCATCGCCGCGGCATCCGCATGCTGCCGTTGAGCTGTTACATCTGGGTAGTCGCTGCGGACCTGTTCCAGCGTCTCGTCCCAAAGCACGTAGCTGTATCGCATCGCGTTGGATTTGGTGATCATCGTCAAATGATGGCGACGCTGCTGCGCCATTTCAAAGCCGAACCGCAGCACACGCTCAATGCCGCTGCGCGTGTGGACGGCGGTTTGCAGCGCGAACTCATCGGGCTGGCCAACTTTCACGCGGGCGCCGCTATTAAGATATTCACCCTCTGAGTTTTCACGGATCACCACGAAGTCGATATCGTCGGGGCTTTTGCCTACCAACGGACAGGCAACACCGGGAAGCAGTTTCACCGGACGCATGCATGCGTACTGGTTGAACGCTTGTCGGATTGTTACGAGCGGCGCGAGCGTCACGTGATCGGGCTGTAGGTCCGGCCAGCCGACGGCCCCGAGCAAGATTGCATCGAACGGCCGCAACACATCAAGCATGTCGGCCGGCGCGACGCAACCGTGCTGTTTCCAGTATTCGATGCCCCAAGGGATCGTTGTGTACTGCAGAGCGAAGTTGCCTTCGGCTTGCTGCGCAGCATCAAGCACCTTGACCGCCTGTGCAATTACTTCAGGGCCGATTCCATCCCCGGGATAAACGGCAACTTGAAAAGTCTGCGGCAAGGTGCTGCTCCTAATAACTCAAAACGCGGATCGTCGTGCTTGACCACGTAAAATACGTCCGCAGAGTCGCCGTGAAAAGCAGGTGAGTCTGTTCGCGGCGCCGACGGTTTCTTGTCCGACTTTTATTTCGTGGTGGCCCAACGGAGAACCCGTATCGGCGGGTTTAACCGGCAAGCAAACGGGCGATCCCTCGTCGAGTCCCTCGTCGGGTCCCTCGTCGGGTCCCTCGTCGGGTTGTGGTGAAACGACTACCGCACAAAACGAAAGATGCCTCGGCCGTTGCCGGATTGCACCAGGCCATAGACTTCGCCGGCGGCGTCTTCACCAAATCCTATCACGGCCAATCGCGGAGATGGAATACGCACGTTCGAAATCACCTTGCCAGTGGATTGGTTGTACTTAAGAGCCCAGATACGGCCCGTCACGAAATCGGCATACAAATACGAGCCTTGCAATTCCGGCAGCTTCGAGCCTCGATAGACAAATCCGCCGGTAATCGATTTGCCTGTTTGGTGATCGTATTCCCAAACCGGGTCGATCGGTTTGTCTTGGACCTTAAACTTGCGATTACCAAAGGTGTACGTGCCTTCACGCGCGCCCCAGCCATAATTGCCGCCGGCATGGACGACGTCGATCTCTTCCCACAAATCCTGGCCTACATCGCCGGCCCACAGATCGCCGGTTTTACGGTCGAAAGATAATTGCCAGATGTTACGGAAACCGTAAGCGTAAATTTCGGGCTTCGCACCCTTTCGATTGACGAATGGGTTGTCTTTTGGAATCGCATAATTCTGATCGCCACTCTTGGCGTTTACATCGATCCGCAGAATGCTGCCCATCCACGTGCCGAGGTTCGCGGCGTTGCCCAGGGTGTCGTTGCGATGGCCGCCGTCGCCGAGGCCAACGTACAAGTAGCCGTCCGGTCCAAAGGCGATTGAGCCGCCATTGTGATTGGAAAACGGTTGCGGAATTTTGATCACGATCTGTTCGCTGGCTGGATCGGCCTTGTTGCGGTCGTTCTTTGAAACGGTAAATCGCGAAACAACCGACAAATGCGGCTGCGACTCGGCCGTGTAGTAGACGAAAAACTGACCATTCGTCTTGTAGCTGGGGTGAAACGCCAGACCGAGCAATCCTTCTTCGTCGTCTTTTCGCCAATCGTGGACGCGTTTGGTGATGTTAAGAAACAGCTGGGCCTGTTTAGCGGACGGACTATTCTCGAAAACGTAAATCGAGCCGCGCTGGTCGGCCACAAATACTCGGTTGCTGGCGTCGCCCGCAGGCGTCAGCGTGATCGGCCGCAACGGCAGGAGTTTGCCTTGCTCGTCGGCGCCTTCCCAGCCCTGCCAGTTCAGTTTTGGGAATGCTTCGGCAACTTTCAGCGGCAGTATCCCGTCCACCGGATCGGGCACTGAGCCGTCATCGGCCAGCTCTCGAATTTTGATGTTGCGAAACGAAACGAGATTCCCGTGATCCTGCAGACAAATGTGGCCCTTCGGCGATTTGCCGAATTTTGGAAACTTGGAAAATTTGCTTTTGGCGACGCGCTGATTCCAATCGTCGCTGCCTTTTTTGAATTTGTAGTAGCTGACACCGTTCAGGCAGACTTCGCTTTGCGTCGGCGAAATGCGCAGATAAATGTGATTCCATTCTCCGGCCGGCCGCGTGGCGTCGGGCGTATCGGGGCTTTTGAAGCCGACTTGGTTTTCGTATTTCGGCAACCAACTCGGTTTGACCGGCTTGTAAAGTTGATAAAGCCAGCCCGATTTTTGCGGGTCTCGGCCCGAGACGTTGTCCTGAATTTGAACTTCCGGGCCTGTCCGC